>DADA01000032.1 GCA_002494895.1 Nitrososphaera sp. UBA210
TTGAAGGTAAAATGTAATCACCCTGGACATCTTGATGTTGTGACTGGTCTTGTCGCTGAACATGATATCGCGTGCCCGATGGTAGACTTCGGGCATATTCTTTGGAAGTCTGGCTATGACTTTTGGATAGTTCTCGACAATGAACACGTTCTTGTCCACCACGGGCGCGGCGTCGATTACCTCTCTGAACGGGGTGTTACTCAACAGGCTTCCGTCCCAAGCGTATACTCCCTCTTCCACCTCTACCCAGGGAAAACCATAGAGGGGATAGCCAGAAGTTCCTAGCAGGTGCTTGACGGTTATCTGCTGCTTTGAACTGTCAAAAGTCAGTGGCTGAGCTGTAAGAACATCCACAGCTGTAATGATTAGACGTGCGGTTGGGTTCCCGCCTGGCCGCAGCCTTTCGTAGTCAATATATTTTTCAAGAGTTTTTGCCAATGGCGAGTGGTCGTATATGTAAGTCCATTCGTCCGGCCGGAAGTACAGAGGATCCGTTGCAGCTTGCCCTGGCCTCCATCGCGGCACAAACATTGCATCATTTCCGTATACGGCAGAGCTGTAGAATGAGAGCGTGTTTTTCAGAGAGTTGCTGGCTTGCTGATAATAATCGCTGAAGGGGCTGTCAGAGTTGGTTTTGCTCTGTGAGGGCTGAGACGGAATGCCTGACATGCTCAAGTCAACCGAGTGTTCTGCGAGCTCTAGCCAAAAATTTTCCAGCTCTTCTTCAGGGCGTTTGTTCTTGCATCCGGCTATTATTGCGGCATTGACTCCACCTATCGAAGTGCCTGAAACTATGTCGACCTTGATCCTGTTTTGCACAAGAGCTTTGTAGACTCCGCAGCTAAAGGCGCCAAGCGACCCACCTCCCTGCAGAACCAAGACATTCTCTACGCGATTATCATTACTCATGCTACTCGATGTGTGAATGACCTAATTATGCGTTCTTTAGCGGCGCCGTGAGATGCACGGGTTTGACGAGATCCGCAACATCGACCCAGCAGCGCGCAATATTATCCATAGAGTAAACCAGATTAAGCACCGCAATCGTTGATTGATGGTTCCTGGATTCTGCGCTAGTAGCCATTCCCTTTACCGAGTTCATTAGCTTGTTGAAGGCTTCGTACATCTTGACTACGCTGTTTGACTCTGACCGATTCTTGTTGACAAAGGCGGCCACTGATTTTTCCTGCATTTTTTCAATCAAAAGTCCTGCCTCGTGCACTTCGTCTGCGACCCTTGTGCGCGCCAGATCCTGGATTGAAGCAGCAAGATCTACGATGTTGTCGCCGGCGGTTTCGAGATGGTTCGCAGCGATCCTGTAGTCAAGGATGTCAATGTTGCTCAGGTTTAGCTTGCCTGCCAGCTTCTGATCCATCATCGCGCTCCTGATGAGCCTCACCAGGAGGAAATACTGCCTGTCAACTTCATCGTCTCTGCCGGTTATCACTCTGCGTATGTTATTTTCTCTAGACCTGACAGCTTCAAGTACGTCTCGGTACATTCCAGCAACTATCGAGCTCATCCTCCGGAGAATCTTTTCTGCATCAAGAGTATTGGCGTCAAGCAGGAATTGCATCATGATGTTCAGGCCGTCCTCGTCAACGATCTCTAGCCCGACCAGTTTGCGCATGGCCTTTTTTATCCTGTCGGCGTCATCAAAAGAAATCTGGAGGCTTCCTTTGATTCGTATGAGGTCGTAGCCCAGCAAATATGCGCCATAAACTTGGTTGACCAGAGTGTCCATTGACGCAGGAGAATACGGAATAGTGACTTCCTTGATCTGGTCTGCAGCATCCTCCTCTGAAGGAAATATGGAAAGAGAGTTATCGCGGTTGACATCCACAGGCACTATGCTTCCCTTCTTGAGACTGTTGCTCTTTATCCATTGACTGGGAAGCGAAATGAGTATGCTGCTACCGATTTTCTGCAGTCTTCTGGCGTACCTGGCCATATATTGTTTATACCCATTTAAATTAATTAAACGATGTTTTTATATTTTCCGCAATTTATAAACATGTGTAGCAAGATGGCTTCAACGCTCATTGCAACGCCTGTTGCGATAGCCAAGGCGTTTAGCCCGGGCCACATTACCGGCTTTTTTGAGATACCCCCCAACCATGGAAACTATCTCTATAGAGGATCCAAGGGGGCGGGGTTCTCCATAGATAGGGGCATCGCAACCACGGTTCACGTATACGATAGCAGCAAACCGGCTTATAGGATATCGATAAATGGGACTGTTTCAGAAAATGCGGAGGTGTCGCGCTGGGTGCTCGAAGAATACCTGAGGCTTGCGGAAAGACCAAGTTTTGTGAACGTTGACCATGACGTAGGACTACCGATAGGGTTCGGACTCGGATCAAGTGGCGCGGCAGCTCTTAGCCTTTCTTACGCTCTTAACGAGGCGTTGCACACCAACTTGAACAGGGCCCAGGCGGCCCAGATAGCCCATCATGCCGAGATCTCTTGCAAGACGGGACTCGGCACGGTTATTGCAGAGTTTGCGGGAGGCTTTGAAATGCGAACAGGTGCGGGAGCGCCAGGTATCGGAACTATTGACAGGATTGAGCTTCAGGATTACAAGGCAGTTGTTCTTTGCCTTGCTCCAATTTCGACAAAGTCGTTTCTTACCGGCCGAATAGACGAGATAAATGGCAAGGGCGGCGTCATGCTGAGGAGATTGTCAGAGACGAGGAGCGTCGACGACTTTTTGAAGATGTCCTACGAATTCGCAGGGACTCTGGACCTGACAGACGGTATATGCAAGGCTCCCATCGCTGCCCTGAACGCGATTGGAATTGAAGCGGGCGTAGCGATGTTTGGCCATACGGTATTTACCCTTGTTCCTCGCAGCCGCACCAAGGAAGCCAGGGAAGCCCTAAAGGGCTTTGGCGGAACACTTTTTGTCTGCAATCTGGACCCGGATGGGGCAAGAGTGCTCTAGCAATTGCATTCGAGCATCACAATACCTCCAGATCATCCACGTGCAAAGTCCCTCAACACAAGGGAAAAACTTGTAGACGGGTTCAGGCGCGGGCTGGTCGCCCCGGAAGGACTAATCGCTCATGGCAGGGCCGAGGCATATGACTACCTTATTGGCGAAAAGACGACGGGGCTGGCTCGAAATGCGATCAGGGCAGCGGCTGCGATGCTCCTGCTTTCCAAGCATCCTGTAATTTCGGTGAATGGCAACGTCGCTGCCCTCTGCGCTGCAGAGGTTGTTCGACTGGCAGATGCCACCGGCGCTGGAATCGAGGTGAACCTCTTTTACAGGACCGAAGAAAGAGAAATTGCGATCAGTAAAGAGCTCATGGGTCATGGGGCCAGGCAGGTTCTCGGCGTGGGTAGCAGGGCGTCTGCAAGGATCCCCGAACTGCAGAGCGAGCGCAGAAAGGTTGATCCAGAGGGCATTTTCATTGCAGATACAGTCCTTGTGCCACTGGAAGATGGAGATAGAACGGAGGCACTTGCAAGAATGGGCAAGAAGGTGATAAGTATTGATCTGAATCCACTTTCAAGGACCGCCAGGGCCTCGCATGTTACCATCGTAGACAACATGGTAAGAGCGATGCCAGCCTTGGTAGATTCGGTTGCTTCACTGAAGGGCAAAAGCTCGATAAAGAAAATTGCTGAAGGATTTGACAATGACTCCAACCTGAGTCGATCGCTGACTCTGATTAGAGAGGGCATCTAGTTGGAGACTGGGAAAAAGATCAGTGTCGCAGACATTTTGGCTGCAAAGAAAAAGGAAAAGATTGCTGTCCTGACTGCATACGATTATTCCACTGCACTCATATGCGACAGGGCAGGAGTCGACGTTTTGCTTGTCGGTGACAGTGCCGGCATGGTTGTGCTGGGCTATTCGAGCACCGCGCCAGTCGGCATGCCCGAAATGCTAATGTTTTGTGGCGCCGTTTCAAGAGGAGCAAAGAAGGCAATGGTAGTCGGCGACATGCCTTTCGGGTCTTACCAGCCACATCCCAGCACAGCGGTAGCAAATGCAGTGCAACTCATCAAGGCAGGCTGCGACGCAGTCAAGCTTGAGGGTGGCTCAGAGATCAGCAATACTGCCAGGGCGATAGTAGATGCCGGGATTCCGGTCATGGGACACATAGGCCTGAAGCCTCAAACGGCTTCGCTGTGGGAAGGTTACAGGATGCAAGGAGGAACCAGACTGTCTGCCGAAAAGCTGATAGAAGATGCAAAGGAGCTGGAAAAGGCTGGCGTGTTTAGCATTGTGCTTGAAATGGTCGCAAGCGAAGTTGCTTTGGAAATAACGAAAAGAGTGGCTGTTCCGACCATCGGGATCGGTTCCGGCTCCGGGTGCGACGGCCAGGTCCTGGTCCTGCACGACATGCTTGGCATTTATGAGGACATTAAGCCCAGGTTCGTGAAGCGGTACGCGGAACTCTCGAAAACAATCGACGAGGCTGTCTCCCGTTTTTCACAAGAGGTCAAGACCGGCAAGTTTCCCGAAGAATCAAACATTTTTCACATGAAATCAGAAGAACTGTCCGAATTAAGAGAGGCGCTGAAGGGGTCCAAGAAGAAATGAAGAGGCGACGGCAACATCCATCCAAAGAAATTACCGGGACAGAAGGATCGAAGCTTTATGGAAGGAAAGTGGTTCTATGTATAACGGGAAGTGTCGCAGCCTACAGGGCAATAGACATGGCCCGCCTCCTGATGCGGCATGGCGCCGACGTGCACGCGGTCATAACAGAGTCGACATCTACTTTGCTTCTCACATCTGAAATGATGAAATGGGCGACAGGCAACGAGGTAGTTACAAAGCTCACAGGCGATCTGGAACACATCGCGCTTGCTGATTACGGCATGTCTGACCTGGTGCTGGTTTATCCATGCACTGCCAACACTATCGGCAAGGTGGCAAGTGGCATAGATGATACCTCTGTCACTTCAGTCTTGAGCGTAGCTCTCGGCTCGAAAATTCCGATTATCATCGCGCCCGCGATGCACGAAGCGATGTACGAAAACAGGATAATACAGGAAAACGTGATCAAGTTACGCGACAGTGGGATAACCATTGTTGAGCCAGAGATGGCAGAAGGCAAGGCAAAAGTTGCAGAGCCGAGCCAGGTTTTTCAACTAGTTCTAGAAGTTCTCTCTCGCGGGCCTCTCTCAGGAAAGAAAATTCTGGTCACTGCTGGAAGCACTATAGAATACATCGACCCGATAAGGGTGATTACCAACACCAGCTCTGGCAAAATGGGCATCGCTATTGCAGCGGAAGCGGAAAAGATGGGGGCAGATGCAACCATTGTTTACGGACACGGCAGTGCTGATTCAGATGTCATCAATGGAAAGGTGATGCGCGTTAATACAGCTGAAGAAATGCACGCGGCAGTGCACTCAGAACTTGCATCAAAAACCTATGACATCGTGGTGATGGCGGCTGCTGTCGCGGACTATTCGCCGGCGAGAATGTCAGAGAGAAAGATCGAGACACACTCTGGCAGGATCGAGCTGGCGCTTGAGCCGACAAAAAAAATAGTTGACGGGATCAAGAAGATGAGCAAGCACAGCCTGCTCGTTGCATTCAAGGCGGACCATGGCGTATCTGAATCTGTCCTGACTGAAAGGGCGTTCAAGAAGCTACAGGAGTGCGGCGCAGACTTTGTTGTTGCCAACGACCTTGGAAAAAAGGGCGCGGGCGCGGGCTGTGATCAGAACGAAGTGCTAATTATTGACAAGAAAAAACAAGTCATTCGGGTGTCCCTGCAAAGCAAGGCAGCCGTAGCACGCAAGTTGCTGGATGTTGTTGCGCACTCTTACGATTCAAGATCTAAAGACTCTACCTGACGATAACCAGGTCTTTTCGGAATCTGTTGAGCACATCTGCCCGGCCGTTATTCACGATGATGCTGTCTTCGATTCTAACCCCAAACCGATTCTCTATGTATATGCCCGGCTCCACCGTCACTGCCATGTTCGGCTTTAGTTCTTCAGTGTTTTTCATGCGAAGCCAGGGGGGCTCGTGGACGTCCAGCCCGATCCCGTGGCCCGTAGAATGAATGAAGAGCTTTTCATAGCCCCGTTCCTGGATTAGATCCCTGCATGCAGCGTCGACCTGCCCGCACGTTGCGCCCGCTGTGGCCGCCTTCAGACCAGCCAGCTGCGATTCTTTCACTATTTCATAGACCTGGCGTATCTGCTTCGTTGCAGAGCCCAGCGCGAAAGACCTCGTGGCATCCGCTATGTAACCAGCATGCCGCAGAGTGAGGTCCACCACTATCATGTCACCTCTGCGAAACTTGCGGCTCGTCACCTCGGCATGCGGCAGAGCGCCGTTGGGGCCACCTGCTATAATCAGCGGATTCAGAGTAGATTTGTATGATGGGGGATTTGCGCCCATCTTCATTGCTTCGTACACCAGCTTTGCCTGCAGGTCGCGTTCTGAAAGTCCTGGCTTGATTTCTTCTGCACAGATCTCGTAGAGCTTGTCGAGGATCTTTGCCGCCTTGGAGATGACCTTTATCTCGATTTCGTCTTTTATTCTTCTTGTCTTGAGGAATGGCTCGGTGTCAACTACTATGTCGCCGCCATGCTTGCGGACTGATTCAACCGTTGAGTAGTCACTGCAGTCGGTGCACGACTTGTAGCCACTTATCTCTGTGGCAAATGTGGAAATGAGTTCACTTCCCCTTTCAGTAGAAACAACTTCGCATTCGATCGATGCTTTTTCTGCCCGAGAGTATTCCAGCTTTGGAGTTATCAGCTTTGTTCCGTTTTCCGTACAGATGGCTATCGCCTCCCCCCAAAACCCCGTGAGGTAAAATACGTTTTCTGGCTCAAAAGCGGCGACGGCACTGCAGCCTGCGTCTTTGGCGTGACGTAAGATGGAACAGCGGCGATCCTTCATCATTGACAGGGAGGCTTTCATCGTAGAGTGTAATTAAATATTCGCACTCATTCAAGCGCGCTGTATATCCACATTTCCTTTCCTGCTACACTAATCCTTCCCGGAAAACTCGAGTGACATACATTGGTACAGTTTTGCGTTACAACTTTGTAAATCAATTTAAATAAGGCTGCACGCCCGCTTTTCACAAGATTACAGCATGGAATATCTTGTAATGCTTCCCGGTCCAACTAACGTACCAAATAGAGTGATGAACGCAATGCTCGCGCCTGTGATTAACCACAGAAGCGAAGATTTTCGCGAGTTATACAAATCCGTAGTTGAAAAAACACAGAAGGTCTTCATGACATCAAATGACATTGTTCTCCTTACGACCTCTGGAACGGGCGCCGTGGAGGCATCGGTTGTAAACCTCATCAAGAAGGGAGACAAGGCGCTAATTCCGGTCAACGGGGAATTCAGCACGCGTCTTGCAGACCTCATCGACAGCTGGGGAGGCCAGGCAATAAGGATAATCGCCCCGCCCGGCGAAAACCCGCCGTATGAAAAGTTCGAGCAGGCCTTTGATGATCACAAAGATATCAAGGCGATATACGCGGTTTACAACGAGACATCGACTGGAACAACCATAAGGTACATGGACAAGTTGGGCGAGCTGGCTTCAAGGAAGGGGGCGTTCTTTATTGCTGACTCTGTTTCGATCCTAGGAGGCGACGAACTCCCGGTGGACAAATGGAATATCGATATCTGCCTGACGGCCTCGCAGAAAGCGCTCGCGGCTCCGCCCGGCGTTGCGCCGATATCGATAAGCAAGAGGGCAAAAAAGTACATGCAAGAGAATCCTCCTCCGACTCACTACCTCAACTTAAAGCGCTACTTCAA
>DADA01000082.1 GCA_002494895.1 Nitrososphaera sp. UBA210
GCCCCGGCCGGGGCAGTCGAAGAGCCATCAAAGTACAAGGACTCAAAAGGAATGGTCGTCATAGTGGGACCTGACGCCCCAGTCGGCAAAAAGATTTCTGGAACGATAAGGGCAAGGTCAGACGTGTTCCGGGGAGCATTGCGACCTTATACCGCAACTGTGAACCAGGAACTAAATGATGTGCTGGGCTCACGGATCAGGCTATACTTGGTCCTTGCAGGAAACAGCGAAGGGTCTGAGCCAGATTCCGAATCACTAGTGAACTCTGTGTCAAACCTGGCAGCAGGCGTTGCCCAAAAAGGGAACGAAGCAATATTTTACCTGGACGAATCCAGAAAGTAGCCGATACTCGCGATATTACTTACCGCCATTCATCGCACAATAAACGCAAACCCGCGACTACCTTGAAGAAAACCAGTCAAAAAAGAATTTGACTGCCACGCCTATCAGTACTATTCCAAGCAACCTCTGAAGGAGTGCGTCCTTTGCGGATCTCGAGAGCCTTGCGCCGACCTGCGCACCTACGAATGCTCCTGCCGATAGCGCCACGGCCTGAATGTAGTCCGGGTGTCCCAGAAACGAGTGCGTCAGTACGCCGGCTACCGATGTTATCATGAGCGTCAGTTGCGATGTTGGCGCGGCGCGCTGCATTGTCATTTTCAGGACAAGAAGCATAATCGGTACGAAAATTGTTCCGCCGCCCACACCAAATATGCTTGATATTAGCCCGGCGCCAAAGGTCGCACCAAAAACTGCTACCATCACATGTATCGGTTGTTTCTTTGGAGCCTCGCTGCCTTCCTTGAGGATGGAATTCCTATAGAGGATGTAGAGGCCCGTAAGCACCAGCAGTATTCCGAACGCGAGCTTGAACGATCCTTCTGTCAGATAATCGGACACAAACGCGCCGATTATGGCGCCAGGAATCGCAAGCGCAGCCAGCTGAATTCCGAGTCTGTAATCGATTCTTTTTTGCCGAGAATACTCGATCGTCGATGACACACTCGTGGAAGTTACGGCGAACAGGCTTGTGCTGGCAACGTGCGCCGGAGGAAAACCCAGAAACGTTAGCGCGGGGACCATTATTATCCCACCGCCGACTCCGAGCACAGAACCCAATGCCCCTGCTCCAATGCCGATTCCTATCAGAACTAGAATCATTGAAATCGGGTCGAGCAACCTCTTACTCTTCCTGTGATTCAGGTTTTATAACTTGCGAGGATAAATGCCACAGGCGGGAAATGCCGGTGCTGTGTTTATAGTTTTATTAAGCCCACGTCGCGTTAAAGCAAACAGCATCTGCATTGCGCATAATCATGGTCGGATTCGGAGTGGTCGGTCAGAGCTTTGCCAAACTCTTGTTGTCGCGATCGGCGGATCTTTACAGCGAGCATGGAATAAAACCTCGCATCGTGGCATGTGTTGACAACAAGGGCTCTGCTGTGGCGCCGGCCGGCCTCGACCTACAGCGCCTTCTTGAAGCCAAGAAGATAAAGAGCACGGTGGGCGCTTATGACAAGGGAAACAAAGGATTTGATCCAGCACAAATTATCGAAAACGTCGAGGCAGAAGTCATGCTAGAGTGTTCCCCAACCGATCTCTCTACCGGCGAACCTGGAACATCGCACATCATTAGTGCAATGAGAAACGGCAAGCACGTGATAAGCGTCAACAAGGGCCCGCTCGCGCTTGCGTTCCCTTCCCTAATAGAACTGGCAAACTACAACGGAGTGATGCTCAGGTTCAGCGGGACGGTAGGCGGAGGTACTCCCATCCTGGAATTTGCAAAGCGCTGCCTGAAGGGCGACAGGATAGTGTCATTCCAGGGAATACTTAACGGGACAACGAACTATATCCTCAGCAAAATGGAAGAGGGGATGGATTACAAAAACGCCCTTGCAGATTCCAAGCGAAAGGGTTACGCGGAAGCCAACCCTTCCCTGGACATAGACGGATTTGACGCAGCAGCTAAACTGGTAATAATGGCAAACTGGGTGATGGGAATGAAAGTCACGATGAAAGATGTAAATAGGACAGGAATCAGCGGAGTAAGGTCAGCGAATGTAAAGAAAGCGACAGAGCACGGAAGCGCCATCAAACTAATCGCGACTTGCGACAGCAGGCGCCTGGATGTCGCGCCAACAGAAGTGGCAAAGAAGGATCCCATCTGTGTGAACGGCACCCTTAACGCGGTCACCTTTTCGTCCGAGCATTCCGGCCAGCAGACGATAATAGGGCGCGGGGCTGGCGGGATGGAAACGGCGTCTGCCATCCTCAGGGATTTGATAGAAATAAGAGACACGATCTTTGAAAGATAACCAAGGGCGGATGGAGCGTACTACTTTATATGTAGATGTCTATTAGCCATCGACAACTGTACGGGACGCCCGTGCTCAAATAGCCAGTATTTTAAGATAACAAAAATAACTATAAATAGGCTCACAGGCTGAAATTACTCTAGCATATCAATGCAGATTTTGGACAATAACGCAGTGGAACAGAAGGAAATTTCACATGGCGACGTAATGTTATGTAGCCACTGCCATGAAAAACCAGCCGAGATATTCCAGGTAATAGGAGACTACTGTCTGGAGTGCTGGCAGATTATCACGCACACGAACGCCTGATTTAGCCTTGCAAGGAATTAATTATCAGGCGTACTTACAGTCGCTGACAGAAACTGAAGACATTTACTCTTTCAAAGACTGAAACCGCCGGGCTTGTTGAAACGATGGGCGCATCGTGGCCACAGGATTTACTCCCAAAAGTAAAGAGCATCAAGGTGTACGAGATAGACGACGGCTGCAGGCTTTTAGTCGTTGACGATTCAGTCACTGCTGTTCAGATATCCGAAAAGATCCTCCCTTTCATCGGAGCCAGACCGGAACTGCTTGAGCGTTTTCCGTCCGTCACGGTCGACATGGGTGCCGTAAAGTTCGTCTGCAACGGCGCGAAAGTGATG
>DADA01000009.1 GCA_002494895.1 Nitrososphaera sp. UBA210
GGGTACGCGCTGGGCGACTTTGAGCACAGCAAGGACCTTGCGCGACGCAACGCGCACGCCCTGGGATGGCACCCTTCAGTCATTAACGAAAGGTCAGCGAAGTACTTTGACCTCCTGAAAGACGAACAAGAAATGTTTGACAAGGTGATGGAAGGAGTGCCGCACGAATACCGAGAAGTATTCTTTGGCAACGTGGAGACTTTTCGGGACACTTTGATGATACAGCAGGAATTCAAGAATCTGGTAAAGAACCAGCTTATGCTGGTGTCAGAGGTCGAAAGGTGCGGGGCGAGTCTTGAACCCTACGTCCAGGAATCTATTCTCGGCATCCTGAAAGAGCAGCCCATGCTTGTGCCGGCTGACGAAAAGATATTTCGAAAATCTTTGCGCGCCGAAGATGCAATCCTAGTCACGCTGAGGATCAATGACAAGGTTGGCGACGTCATAGGCTATGCAAAGGGAGGGCCCCTCGAGAATGGCAGGCTCAGGCGAGGCACCTACGACCCGAACGCCGGGAAAGGCAACACGGCGTACCTGGAAGGGATCAGCATACGCCAGGGCTTTTGGGGAGAATCAGGCGGCCACCTGCTCAGGATGCGATTCCTTGACGAGGCGATAAGGCACGGATACAGGTTCGTGACCGGCTACGCCCACCGCGACGTGGTAATACAGAGAATAACAAGGGGAGAAAGCATAGAGTTCGTCCAAAAGTACGACCCGGACAAGCTGGATTACTATCGGGCTGATTTGAGCAATACCCTCTATCAATCGATGGCCGGGCTCGATGTCTCTGCAATGCAGGTACGTTCGTGACGCTAGATCACTTCGTCTCCTTCTTTTCCTGACTTGATGTCTACCACCCGCGTCACCGGAGAGACAAAGATCTTGCCCTCTGAGGAACTCTGCCGGACGTATTCTATTACCTTGGCCTCCTGGTGGTCCGGGACAATTATCTCTATCACATACTTGTCGCCAAACTGCGGCCTGAACAGCTCTGCGCCCTTTGATGCATGGATCTCGGGAGGCGGGTTCTTGCCGCGGCCACGTTTTTTTGAAACTGTAATTCCGCCGACTGGTATCTTTTTCAGCGCTTCGCTTATCTGCATCACTTCGTTCTTTGCCAGAATGATCTGGATCAGTTTCAAGGCTATACTCTCGCATGAGCTCGGAAATATTTAACCTTAGACCATGCGCCGACTTGGCGTAGAGTGCGATTTGTTAATGACTTATTTAACAACCTGAGGCTTCATCTAAGCCGAGAAAATTGAGATCGAAGCGAGAAATATTGAAGACGCTTAAAGGCCAGCATGACATGCTGCGGGAATGTGAAAACGCCAACAAGGCAATCATAGCAGGACCCCTCACAAAAAAGCTTATTCGAGGAAGAATCGATATTCTTGATTGGTCCTTGGGAATCCAAGTTCGCGGGGACAAGGAGAATAGCACGCGGTCCTCCGCCGACGCAAGGATACTCAAAATGTTGCAAAAACAGAAGAATCTGCTGACGGAGCCCGTTAGCGATAAACGACCGAGTTTGATTAGCAAGATAGAAATTCAAGGCAGAATCGAAATTCTGGAATGGTTGCTCCTGAGTGACTAGCAATAATAAGCTTCAACCCAGGGCTCCGAAATGCTGGCCTATCGTGACGATAAGGAAGCGTCCGCGAGCAGGAAATTTTGAAGTGTCAGGACCTTATCTCCCACTAGCTCAATTAATCGGGTCTCTCTTGTTACATCCTCTACTAATTTCCTGTCGTACTTGCCATGAATTGCGTTGGCGATATTTCGTTCGGCATTTTTCCTGTTATTGGGGTAAAGATCGATTCCTGTAAAGTTCCTTCCCGTTAAGGCACAAACTATCCCAGTAGTACCTCTTCCCATGAAGGGATCGAGCACCCAATCACCCACTTTAGAAGAAAAGCTGATTATCCGAGCCACAAGATCCTCTGGGAAGATGGCAAAATGCTCGTTTCCATAGTGTGCTTTCGTTGAAATTTCCCAGACGTTCCCAGGATTCTTCCCCGCAGGGTTGCATACAGCAAATATTGGATAATGTTTGTGATCTCCTATCCTCTTTCGCGTTGCATGCCTCTTGAATTTTCTGTAGCATGTAGGACAATGCTTTTCAGGGTCATATCCATAGGCTCTCGAAATTTCGCTTGTGGAAGGCAAGGCGTTGAAGGGCGTATTTGGCTTAGCTCCATGGATGATCTCCTCGAGCTCCACTATTCTACGCTTATCGGGGTTTAGCGGTTTATATTGAATAAGATGCTCAGGCGGGATTCTATTCCTTCCCTCCCTAGCCTCGTTACCCTTTACCCTAATTTCGTCAAGGTTAGTGAATGATTTTTCATTTTTTGAAAAGAAGAGGATGTATTCGTATGCTTGTGCGAAGTTCTCTTTTGTGCTGCTTGCAATATTGTTCTTCTTGTACCAGACGATGTCCTCTCGGAAAGTATAACCCCTTCTGACTAGTTCAAGTGATAATCGATGAGGAATCATGAGTTTGTGCATCTTGCGCCGGGTATCTCCAATGACTATCCAAATTGAGCCATCATCTGTCAAAAGCTCTCTGGAAGCTGCAAAGATATCGGCCAGATTCTTGATGAATTGTTCATCGGTCTTTTCCTGGCCCAGTTCTCCTGAGTGGTCTCCATAATGTCTGTGACCAAAATATGGAGGAGATGTAACAATAAGGCGGTACTTCTTTTTTTCGTCAGGGTTACGCGCTAGCCTGATGAGTTCATTGCGGGAATCGCCTTCGTAAAGGTCGTACGAAATCTGTCTAGGCAAGCCTTCCCGGATTCTCACTTCTTTCATCGGGATTTAACCTTTTTGGGTCGCGGTCTCGCCACCGCGCAAATGTAAATGCAATCTGTTAAAAGAGTGTCCAACGAATCGACCGCTGACGATGAAGGCGCCGGAAATTTTCTGATGCTTTCATCTTCCTTGATGATTGAGAGGCAATCTGTGAGGCTATCCATGCGAGTGGAATCCGCCGTAAAGCTTGTAAAGCTTTTGATTAAAGACGAATAAGATGGTGCATTCTTTAATATCTCTTGGATTCGTATCATGTGATTGCTACCAAATTCAAGTAGCAACGCGCGTTCAACAATCGCTACATTTAGCGACAACCATACATCATCCCATTTCCTTGCAAATACCTTATGAAGTACTGCCCTGAGATCTACACGATCAGGCGTATATGCTCTCGTAACATCGCTTCCATATAGGAGGTCAAGAAGAACAACTAAGCCATCCTTCTCGAAAGACAACCTCTGAAAAGCTTCATCGTACGTCAACTTGACTGAATAACGATGGTTTTGCGCCCTATAGTAATCTCCAAGCAGTTTTCTGCTCTGACCAAAGAAACCCTTTGATTTATCGGATTCAAGAGTTGCTTCACTCCCGTCGACACTAAATAGAAAACCTGCGTGCATCTCAACCTTCTTGATTCCGAGAGCAAGGAGAGCTTGAGCGATATCCATTTCAACATCATCACCAACGTACACTTTGTCTCCATTCTGTATTGCTTTGCATAATGCGAGAAATTTCTTGGCCAGTGCTTCCTCGCGTGCAGCAGTTCCACCACTGTCCACTCGATTTTTTATCTCTAGGAATACTAATCTGCCTCCGATAACGTTTAGGAGGCCAAACTTTAGTTTTGGAGCACTGCCAGTGACCCGCCATTCCTTTATGTATTTACTATTTCGTATATTGCCGATCCACTGGGGAATCTGTGAAAGTAACATTCCATTAGCGGCGGATGACCCTCCTGCTGCTGCAATCACCTTTTCAAGAAGAGCGCCTCTGCCTCCTTTCGAGCCCCAGAAGTAAGACGTCACCTCCATGAAGGCCCTATATTCGTGTTTGTTACGTTCTATAGACTCGAGTCCCATGAACTTTGCAGAAAAGGGGTCAAAGCTATCTGATGGGTTAGTTGCGAACTCTGCCAATTTCGACACAATATTCAGATACGCCTTTCTTAGCCAGATTTCCTCATTTGTCAAGGAGGAGAGAGACTGCAAAAGGAGTATGTTTCTCGGCCTGAGATTCACATGCTTGTTCATGAAACATAACTAATAGATTTTACTACGTTCAATTCAGAAACATTTTGTCCTAGCAAAACTTAAAGTCAAGTCCGTTTGCTCGAATCAATAAGTCATTTTCTGCATAGCACATTGTCTGTGCGCAATGACTCTCTTAGGAGGCGAACACTTCTTAACAACAAGCTGACCGTAAACAAAGGTGACTTTTTTTAATGCCCCAGCCGACCAAAATCTTATAACAATGGGTTCAAGATAAGAGCCGATGCCGATAGATAGCGGGGATACAGCTTGGATGCTGATAGCTTCAAGTCTGGTTCTCCTGATGATACCCGCCCTGGGCATGTTCGAGGCGGGCCTGCTGCGAAAGAAAAACACTGTTTCAATTTTCATGCAGATTTTCTTTGGGCTTGCCCTCTTGAGCGTCATGTGGTTCACCTTCGGCTTCAGCCTCACCTTTGGCCCGGACCAGACAGGGGGAATAGCAGGCAACCTGGACTGGGCATTTTTGAAAGGCATTCCTTTTGACGACGGCCTGAGTTACGCCCCGACGATACCCGGCGTCCTGTTTGCAAAATTCCAGATGATGTTTGCCGTTATCACGCCTTTGCTGATGACCGGCGCAATTGCAGAGCGCATGAAGTTCAGTGCTTTTGTTATTTTTATTGCGGCCTGGAGCATCCTGATCTACTATCCGCTGGTTCACTGGATCTGGGGAGGAGGGTGGCTCGGCGCGCTTGGCGTGGTTGATTTTGCCGGAGGAATAGTTATCCACACGAGCGCTGGCATGGGTGCGCTTGCTGTCGCGCTGGTCCTGGGAAGAAGGAGGAACTATGGGCCGGCAATCATGGTGCCGCACAGCATACCAATCGCGGTCCTGGGGTCCTCACTCCTGTGGCTTGGGTGGTTTGGCTTTAACGCTGGAAGCGCGCTGGCTTCCGGCGGGGTAGCCGGCAATACAGTCATTGTAACCCATCTGGCTTCAGCTGTGTCCGCGCTGATCTGGGTCGGCCTCTCGTGGGCAAGAACTGGAAAGCCAAGCGTGATTGCCGCCATAAATGGCGCCATTGCCGGGCTGGCCGGAATAACTCCCGCTTCAGGCTATGTGAGCGTGGAACATTCTCTTGTAATAGGAGCTGCGATCGGTGTCCTGTCGTACCTGGGCGTCATTTTCTTCAAGGACAAATTAAAGATAGACGATGCCCTCGACGTCAGCTCGGTGCATGGAGTGGCGGGAATCGTCGGAGCGCTTGCCATAGGGATATTTGCCAGCTCACTGATTAATTCCGCCGGGCCCGACGGCCTTCTGTTTGGCAACCCCCAGCAGCTGCTGATACAGGGAATCGGAGTCGGAGTTGCGGCCCTCATGGGCTTTGGCGGGACCCTTGCCATAATGAAAGTCCTGGACGTCCTGATAGGGGTGAGGGTATCGCGTGAAGTCGAGGACATCGGCCTTGACATAGGAGAGCACGCGGAGCGCGCGTATTCGGACGAAGAAGAGTTCCATTCCGACTTTGACAGGGAGGAAGGGAAAGAGAAG
>DADA01000078.1 GCA_002494895.1 Nitrososphaera sp. UBA210
TTAATCATTAGCGTATTTGTGCCGTAGTCTCTACAGTTCGCTTTGTTCAGTCATACCAATTCCATTATAATCTGGCAGGCACAAGATTCAATCATTGCCCTTTGATGAATCCCTGCTTAGAATCGCCAAGGGAGAATTACTAACTGACGACTGGAGCAGAACCAGTTATTCTGTGGACGCCAGCCATTACGAAGTAATGCCGGCTGCAATCCTCTGTCCGGCTGATGAATATGACGTCCAGCTCGCGTGCAAGTACAGCCACGACGAGAAAATCCCGGTGACTGCCCGAGGTGCCGGAACAGGCCTTCTCGGCCAATCACTTTCAGACGGCATCATTCTTGATTTTACAAAGCACATGAACAGGGTGATTGAAGTCGGCGCAAACCATGTAGTCGTTCAGCCGGGTATCGTAAAGGCCGTCCTTGACTTGGAGCTGAGGAAAAGGGGCAAATTCCTGCCCCCTGACCCTGCCAGCAGCAACTACTGCACTGTAGGCGGCATGATAGCAGATAACTCTAGCGGGGTCCATTGTCTCGGGTATGGAAATACTATAGATTTCCTAGACGAAGTAAAGACCGTATACGCCGATAGCACCTTTGGTCATTCAGCAAAGGGGGATTATGATCAGAAAATGCTTCAGCTTCGCGAGTTGCTTCTTTCCAGCCTGTCCTCAATTCAAAAGGGGTTTCCTCGCGTGAGCAAGAATTCCTGCGGTTATCGGCTTGACGCCGTCATGAACGGAAGCGATTTCAATCCGCAGAAGGTATTTGCCGCATCAGAGGGTACTCTCGGTATTGTCACCCAAGCGCAGTTCAGGATCCTTGACATTCCTGAGCGCAGATCTCTTTTGGTTCTCGGTTTTCGAGATCTACTTGCCGCGCTTGGCATGGTTCCTGCAATTCTAGAATTCGCTCCCGTTGCGCTGGAAATGATGGACCATACCGTGTTTGCCCATGGCTCTTCCCAATCAAGCGGGCTGGGCTGTCTGCTCTTTGTGGAATTTGCCGGCAATGGAGCCGAGCCGGAACGACAGATGGAATCGTGCATGCGGAAAATTACGGGCACTTGTACGGTACTCGAACATGCTTCAGACGAACAAAGCATCACCAAGATATGGGGCGCAAGAAAAGGCGCGCTAAACAATATCATGAGGCTGACGGTAGGCAGCAGGAAACCAATAGGGCTGATTGAAGACACTGTAGTTCGCCCGCACGAGCTTGTCGCCCATGCAACTAATTTGCTCGACACTTACCGGGATCATAAAATGAATTATGTCATGTATGGCCACGTGGGAGACGGCAACATGCATACGCGACCACTAATAGACATCTCATCAGAGGATGAGACCAGACTGATGGAACAAATTGCACACAGGATATTCTCCAGGGTGGTAGCGAACGGGGGTACGATAACCGGAGAGCACGGGGACGGGATAGCGAGGCTGCCCTTCATCGAACTCATGTACGGCAAAAAGATGACAGAGATATTTTATTCAGTCAAGAAACTGTTTGACCCGATGTTTACTCTGAATCCCGGAAAAAAGGTTCCCCTATCTGTTGCGCAATGATTTAAGAATGACAACCCATAAATCGTGCACGTTTGAAAACGCGCTCTGCTGAGTTCAGGCGGCTATGGGGGTACTCTGTCGGATTCTACGGGGTCTGGATCGCCCATATCGGAAGACAGACCGGCCTGTTCGATAGGCTATCCATGGGAGCTCTGACAGCCAGGGATCTTGCCTCTTTCACTGGACTTTATCGCCCGGCAGTTCAGGCGTGGGCTTCGGCGGCCGAGTCTTACGGATTCGTCACAAAGATTGATGGCAAACTCGAGCTTGCCCCGCGAGTGGCAGAGCTGCTACTGGATCCGTCTCATCCTGATTACCTCGGCGGGCAAGTCTCATATCTGGCACTTCGAAGCTTAGAGTTTGGAAAACTTGCTGACCTATTCAAGCATGGAGTGACGCATCCGATAGTATCGAATTTCGCAGCAATAGAAGAGGCGACCCATTGGGATCATTTTGCGTTTCTAAACTCGATGCGGCGCAACAAGAGTCTAGACCTGCGGCTAAGAAAAGGGTGCAGATTCCTTGATGTCGGCTGTGGCACGGGAACCCTTATCGCAAAGCTGCTGCGCGAGTATCCGAGAACGATTTTTGTCGGCATAGACCCCTCAAGGAAAGCAATCGCGCAGGCGCGGAAATTGCTCAAGGGAACAGCCGTCAGGCTAGACGTAATGGAGGCAGAAGCGATGCCTTTCTCAAACGGGTTTGATATCACTTACCTGGGCGAGTCGCTCTATTCGGCACGAAACAAGCAAAAGACTGCCGACAACTGCTTCCGCGCGCTAAGAAAGAATGGGACCATTGGGGTGATCGAAGGCTTGCTTCCTACTTCAAAGATAAGGTCGGATGAAAACAAGTTGATAATGGGAATGCAGCTTGACTTTGTGCTTCAGGGCCACAATTTTCTTACGAGGAAGGAGATCACTTCCCTTCTGAAGCAATCGGGCTTTAAAAAAATGCGCTTGAAAGCCCTTGGTGGCGCTGTGTACCTGATTACGGCACATAAGCGGTAATCTTTTTACTCGGCGCCAAAAAAGCCAATCAGGTCAAAGCCCTCTGTCGCTTTGGCCTTTATTTCTGCAATGGATATCAGGTGGCCATCCGGATCCTTGATTATGGTGTGCTTGCCAAACGGCTCCTCTTTGGGCTTTTTGTAGAAAGTCACTTTCTTGTCTCTTAGTTTCTTTACTGTCGAATCGAGGTCACTAACTTCAAATCCGACAAGCATACCTGCGCCCGTCTTTATGCCGCTTTTCTTTTTTGCCGGATGCAAAGCAAGCACGGTATTGTTGCTAAAGAATTCGGTCCAGTCCTTGGATCTTGTCTTCACGGGAAGTCCCAGAGTCTCGCTGTAGAATCTGACCGAGTTTTCCATGTTGGAGACCAGCAGTATGACGGCCCCTACCTTGCTAAATGACAGACCAGCGCACCTTCAGAAGGATTCTGTAGGGGTGAATTATGAACTTATCGATGGGCGTCCGCTGGGAGCCGCGTTGGGTCAAGCTAGAAAGTCGCAGCTAGGTAATCTCCACGATTAGCTCTGCGTTTCGCTCTAGGACAAGGTGCTCATGATCCTGGATTTCATTCCCATTTTTGTCAGTGACTTTCACGACGGCGCTTGGATCCATCCCCCAGATCCGCAAGAATTCGCCAAGGGTGTATTCCCTATTGACGGTTGATTCTATGTGGATTGTTCCGCTCATATCGTGAGTGTGCATTGGAGCCAGCAGCCCGGAAGACGGCCCGTACTCATCAAGCGAACGATCTTTCCACAATTCGGGGGCTATTCCTATTTCCTCGGGAACAACCACAGTTTCTCCTCCACGCATTAGCGAGACGTGGGCGTGGATATGCATCACGAGGTTAGGGCTGGCATGAATTTCTTCCAGCTGGAATTTCGTTTGATCCTGATTTGGTGCAGGAGAGTTTGGGCTGCCCTCTGACCAATAGGTCAGAAATAGCAGAAAAATAGTGACAATGCCGGAGGCAGCCAGGCCCACTCCAGCAATAGTGAATAATTGCTTTTGACTGATTGTCATGCTTGCTAGGCGGCATGAAGAGTGCTAAAAGCGTTATCCGAAGAGTTACATTGCTCAGCCGTGTCGCGCGGTAGCGATGAGGACTTCCCACGGAAAAACTATCATTTCATCTTGGTTCAGAAATTTCCGGGCTCGATCCTCTGCTTCGGATTTAATGTTGGTAAGCTTTTCGCGGTCGCTAATGATTCTTGCTCGTATGGACGCCGCGGTTGTAGTCAGGTAATCAGACCAGTAATCTTCGAAGGTACCTGCTTCGTATTCGAAGGTGTACTTTGTTATCGATATCCCTGAAAAACCAGCTTCGGAGAGCGTCCCTTCCAGGTCACCAGGGTTGCCAAACCGATGGACAGTTGGCGCTCCGCTCGGTCTGATATCAGGGACATGCGCGAGGACCGGAGTCATTATTGTGCTAAAGTATGGCACTTGATCTGCCGAACCGTGGACAGATATGGCAAGCATGCCACTTTTCTTCATCAGATTTCCGAGTGCAATGAGCACTTTTGGCGGATCAGGGAAAAACATCAGGGCGTACTGGCAGAATATCTTGTCAAACCTGCCAAGCAGGCCAATGTGCTCTGCGTCCATCTGCGTGAATTGTCCTCGCGGGACAAAGCGCATGGCGATTGAAAGCGCTATGTTCGAAAGGTCTATTCCAACGAGCATCGAAGAAGAATGTAGTCTCTGCGAAGCAACGGCTGAAACGGCGCCTGTGCCGCACGCGACATCCAGAACTGCATCGTCAGGATTGACTGAAGCTGCCTTGACCAGTTCTGCGGTCGCCTTGAAAGGACCTATTTCCTTGCTGACCCAGTCATCGTGGTAATCTCTTGCGACCAGATTCCAGTTCTGCAGCGTGGTGATCTTGTACTTTATTGGGTCGTATTCGTCGGCCGACACTTTGTTTCAACCAGACGAGAAAGTTTTAATGCCTTCCTGCTTCGACTATGTCATGATGAAGGATTTTAGGATTTTGCAGACCTGCTCAGTCTGCGGGGAAGGGTTTGATTCGGATTACAAGCTGGTGAAGCACGTTAGCGCAAGTCACCCGCAAAATGCAAGGGCTGGATGGGTCGGGGGAGAGGAAGATTCTTGCGGCTGCGGTGGCGAACACGTTCATTCAGAGAAAGGACGGCACCACTAAGGAAAAGCGGCATTGGATGCTGAGAAGCTCTTCTTCATTTACGTGGCAAAGAACGACGAATGGCAGAAGATGCAAAAAGAGGATTGGGACTATGTCGCTTCTATGGCAAGGTTCTTCAGGTGGTGGATTCACAGGTACTTTGACTTTGACCTTGCGGTGGAAGCTGACATACTTCCGGTGATTCCGGGCAAGCTTTTTGACAGAATGTCCCTTGCTTATCTAATCCGAGACCATTCGGAAAGAGGAAGTGACGTGCTGCACTTTTACCTGGCCTACTTCAAGCCCTTCTGGACTGACTGCAACACCGAAGGCTACACAGCGAAGAACCTTGGCATCGCGTGGTGGCAGAGACTTGTGGAGGCAAAAGCCGAACCTGAGCGGACTGCCTTCTATGCAAAGATGAACTGCCCAAGGATTTCGCACATATTGACTCATGAAATCCTGAGAATGAAAGGCAAGGTGAAGATCAGTTATTTCACCAAGGTTCATGACCTGTGGACGAGACACGTGAACGATAACCTCCCTTATCTTTACTTTGACAGTCAATTCAAGCGGGTGCACAAGGGAAACGAGTTCAAGTTCGCGACGCTGGACCCAGACCGGCTATCGCCCTGATGGATAACGAATATGAACGGCGGCGATGAACAAAATCCTGCTTGTCGTTGGAGGAGCTCCTTGCCAAGACTGGTGCCATAGTATCATCCGCCGGCATAGCCCTCTTTATCGCCTTCGTCGCAATCCTGCTCATTTTCCCGGTCATCAAGGAGTGCAGTCCTGACGGAAGGAACTGCACCTATTCATCAACCGCGCCAGAGCCCTTCCAGGCGGTGGTTCAGCCGGGTTATCTGGCCGGTTCGCTCCTGACAATCGCAGCAGGGGTTTTCATGGTTAGATTTGGTCGATGGAGAGGATCCAAGAAAGTAGGACCCAGCGCCTAGACTCATCCGTACAAGTCTGAGCTGACACAGATCTTGCCATACGCCAAATTAAATAATGGCCGGGCAAATGATCGAGTTGTTGGACAGGCTGAAATTTAGCAGCGCGGAGCGATATTTTCTCGCACACAACGAAGCCTGCAGGGTCGCCACCTGCGACAGGAACATTCCTCATGTTGTTCCGGTGTCGTACGTATTTGAGAATGAAACGTTCGTTTTTGCGACGGACTATGGGACAAGGAAAATTCAAAATATTATGAATAACAACCATGTCGCCTTGACCGTTGACGTTTATGATTCCGTTAAGAACAAAGCGATTTGCGTCCAGGGCAGTGCGGAGATAATAGAGTCTGGCAGCGAATTTGAAAGGCTGTACGACATTTTTCACGACAGGTTCGAATGGGTAAGAAAGAGTCCTTGGAAGCCGGGCGAAGCACCGTTCGTCAGAGTTATTCCCAAAAGAAAGACCAGCTGGGGACTGAAATAGAATTGGCGATCAAGAAAGGGATTGAAGAAGTAGCTGGAAGAGTTTGCGGGTTCGTGCTGCCGATAAGACAAGAGTACTACTTGGGAAAGGGAAAACACGTGGCTGTATGCACTCTATCAAGCTTGGATTTGTTGGAAAGGCTGTCTGCGTCGGAGGACTTTATGAATAGAGTTGTTCTGGTAGGCAGGTTGCTGTCAGAAAACGAAGGAATTGATACGATCGTCAGTTTTGTAGCCGCGCACCCCGCGCTCAAGGAAATTGTGATCTGCGGCCGGGAAGTTCGCGGTCACAGGGCTGGCCAAGCGCTTTTATCCCTATCAAGAAACGGGACGGATGCTGAGGGCCGGATCGTGGGGGCTGTCGGTGCACATCCCGTGCTCCTTTCCGCACGGAAGGATGTTGAATTGTTCAGGGAGCAGGTCAAAATCTTGGACTATATCGGTACGACTGACCATGCTACGATTGCTAATCTAGTACCCTGAAGTCTGCCTGTTTCTATTTACAATGTTTTTCTTTGAATATTCCTCCACTATGTCTGACGAGCTCATTCCAAGCTCGATAGAGGCCTGGACCACAAAGTGCCAGATATCGATCAGTTCTTCCTTGGCCGCGGCAGCGTCAAAGGTAGCCGGGCGCTTCCACCACTTCCAGCTCGTCAGTCTCTGCAGCTCAACTGCTTCGTGAATAATAGCCGTGGACAGCGCGGAGACTCTTCCTTCAGCCGAATTCGGATAGCGTGACAAGTCCATCATTGAGGTGAGCTCCTTTTGCATCGAGAAGACGGTTTCGAGCGAATCCATAGGTTTGCTGGAGGCACCGCTCGTGTAAAAAGTTTTGATCCGGTACTCCTGCAGCTGCCGACGAGCGCGGCGCTTTTGCGAAAGCTTTAAGGCACGAACTTTACTACTACTTGAAGCAATGGTTTCTTCTCCTTCTAACAAGCAATCTGTGACAGAGCCACAGGCAGATGAAGGCAATTCCTCGGCATCTCTTGGCAACGTTCTTAGCTCCTGTCTAGACATGCTCAAGATTGAAGATGCCGCGACCCGCAGAAAGGCAGTCGAATTCGTCGGCAGCGTACCTGTAGCCACCGCAAATGCTTATGGAAAGTGGATTACAGCCGTAAAGGCTATCGCTGATGCCTGCGCCGTTAGCAATCATTTGTTCTCTCAATCAGAAATGTGCGATTTCCTCACTGTGGCTGCCAAGGGCGTGGATGCCAAGAGAGCGGGAACCAAAGCAATCAACGATGCTACATTCCACATCTATGTAGATATCATGGAAAACTATCAAAAATTAAGCAGCAGCCTGAAACTTCATTATCCCAGGATAATAGTCGATACGATTTCTGCGCTCGACAAGGGGGTGGATACAAAAGGCGAGGCCGTGGGAATTTACGCCATCGATCGATACTACCAGGAGCGCAAGCAGACGGCGCCAGAAGAAGATCCAGCCGCGAGCTACTCTTCCAAGCCTTTTGAAGCAAGCAAGCAGACCACTGCTACTCGCGCAAGCCCATCATACGGCGACGATTTGGTGGAAAGCCTGATGAAAATAACTGGCAGGACGCGGAGAGACCTGGATAAGTCTCTTGCAAACCTGCAGAGCATCGATATCAAGAAAATCAGGGACCTTTCATTGAACTACAAGAGGCTACAAAAGTATGGCAAGCTCTCAAACCCCGCCGCATTCAAGAAGGAAGTGGAAAAGGATCTGGGACGCAGGCTTACTGACAACCAGTTGCAGCACGCCATCAATTCGATAAGGAAGGCCAGCTCGTACATAGAGAACGTTCTTGACGGAAAATTTGTTCCCCACGGCACGCACGGCATCAATCACGTGAAGCACAACCTAGAGTACGGATACCAGCTGATGGGGCTCATGGAGCCTAGAAAAAGACGTTCCTAGGCTGCCAGGCAGGTCAGCGCCTCTTATGTACGATCTGGCGTAACGACTAGCTCCAGATCTTTTCTCCAAAAGTCCATTTCTTGTTGAGCAGAAAGTTGGAAACAGACGCTGCGGCTACTGCAAGGACGAGCGAAAGCAGATAGTCATCCATTCCATAAGTCTGTACAAGCATATACACAACGGCTATCTGAATCAGCGCTCCCAGCGAGCTGAACCCCGAGAACATTCCGAATTGCCTTGCTGTCCTCTTGCCTCCAAAATCCCTGTCCTCAAAGGTCCAGATCTTGTTTAGGAAAAAGTTCGACGTAATCGAAAGCACAATGCCGGCCACTGTACCATAGATGTACCATAATCCGGGAAACATGAAGCCAAGCAGGGCAGACACACCATAGTTGACGAGCAATCCGGCAGCCCCTATGGTGTAAAATCTTCCGGCCTTTGAAAGAAATCGGACCGAGGTCCTTCTTTCGGATGAAGACGACCTTCCGTACCGATAGAGCCTCAATACCGCCCTCAGATAGTCGTAAACAACGGTGGCGTCAACCTTGCTCGCGCCGGCCCTTCTGTTGGTAAAAGTATACGGTATCTCTCTGATCCTTACCCCTTTCGCCTTGACAAGTATTTCAAGCAACATTTTGTAGCCTATCGCGTCGAATTCTACATCGTCGACTATCCCGCGCTTGAACGCGAAAAAGCCGGACATCGGGTCGTTTACTCCGATACCAAGACCGTACTGAGCTATTTTTGTGGCGCCCCTGCTCATTATCCTGCGCCTGATCGGCCAGCCCATGACAGAACCCCCGCTGATGTATCTTGATGCGATCACGATTTCGCAATCCTCCTTCTTTAGTTCTCCAATCATGTGGGGGATGGTCTCCGGTGGGTGCGAAAAATCGCCGTCCATCACGACTACGATTTCGCCAGAAGAAGTCTGCACTCCTGCTAGGATCGCAGAGCTAAGCCCGAGTTTGGAGGGCCTGTGAATTACTTTGACGTGTATCTGGCCATTGCCGACCCGCTCGGCTTCCCTTTTGGCGATTTCGCCGGTTCCATCTGGCGAGTTGTCATCCACTATGATTATCTCAGCTGACAGTCCTTCGGGAAGCGAACTAGAAACAGATTCCAACATCTTTAAGATATTCTGGGATTCGTTGAACGTCGGTATAACGACCGAGACTGCCAGCTTGTTCCGCTTCAGCAACTCCTTCTGCACCGGGATGTCCAACACCTATCTGTCTGCAGTAGGGGTATAAAATTTTACCAATTGCAATCTTCTCAATCATGAGTCAAAGACATTGTTTCTGCTTGAGAGTCTATCCTCTGTCTGCATGAGCTGAGCCGGAAGCGTCAGAAATACCTGAAGCGGATATGCCAAACTCCATAGGCGCCTTGCCCGGGGGCTGAAGGAGAATTGCTCGAAAAAGAGAACGTTTTGGATCGATTATTTCCAGCTTCAACTTCATATGAGAATAGATCGATACTGAACTGCCAAGATACTCCCGCTGCTGGGATGGTACAACAGCGCGAGCCATTTTTGGGCTGCCCTGGTCCTGGCTTGTTGAAGGCACATTTCTCACCATGTTGGTTACCACGACAGAACAATCTGAATTAATTGCGGACATCCCCAGTTCGCGCAGGTGTTTCATTACGGCAAGGTGTCTGCTGGGACCAGAGTACTCGGCCGAGAAAAGCGATGTCAGTGAATCGACGATAACAAGTCCATTTCCGGCATCCGGGATTTTTTGAATTGCGGATACTTGGTCGCCCACTGTCAGTGCCCTGACTAGAACTATCTTTTCAAGTATGTTTTTTGAACTCGATATTTCTGCAACTCTCTCGGGCCTGAATGTTCCCGCAGTGTCAATGAAAAGCACCCTTCCGCCTTCTTTGACACAGTTTGCGCACAGAGTAAAACACAACTGGGTTTTGCCGGAGCCACTTTCTCCGTACACGTCAGTAATCATCCCGGTGCGTATGCCGCCGCCCAGCAGCGCGTCAATCGCTCTTGAACCCGTAGAGATCAAAGCCAATTTTTGGAGTTACTGTTTTTGCTTGCGCGATGCCAACTTATCAACCTGCGCAAACGTGTTCTATTCATATTCCCCACATGCAAAGTTGCACGTTCAATGTGTATGGTGGTAACCAAGGCATTGGGCAAGGACAAATGGCTATAGCTCATCAAGCAGGCGGAAGCACCCAGGAGTCGACGCAATGGCTGAACCTCTTGCCAGAGCCGTGGATTTAGGTGGGAGGTGAGTCATCGGATACGACGAACTGCTTATCAAGCATCACACCTCCGAATTCGACTATAAGCGCATAGCTTCCCGGCTCAAGGAGGATAGGAGTGTATGGGGACATGATGTCCTCCAACCGAATTGCTGCGTCAACCTCCTTGGCTTCAGGGCGACAGAGTACGAGGACATCCAATTCTGGTATATCATACGCCAGTTCCCCTGAATCTGCGTTCAGTATTTTGGCAGTTGGACTGTCACAAAAATAGCCATGTCCCTTGACATAGAACGTAAAATCGATGGGTTCATTGATCGAATATCGCTCCTTCAATCCTCCAATCCATATGCGCAGACTACCATCCCTTGTGTGTCCAGTAGAAGTGTCACTGTCAACAAATCTAGTCCGATCAAATGCTAATCCCAAAACGATGACTAGGCTAACCGCTAAACCTGCAATGATAGGCACTGCTAGTCTATTGTTCAACACTTCTGAGTGGCATGAAAGGCTTTTGAGTTTTGTGCATTTATGGTGAATCCGTCATCCCTATCCAACATCAATCTTACCGTTTGACTACCATCGCAAATTGAACGTGCAACTTGCGACGTGCGGAGTATGAATAGAACACGCAAAGGAACCTTTTTATGCGAGCCACGATTTTTTGACTTGCAAAGTGATTACCTAGATTGTCTTCGTCTCCGCCTTCATCGCAGCAGCAACCAAAGCGTCCGCTATCGACATTGCAGCGCGCGATTAACAGGAAAGTGGCTGTGCGGCTCAAGAGCGAGATTGAATACAAGGGCAGGATGAACAACGTGGACTCGTACATGAACCTCATCCTTACAGATGCCGAAGAGTTTGACGGCTCGGACGTACTTGCAAACTATGGCAAGGTGGTCATACGTGGAAACAACGTCCTCTTCATAAAACTTGAAAAAGAGTTCTAGTCGTGGTGCTATCGGTGGCAGCTGAGAAATGGTAAGACGATGGCTGTTTACTTCTGAAAGCGTAACAGAGGGCCATCCCGATAAGGTATGCGACCAGATATCAGATTCTGTCCTTGACGATTTCCTCAGGCAGGATCCCGACTCGCGCGTTGCAGTCGAGTCAATGACTACCACCGGCGTAGTCTTTGTCGCAGGAGAAGTCACTTCAAAGGCAAGAGTGGATGTCCAGAAAATTGTACGTGACACCATCAGGGAGATAGGCTACGACAGGCCAGACTATGGATTTGACTGTGACTCTTGCTCGGTACTTGCTTCACTCCACGAGCAGAGCCCGGACATTTCGATGGGGGTGACGGCGACGTCCGAGAAGGAACAGGGCGCCGGCGACCAGGGCTTGATGTTTGGATACGCCACTAACGAGACGCCCGAATTAATGCCCCTTCCGATTACGATGGCACACCAACTTTCCATGAAGCTCGCAAAGGTTCGAAAGAGCAAGGAGCTGGGATGGATCAGGCCGGACGGCAAGTCCCAGGTTTCCGTCGCTTACGAGGACGGCGTGCCAAAGCGAATCGAAACAGTCGTCGTGTCGACACAGCATTCGCCAGAGATAAGCCTGAACCAGCTTCGCGAGGAAGTGATAAGCAAGGTTATCAAGCCGGTTTGCGGCAGCTGGATAGACAGCAAGACCAAGTTCCTTGTAAACCCCACCGGCAGATTCGTAATCGGTGGTCCCCCTGGTGATACCGGCCTGACGGGGAGGAAGATAATAGCAGACACCTACGGGGGAATGGGCAGGCACGGCGGCGGGGCATTCTCTGGAAAGGACCCTTCGAAAGTCGACAGGTCTGCATGCTACATGGCGAGGTACGTTGCAAAGAACATTGTCGCTGCCGGCCTCGCCAACAAATGCGAAGTCCAGGTCGCGTACGCGATAGGCGTTGCAGAACCAGTGTCTATCATGATAGACACTTTTGGCACAGGAAAGGTAGAGGAGGAGGAAATTGAGGCAAGGGTCAGAAAGACCTTTGACATGCGGCCAGCGGGGATCGTGAAGACGCTTGACCTGAAGAGGCCCATCTACCGCAAAACTGCAGCATACGGGCACTTTGGACGGAACGAGCCAGGGTTTACATGGGAACTGACCGACAAAGCGCAGCTCCTTAGCTAATAATAAAAATAGCCTGATGCAGTAGGTTTCCTGTTGCTCAAGGGAAAGGTCGCAGTAGTTACTGGCGCAAGCAAAGGGATCGGCTTTGAGATCGCACGCGAATTTGCGAAAAGAGGTGCCAGCGTCATCCTTTGCTCAAGAAAAAAATCTGCTGCGCAAAAGGCAGCGGACATGATACACGGCGTCGTCTTGGCGGAGCAACTTGACATAACTGATGCCGCAAGTGTCAGGAAATTGGTAGCAAGAATAAAGGAGCGATACGGACGAATCGACATACTTGCCAATAACGCGGGATACCCTTTCGAAAGAAAGGTCTGGTACAAGAGTTTCCATGACGTTTCAGATGATGAATTGAATAGAATAATTGAGGTGGACCTGAAGGGCACGGCTAGGATCTCTCGCGCCGTCCTACCACTCATGACAAAGCAAGGCGGAGTCATAATCAGCATTTCGTCGACTCCCTCAATATCGGGTTACACCGAGGGTGCGCCCTATACGCTCGCAAAGTCTGCCATCATCGCAATGACGAAG
>DADA01000014.1 GCA_002494895.1 Nitrososphaera sp. UBA210
CCATCGTGTTCAGCGTAGAGTAGGCGCTTCGCTGCTGCTTTGTCGTCAGCGAATCGGTCGAGTGCGTAAAGCCGTATCCGAAGAACTGGTGTTCTTCGCCTATCCTGGTCTTTATCGTTTCTATTCCCACAACGTCGCCGGCCTTTGCCTGCTTCCACGTTGCCTCGTAGAATTCGAGGGGATACCCGCTGGAGATATCGACGTTGTGCGCCTGACGCTGCACTTCGTGGGGTAATACCACAGGCTGTATCAGCAGCGGCGCGTCCATTAGACCGCCTATCTTGTCTGGAAGAAAGTCAAAGGAAAAGTTGAGAAACGCATCCATCAGGAGCATTATCGAGTCGGCGTCTCCATCGCAGTCGCGCCGCTTTGCAGAATGCCAGACCGGGGAAGCCAAGCAGACCTGCGAGTCGGTAAATCCGATTATCCGGCCCATTATGCCAACCGAAGTGTGCGGCGCAAGTCCTACGATCATGTGGCCCACAAGGTCGCTGACTGACGACACTTTGTAAAATGGATCCAGTTCGTACAACTTCTCCAGCTCATCATCGATGAACCTGGCGGTACTGAGGAGGTGTCTTGCAGCATCACGTGGGATAATTACGTCCTGCATCATCAGCTCGACCACTTGATCCGGCGACGTGAGCTCTTTTCCCAGCAAGTCCCGCGTGTATCCGAGGTCCTTCAACTTTTGGATGCTGACATCGATCCAGGCGGGCTTGAAGTGTGTCAGCGGCTCGTTGGTCGCGTCGAACCTTATCGTGCCATCCTTGAAAGAGTACAGGCCGTGCTTTTGGCGCAGTATGCCCTTCTCAAGCGGCTCCGCTGCCTTGTCCCGGCTCATCAACGATTTTACACCCTTGAACGGATCAGTGGCCGCATGCTGCACTCTTTTCTGGGCGCTTTCCAGCGCGGCCTTCAGTGGATAGCTCGTAGAAGAATAGGTGTGACCGCTTCTGCCGCACTTGGGGCATTTTTCTCCCTCATTGATTTCTGTCCTACATGCGACGCACATGCTGCGCAGCATCGTTGGCGCGCCGCAACTCCGGCAGTGAGTCCCAAGAGAGGGAATCTTGCAAACCTCGCAGTAGCGGTTTGCTATTTCGGCATAGAAAGATGCGTCCTTGCAGGCCTTCAGTATGTCGCGTGTCGCCCCACCCTTTGCTCCCACCGGGAAAAGAACATGGATCGGAGGCTTCATCCTGCGCTCGGATGCCTTTTCAGGCCTGCCGACCCGGACTGCAATTGTTGATGCAAATTTTGGCGCGACCTTTATACCTCCAGATTTGCATACGAGCTCCAGCGCGTCCTTGCATTCATCAGTCACAGCTCCGCCCAAGAGCCTGCGCAGCGATGCTTCCTGGCCTGCATCGTCAAGGGAAATGCTTCCGTTCAGAACGGAATGCTCTACGCCCAATCTTTCGAGGATGTCCTTTAGCCTTGGGTCGTTTTGCAGTGCTCCGGTGTTCGAGATTATTTCTTTGAGGTAGAGCGCATCTGCGACACTGATCGCTTCCCAATAGAATGAATATCTGGGATGGAGCGGAACGCCCAGCTTTTCGCTTATTTCAAATGCTTCTTCTACACCAGGAATAACTGCCATCGGGTTCTCGACAAGTTGCGCCAGCCTCTGCCTATCTACGATGTCATTGCTTTGCAGCAACTTTGAGCGAAGTTGCAGGGCCCAGATTTCCTCGACGTGGCTTGCAGGCGGCAGCTGCGCGTTATTTTCGAGAAAGTCCCCATAACTTATCAGCATGTCGCCAAGATACAAGATCTTGCTGACTCGCTGCCGGATTTTCTCAGCATCCTGAACCGTCGAGACTTTCATGACGCGGCCGTCGTCGAGCCTGACCAGCGGAGGCTCGATTGTGTCAACCAAGGCCAGGGTCGAGGCCTTGCCGGGTATGTCCATCTTGATCTGGGTGCCCGCGACTATGGCGTAGTTCAGCAGCGCCGGCACCGCCGGGTGGATTCCGACTGTTGCAAAGCCGGTATTGCAGCAACGCCCGTAGCGCAGTCTAAAGCCGCCGCCTTTTTTCGCCATCGAAAGGACCGGCCTGCCGGTGATGACCTCGGACATCCTGTGATTAGCCGCGTCGTCTTCACCAGTCTGTATCGCGCCCTTTAGTTCTTTCAGCCAGTCCCATCCATCCAGCTTCAAAGTTTCTACCAGCTTTAGGAGCTTGCGGCTGCGACCGATGAGCCCGTCGTTCATCACCCTGAGCGCGCCACCTCGAACCCTGTCGGTGGCTATCCGTCGCATGCTCTTGTGGCCGACAATCTCGACGGGGTCCGTGTCGACTCCGTCGAGTTCCACAGGCAGGCTTGAAATGCATTTCACGACATCTTCGTCAAGGACCTTGAATTGAAATCCCATAACTTCTCGCTCGTAGATCCTCAGCTCCTCTACAAACCTGCCAGTTTCGTCGTCAAAGGAATTCGCCTTGTAGCTTGCAAGGCCAGCGACCTTTCTTGCATGGTCGGCTATTAGCATGGTGAGCGCGGCTTCAGTTCCACCGGCAGACCTGATCGGGCCGGCGAACGAAACAGAAAGATATTGCGAGCCGTCGGCGTTCGATTTGATCGTTACGTCCGATATCCCCTGAAGCGGAGCGACAGTCACGCCCTCAGTCACAACCGCAAGCGAGACTCGCACCGCATTGTCAAGCCTGCCTTTGAGGTCGCCTGATCCGTAATCGCCAGCTGCTATTTCTTCGGCTATCTTGAGCGCCGCCTTTTCCTTTGTGGTCTGGGAAAGGAGGGCCCGCAGCCTTGCCGCGATATCGATGTCATGCATCTTTGCGACCCTGTCTGACAGGTCGTAAGCTATCTTTGGTTCTACAATATCTGCGACGTCGATCCCCTTGCGCCTTGCCTTTTGCGCGTGCTGGTAGTACTGGTAGACGCTGTTGAGAATCTGTCGGTGATAATTGCGATAGTACTCTGGCATCCGGACATCCTTGAGGCGGATCTCGGCTTCCTCTAGGATCATGCCTTTATCGCGACCGGATGGCTTTGAGTATTGCCGAAAACTTTTCCTCCCAGTCGCCGTCCTTTTCGATCATTGTGCCGATGACAATAATGTCGGCGCCTGACTTGGCGATCTTGGCCGCAGCTTCTGCGGTGCGAATCCCGCCGCCGACTATGAGCGTACCTTCGTAGTGCTTCCTCACCGCCGCGACCATCTCGGGCGGGACGCTCTGCGAGGCCCCCGATCCAGCTTCGAGATACACGAACCTCATCCCCATGAACTGCGCGGCAAGAGAATACATGGCGGCTATCTTTGGTTTGTGAAATGGTATCCCCCGGGCCCTGCCGACAAACCACGCTGCAGTCCCTTCCCCTACAATTATGTAAGCAGTGGGCAGCGGCTCTATTCCATATTTCTTTACGGCAAACGCGCCAAGCGCCTGGGCCTCTGTGATAAAGTAGGGATTTTCAGAGTTGAGCAGCGAGCTGAACAGGATTGCGTCTGCATTTGGTGACACGCCGGTGACGTTTCCGGGGAACAATATCACGGGGATTGTGACCTTGGCCTTGATCTCTGTCACGACCTTTGCAAGCTCTAGCTGGTCTGTCACAGAAGAGCCGCCCAAAAGCACGGCGGAAGCCCCCATGTCCTGGAGCTTTTTTGCGACTGATGCTGCATCTGTCGAGTTTTCAGAATCGATAAGCGGAAGACAGATGGTGCCTCTTTTTTTTATCTCATCGCGTAAATAATTTTCAACCTTTCCCCCGGCACCCAACTCTCTTGTTGAAAGGATCAAGTCATTTTAAAGTTTGATGCTACGTCAGGTTTTAATACCAAACAGGCGCTATACAGATTTGTATAGTGTCCATGGCAGAGCCAGATGCCAATTCTACAAAGATTTTCAGGCAACTTGTTGCAAATTCTCTGTTTACTGAAAAGCAGATTTCAATAATTTCGAAAAGGCTGCAGGGAGCGCCCAAGCCAGAAAACATGAGCTCCGGCGCTTACTATAGGCAGGTTGGACAGTGCAGGGACAAAGTCCATGCCATGATGTATAGCATGATTCTTCTGCAATCGACGGGTGTGATACAGCCGGATGGGCTTGTGACATTGAGCAGGCTTGGAGAGCAGATCGGTGTGATATTCGCATCACGCGCGCGTGATGTTGTGACATTGGAACGCATCACAGACATCACATCCGTGCTCAATCAGCTGGTAAAAAGGCTGTCTAACTTGTAAAATAATGTCACACTATAGTGATATATCACGCGGCTGTGACATCACGCGTGATATATGGCCATAGATCTGGCTGGAATAGCCGGTGACGTCACAACCAATGTCGTGATGTATGCCGCTCTGGCGTTCTTTTCAGGCATGGCCGGTGTGATGTTGTACCACAAGCTCGCCGGAGCGTTCCAAAAGCGTGATTATCACGCGGACGAGAGCGTGATTGAGGCAGTCGTCCTAGAGTATTCCCGCCGGTTAGGGGACTATGACCGCGTGATTGCCGACCTCAGGACAAAGGTGGACATTCTGGAGTTGAGGGCGGAAGCGCCTGCGCAGGCTGTGACATCTGGTGTGACGTCACAGGGGCTGCAACATCACGCGCGCGTGATATTGCCCGCCGTCACGCAGCATGTCACATCACAGGACGTAGAGAAGCCCGATGGTCAGAATGGGACTACAGACTATATCCTAAAGATGCTGGCAGAGAGACCCCGGATGTCCAGAGAGGTCCAGCAGGCAATCGGGAGGTCCCGCGAGCATACCGCTCGCCTAATGAAAAAGTTGGCAGCCTCCGGCCTGGTAGACAGGGATTCCTCGACCAAGCCCTTCAGATATACCGTCACTGATTTGGGTCGTGAGAGGTTGAAGGAGAAGGTTGCATCCGAGATGCGGTCTCTTTAGCTCTATAGACCCACTCTTTGCCCTGACGGTTTCTGGCAAGCCTGCCCCGCTCCGAATACCTGGACAGATAAGTTGAGATGATGCTGAGTTTTATCGGCTCGTTGAACTGGTCTTCATAGAGCTCGAGAATATCTGATGAGGTGAAGCTTCCGTAGGGGAACTTGCCTTCCACTAGGCTCCATATCCTCTCTCCAACTGAAGCTGGGGACGGCTTGTCTGTCCCGTCTGCTTGGCCATTGCGGCCGACTGACTCGATGTTGAGCAGGTCCATAAACTCTACTATCTTTAGCACCTTCTCCTTGGAGATGTTGCCCTCTAGGGAGAGATTATACTTGCTCCCCTCTGCGTCCTCTAACTCTATCTTGAACTTTCTTTTTCCCGAGCTCATTTCCGGTAAAGGTAGCTGGACGTGTTAACGTCTTAACACTTAACAACAGCTCTGCCAACTCTGATAACAACCAGCTTAGCTATTGTTAACTCTGCATGAGGTACAAGCTAAGTTCGTTAACAAGCGAAGGTGCACTTTCAGAATTCAGACAGGGAACTGGCAGAATTTGGTTCCAGTGGAAATGGAGGGGTTGTTGTTGGTCTGTTAACGCTGTTAATGACCGATCTTAACATTCCAGTGGAAACAAAGGGGTTCAATTCTTGGCCTTTCGGCCCTGGCCGGCCGCCGGCAGTTAACAGCAGACAATTGACTGACCAAGTGCAGTTGTGGCCCACCCCCTCCTTTCTACTGCAGACCTCTTCTCTAAGCTTATGATGTACCATGATATTGAATTGATTTGGTAATTAGTACAAGTTGATTTGAGGGTTTAAAATTGGCCTGTTAACATGGCTGTTAAGGTAAGGTTAACAAATTACTTTTCTGGATAAGAAAGCAAGGGGTGGCGGCGGGTTAAAATTGCAATGACGGGTGGATATGTCGCTTGAGCTCTTCGGACATTGACAATATCTTCAACAAGGCAGCGTCCGGCAGGTCGCTGTTAAGGAACAGGCAGACTCTGACCATAGACTATGTTCCAGAAAAACTGCCGTTCAGAGACGCGGAAACAAAAACACTGGCTCAGGTATTGTCAAGCGTATTCAAGGGATCAAGGCCATCAAATCTTTTGCTGTTCGGCAAGCCTGGAACAGGCAAGACAGCGGTCGTAAAGAACGTCATTGACCGACTGACAACCAAAGCTGCCGATTCAAAGATTGAAATGATGGCTCCCGTGGTGAACGCGAAACTTGCGAACAGCCCGTACAAGGTGCTCTTTGAAATAGCTGAAGAAATAGGGATCAACCGCGGGCAGGAAGGCAGGGTTCACTTCACCGGTTTGTCGATGGGGGAAGCCACCGACAGGATACTGCAATTCATCCAAAAGAAAAAACTCCATGTCATCCTTGTGATAGACGAGATTGACTCGCTTGTCGAGAAAAGCGGAGACGACATTCTCTACAGCTTTACAAGGGCCAACCAGCGCATGGCAAATGGCGGATTCGTATCGCTCATCGGAATTTCAAACAGCATTGACTTTAAGGACATGCTGGACCCGCGCGTGCGCAGCAGCCTGAGCGAGGAGGAGACGGTATTCAACCCCTACACCGTCGAACAGCTCCGGCAGATCCTGCATGAAAGATCAAAGCTTGCATTTGCAGATGGCGCGGTCACCGACGCTGCCATAAACCTGTGCGCAGCGATGGCAGGCAGAGAGCACGGCGACGCCAGAAAGGCAATCGACCTTCTGCGGATTGCCGCAGAGCTGGCCGAGCGTGAAGGCGCAGCCAAGGTAGTCGAGAATCACGTCCGCGCCGCGCAGGAAAAGATGGAGAAAGACACACCGTATGAGATGTTGAAAAACGCCCCGACCCACACGAAACTAGTCATGCTGGCAATAATGAAATCAAAGAACGGCAACACAGGCGAGGTCTACAATCTGTATTCTGCAATATGCAAAAAGGCCGACCACGACCCGCTGACACAGCGGCGCATCACACAGATAATTAGCGATCTGGACCTGATGGGAATGGTGACAACAGACGTAGTCAGCCAGGGCCGCTATGGCAGATCGCAAAAGATCGCGATCGCGGTCCCGCCAGCGACCATAAGGGATGCGCTGGAAGAGACAAGCCTGTCTGCACTCATTTCTGATGAGTGAAATCATGAAGGAACGGCTGCAGCGTCGCAAGATTCACCAGAACGGCAATTCCCGGAGTCGGCATGATTCCCATGGTCTGCTGGAATTTTGTCTGGGCCTGCCACGCCCCCGAGTTGACAATCAGCGTTCCTCTGTAGTTCTGGACGTCCACCACATGGACGTGCCCTGAATGCAATATATCCGGAATTTCCGAGATGACCATCATGTCCTCCTGCTCTGGCGCTATAGGCGTGCGCTCTCCATAGGTAGGGGCCAGATGGCGCGCTTTGAGAAACACCTTCATTGCTTCGGCCGGCTTTGAGTAAGAGAGCCCGGGAGTCTTTGCTATCACATCGTCAAGGCTCTGGCCGTGGTACATCAACACCTTGACTCCGTTGAGCTCTACAAAAGCCGGGTTGCCCAACATGACGCAGTTTTCAAGATCAAACAGCTTCTCGGCCAGATCTTTTCTTGGAATGCAGGGCTGGGGCAGGGCGCGCCTTCCAGGATCATGGTTGCCTGGTATCACCAGCATCTTGATATGCTTTGGTACCTTTGAAAGCAGCTCGACTGCGTGGCTCATCTGCTTTGGAGCATCCATCTCTACCAATTCCTTGTCCTGATTCGGAAATATCCCAATGCCGTCAATGAGGTCGCCCCCAAAGCAGAGAAACTTGATCTTGCCAACGATTTCGTCTTCCGTTGAAGACAGCCATTCAAGGAATCGCAGGAATTCCTGTTCCATGAAATACTTGCTGCCGACATGCAGATCTGAAATCAGGACTGCGTATGATTCTGACTTGCTCTTATTCGGAAGGTGATCCGGAATATCCGGCGTAATGATATTTCTCACCGCTGTTATGCCGGGCGCGCTCTTGTTTCCATTTTCAAGCTCGAGCATCACCATCTGGTCAAGAGCAAGAGTAGAAGCCTGCTTCCTTGCGTCCTCTGTTATTGCCATTACACTGAGAATCCCGGTATAGTCGTCGATGGCAAGCTCGATCCCGTTTTTTTTCGCGCGCCGGGACATGAGGAGGCCTGCAACAATGGTACTCTGCCCACTTTGCTTTTCTCCCCGCTCCAGTTGCTTGCCGTTGCGCGAATTCTGCTTTACCGAGGCAACTTTGGAAATCCGCTTACTATCCGGCCGCTGAGAGAGTATCCTCATCGATTTTTCAAACCTGCTTCGAAATAGCGCGGCGTAGCCCTCGACTCCCTCACCGCTCGTGACCCTGGGGGTGGGGTCGAGTAAAATATTGAAGCTCTGCTCCGCCGGTCCTTCCTGATTTGCCGGCTCTTTTGGGCCAAGCAGGACCTTGATGTCCTCGACCAGGATGACAGAGTCTCTCGTCTGTTTCTTGCTCTTGATAATGTCCTGCACCATCTTTAGAATGTCCATCTGCAGGCCCCGGAGCATCGCAAAGGCGTCCGGATGGATTTGAAACCCGTTGCTTGTGGCATATGAAAGCGCATTGAAAACTTCATTCTGCAAAGCCAATGGACGGGCCGGTTCTGATTCCAGAGCCATCCTTAATTAGATTTCCGCAGGCCCGGCAACACTGTTTTATTCCTGCAACTCCTCATCTATGTCATGAAAAAATTCTGCGGCAGGTGCAAGAAGGAGCTGCCGGCAGATTCCAAGTATCTCCTGTGCCAGAGTTGCCACAAAAAGACAATCATCGCAGAGGAAGACAGGGAATTTTACGAAAACTCACGGGTCCACTATTGAAATGTTAACGTTATAATTGGCCTGCGGGTTTTTTCACGGCGTGGCGACTACTGCTCAGGTGAGCCCAAAGGCTGGCGTGGCTCTGGCTTTTTCGTCAATGGTTATGCTATATTCTGTGATGCTCGTTGGAGTCTATATCACTTCATCACATCAGGGACTGTCCTGTCCGGACTGGCCGCTGTGCCCGAATGGATTCGACCTGCCTTCAGAGAAATACTTTTTTGAACACACCCACAGGATGATGGTAATAATAACAGGCGGACTTATCTATGCCACGGCAGCCTATTCGGCGACTCGGATGAAAGAAGCGCGCAAGACTGCTGTCATTGCCGCCGTAGCCGTTTCAGTGCAAATAGTCTTGGGCATGCTTGTAGTAACGACCCGCCTTGAGCCGCTGCTGGTCGCGACACACCTGTCTACAGGAATACTGCTTTTCGCGATGACCCTGATGACCTTCCTCAAGGCGTACAGGGTCGCCTTTCGGAAGCACTAGCGCATCCGTCAGACCGATTCATATTACTTTATTGTCTGACGTTTCTCAGCACAAAACGACCTTTTTATCGGCTCTAGAACAATTGACCATCAGGCTTAATACAAAAAATGCATGATAATAGGCGAGAGTTGCAGGAGACCATTCTTCTCGTGGACCAAAAGCCGAGCACGGCCAACCTCATGAAGACCTACTTGCGCGTCGACGGGTTTGCCGTGGATCATACAGCCGACCCTTCAGAGGCCCTGAAATTTGCGAGCCAGGTAAAGTATGGCGTCGTGATAACTGACCTGGTGATGCGGGAAATGACGGGCATAGACCTATATCGTGAAATCAGGTCAAGCCACGATGGCCGGATCATCTTTATGTTTTTGCTCAGCGCCTCAAGCGAGGCGCTCCGGCTGATGGGCTACCTGGACAGAAAAGACGTGATAAAAAAAGAGCCACTTTCAATCAACGAGCTCATACACAAGGTCAGGGCGGCCTTTACGAATAGTCGCTAAAGATGCTGTTCACATGCGACAGCAAGTCGTTGCGAAGCTGGACCACTTTTGTCCGCTTTTCGCCGTCCAGTCCGGTCATCAGCAGCGCGTCGAGACCTTCAACCAGGTACTTTATGTTTGACAGCGTAAGCAAAACCTGCGCCTCCTCCTGATTCTTGCTGGCCATTGTGCACTCTACTATTAGCAGAGGTCATTATTAACATCAATGGAGTATTCCGCCGCCATGTACAGGTTTCCAGACGCCCTTGACCTTAAAAGCTGAAATACCGTTCAGCAATAGATCTCGCCATACGCATGGCCCAAAGCCTTCCTGGCAGCCCAAGCGACTACCAGCGCCAGACCATCCTCAACCTGTACAATTCCGGTATCTCTCCAGAGATAATTGCCCTCCAGATGGACATCAGCAAGGACGAGATCGACAAAGTCATACAAGGCGCGATGGATGAGGAAAACGCCAGAACAGCCAGGCACGCTTCTGAATCGCCGTCGCTTGCTTCCTTTTACCTTGATGCAGTAGTCGACCTGGACAAGGCAGTCAAGATGGCGCAGGAAAGGGTGTGGAAGGCACTCAAGGTCGGCTCGGAATTCGACCTGTCAACCGACGAGTCGCACGACATTCTTACCAAGCTGGCCAAGTCAAAGGTGAACCTTGTGATACTCAACATCGACCTTGTGGGATCCACCAAAATGTCCATGACCCTGCCAGTCGACCGGCTTGCGACAATCGTCCAGGCGTTTACGCAGGAAATGTCGCTAACAATAGCTGCCTACGGGGGCTATGTCCTGAAATACGTCGGCGACGCGATACTCGCGTTTTTTGTTGCCGAAGGCGAGCCTTACCTTCCATGCGTCAACGCCGTCAACTGTGCCCGGTCGATGATAAGGATAATGAGGGACGGCATCAATCCGATCCTGAACCAGTCCGATTATCCCGAGATGAACGTCAGGGTGGGAATCGATCTCGGGGAAAACGTCGTGGTGCAGTACGGCTGGGAAAGCCACACCGTTGAGGGCAAGCAGCTGAGGTGGCCGCACTACGACATTCTGGGCTACACCATCAACGTCGCTTCAAAAATGACTTCGCTCGCCAAGACCGACCAGATAGTGATAGGCCAGATGGTCTACGACGGCCTGGACGAGCGGCAGCAGGCCACTTTTCAGCCCTTGCAAGTGAACCCAGAGATCTGGAGCTATGTGAGCGATTACACCGGCGGGATTTATCGTCTCTACGGCACGGCGTAACAGCAACTATATATTTGAAAAACTCGCGATTCGTATTGCATGCGCGTAATAGAATACAAGGATTCTTTTGTAAAAATTGCAGGTCTTATCGGCGGAGAAGAGTATGTGAAGGTGGCGCGCTCTTTATTGAACACCGAAGACGTGACAGACGAAGAGATTGCAAGCGCCACCGGACTTAAGATAAACATTGTCCGCAAAGTGCTCTACGACATGTTTGGAAAGGCGCTGATAACCGGCATCAGGGTTAAGGATGAGAAGAAGGGGTGGTTCGTATATCGCTGGCGAGCCAAGCAGGACCAGGTCGACAACTTTATCGAAAACCAAAAGAAAAAGATTCTGGACAGGCTTCACAAGCGCCTCGAATACGAAGAGTCCACAGAGTTCTACCACTGCGGTAACCACGACTGCCAGCGCGTGAAGTTCGACGCTGCGGTAGAGCTGTTCTTCAAGTGCCCTAACTGCAAGGGCCCGCTGAATATGGTCGACAACACAAAGATCAAAGAGGCGGCGCGATACAAGATAGATCAGCTGACGACCGATATTTCAAAAAAATAGCAAGCAACATTCGACACCGGAAACACGCTCGTTGAAATAAACTGTTGACACTGATGCTGATAGTTTTCTATTTCTTTTTCGCAATGATATCACCTAGAACCATGTACACTCAAAATGTGACAATCCGACAGGAACAGTTATTGCCTGCAAAAGCCGATGACTCTTGTTGAAAATGCTCGATTCCGACTTTTTGATTGTGGCGGCCATGCTGTCAGCTATCGCAGGGATTGGAGTATGGGAGGGATATGAAGTGCATCCGATTTTCTATTCTCAATCAGCGGTACTCTTTGGAAGCGTGGGCTATTTCGCATATCGAATCTTTTGGATGGAACCGAACAACCATCCCCGGACAACCGAGAACTGAGCAGCACCCCGCAGCTATCAAGAGAGTGGCACGCCGATGAATTGTTTGTCAAAGTGCGTGGTGGAACGCACAAAAGTCTAGGATATGGCATGGTATGGAACATTATGGACAGGGAAACGCGCTTTCTGATAGTATCCAAGCTAACCAAAGATAGAAGTGCAATCGATACAACCGCAGCATTTGAGGAAGCGTCTGTTAATGCTCATGGGATCAAGCCTGGTACTGTATTCACTGATTCGCTGCGACACTACAATATCGCGGTAAAGAGTACGTTCCCTGATGCCAAGCGTGTAGTAAATTGCGGAATTAGCAAGCGTGAAAATAACAATAGGATAGAGCGATTGAATGGTTCGCTGCGTGAACGTGTCAAAGTACAGCGCGGTTGGAAGAGTTCCAAGACCCCGTTAGCCGAAGGTAACAGGATACAGTACAATTTCGTGAAACCGCACATGGCGTTAGGTGGTAAGACTCCAGCCAACATAGCGGGGTTGGATGTCAAAGGTTGGAAGGCATTATTGGAGGCAGCGCTCAATCGCTAACGATGAAAGTAGTTTCTTTTTGTTCGCGGATTTGCCGTTGTCCTATCCCAAGGTGGTTGTACACTCGCATGTAAACAACATATTCTCCAGTCGGTGCGTCCTTCGGGATACGCCAATTCCAGATTCCTTCGTAATTAACATACCCATTCAATTTTCCCGGCGTGTAGAAATTAACATCGGCGAGAGTGTTAGAGTCCCAACTCCACGTAGTACCAGAATCACCCGTCCATGTTGATGCCCCGAACTGTTTGCCTTTAGGTGGAAATAATTCGTTGTCGTAGAAACCATTAGTCAATTCTCCGCTGTAGTGAGTGCGGAAACGAACTTCCTCTGTACGCCTATATGATTCTCTGCGATCCAAGATCTCAGCTTCAAACTTCTTACCCTTAATTCTGACTTGGATGGGTATCCGGTAGATTAACAGTGCAAACGTAAGTCCGATTATTGCCGTAAGTACGGCAATCGGTATCGACAGGTTTGGAGGAGATATCCCCAAAAAGAACGCTAACATAGCGTAGAAGACGGCTATCGAACCTATGAGTATCCCAAGCTTATCAAGGCGTGTTATGGGTTCTCTCCTCAGTCGCCGCTTCAGAATAATCGCGAATATAAGGGCGGCGCTGGGGATTAGCAGGAACTCCGCTACCAAATTGCCAACAACGGAAATTCAACAACCGAGAATAACAACGGAAGATTCAACACAACCACGTTTGTGGTAGCAACCCGACTTTTAGTAATCTATTAATACGAACCTCGACAAGCTTTTCGCATTGTCGCTCAATGATGCGATAACGGCCCTCAAGTCCGGCGATCTAGTCATGGTCTACGACGGCAAGGGCCGGGAAAATGAGGTGGACTTGGTGGTCGCGGCAGAGCACACCAGGCCGGACCACGTCGCCATCATGCGAAAGGACGCCGGCGGCCTGATCTGCCTCGCGATATCCAATGAAGTCGCGTCAAAGCTGGGGCTGGCATACATGCACGAAATGATCGCAAGCTTTGGCAATGTAAATCCGCTATTCCTGAAATTAACGGAGGGAACGGCCGGATATGGTGACAAGCCGTCATTCTCTATTTCCATCAACCATCGTGACACATATACGGGCATCACCGACAGCGACAGGGCTCTAACTATTTCGCGGATGGCCCGGATATGCCGTGATATCGACGCAGGCGGAGTCGAAGAATTCGCCAGCAGCTTTCGCGCGCCGGGACACGTCCCGATCCTGATAGCATCCAGGAGGCTGCTGCAGGACAGGATGGGCCACACCGAGCTGTGCATCTACCTTGCAAAGCTTGCAGACCTGACGCCGGCAATAGTGATGTGCGAGATGATGGATTCTGTATCGCACCGTGCCCTCACTTTTGAAGCTGCAAAGGAGTACGCCGGCAGGCACGGAATTCCGCTCGTTGATGCAGGCGAGCTCAAAGCACACGCCAAGGTGGCCTAGCTAGCGATTGCCAGTCCGCCTCGCAATTGTGGTTTCCGAGTTTAACAGCGGGATCACTTTCCGGATGCTTGACAGGACAAGGCAGGATGCAGATAAGCTCCATGCGAAAATCAGCTACGTCGTGTACGTGCCGGGAGTCTTTGACATGCCGCTTGCAGTTGAAGAGTTATTGAAAAAGAAAAATGTGGACGCCATAGTCACACTTGGAGCAGTGATAAAGGGCGACACCCGGCACGACGACATTGTGGCGGAAAACGCGGCGCGGCTTTTGGCGGATCTCTCTTTAAAGCATGGCAAGCCAGTCGCCCTAGGCATCACCGGGCCGGGCATGAATTTGGATCAGGCGAAAGAGCGCGCCGAGCTGGTGCCCACCAGGGCGGTGAACGCGGCACTCAACATGGTCGCAAGACTGAGAAAGCTACAAAAGCAAGCCAGCAGCGGGGGAACAGTGGTAATAAATGATTCAGCTGACAATAATTAGGATCGAAGGCTACGGCCCCTGGACGGTCACACTGGGAAGCGACAGGGAGGCCCAGCTGCAGATGCTGCAGGCAAAGATATACCATGACGTGCAGCATTTCTTTCACCAAAGGAACTGCATCGTCTATTTCAACAGGTTTGACGAATATTTCGCAATAACCAACGGGCTTGATGCTAACGGCCATAGGGAGATACAGCAGCAGCTGGCGTCCGCATATCCCGACCTAAAGATGTCGATGGCTGTCGGCGCGGGAGATACTGCACTTCAGGCCAACCAGAACGCCTACGCCGCCAGAAAGGAGGAGAAGCTGATCGACGGCAAGCCGGGGATTTTTGGCAGCGTGCACGAGGCAAATGTCGCGCAGATAATGCACATCGACGTTGACAGCTCGACAAAGGTCGGGGACACGCTTTCGCCCTACGAAGTGACGGCGCTTGTGATCAAGGTATACAGCAGGCTTGCGGACGAGTTCCTGAAGCGGGGCGCGCTTACCTTCTTTCTAGGAGGCGACAATTTTATGGTAATTTCAAACGGCGTGGCAAGAGAGCAGGCAGACGAGGTGATAAAAAAAGTGACAGCAGGAATTGACATCAGGCTCAACTGCGGCATAGGAATCGGCAGCACTGGCCGAAAAGCCGCAGAGGCAGCCACCAAGGCACTTGACACTATTAGGGAATTGCGAAAGAAAGGAAAAATCCAGCCGATATACGAGATACGATGCCCCTGATCATCAACGACATCAGCCTGCTTTTGGGCCAAGAGCTCGAGTACGTAGAGCGGGGTTTTCTGGTAGTAGAGGATGGCAGGATCAAAAGGGCCGGGGCAGGGAGCTACAGGGGCGATTCCTTGGATGGAAAAGGATTCCTGGTGATTCCGGGATTCGTCAATGCCCATACTCATGTTGCAGACTCGATAGCCAAGGATATTGCGGCAGGCCAGAGGCTCGATAATAGAGTTCATCCTGTGTTTGGTGCAAAAAAGAAGATCCTGGAAAAAAGCAAACCCGATCACCTGAAAGCGTTCATCAGAAATTCCGCGGTGTCAATGATGAAAAAAGGCATCGTTGCCTTTGCAGATTTTCGAGAGGGAGGAGCAGACGGAGTCAGGCTGCTCAGAAACGCGGTCGCCGGCCTGCCAATAAAATGCGTCGCTCTTGGACGGACTGGCTACTACGGAGGGCCGGACGAAAAAGGCGATCTACCTGGCGATGTGCTGAAGGAAGCTGAAGATGTGCTAGCCATATCAGATGGTCTCGGAATAAGCGGCGCGAACGAAAACTCTGACCTGGCGCTTGCGCGGTACAGGACGCTGGCCGGCCCAAAATTACTTGCAATACACGCCGCAGAGTCAAGGGAGACAGTCGCGTTTTCAAAGAACCATACGGGCAGAAGCGAAGTGGAAAGGATAATGCAGTTCATGAAGCCTGACTTTATAGTGCACATGACTCATGCAACGGATGACGAAATTTCGCTTGCGGCAGAAAATAAAGTTGGAATAGTGGTCTGCCCAAGGGCAAATGGCGTGCTAGGAGCGGGCATCCCCAGAGTTGCCCAGATGGTCAGGCAGGGCTGCGTCGTTGCTATGGGAACGGACAACGTTATGCTCAACTCGCCGGACATCACCAGAGAGATGGACTATATCTGGAAGGCATCCAGGGCTTTGGAGGGCGAGATGATTGATGCGCGGGAGATATTGAAAATGGCAACTGTGAATGCAGCAAGGATCCTGCGACTGAACTCGGGCTGCATTGAAGCGGGCCGCGCCGCAGACCTGATATTCATTGACAAGAGCCATGCTGACCTCTACCCGATGCACGATCCCCATGCATCGATTGTGCACAGGCTGAGCGAGAGCTCGATAAGATCGGTTATGATTGACGGAAGGTTCGTCGGGGAGATCGTCAATTGAAGGTCACAATCAACGGAGCAATGACTGTTGACGGCAAGATCGCCACTGCCGGCGGCGATTCCAGAATTTCCTCAAAGAAGGATCTCGTGCGGGTCCACAAGTTGCGCGCTTCAGTCGACGCAATAGTCGTCGGAATATCGACCATCCTGGCTGACGATCCGCGGCTGACCGTCAGGCTTGCAAAGGGCAGGAACCCTGCACGAATCATAGTGGACAGCAGGGGCAGGACTCCGCTAGAGTCACAGGTTCTGCAGACCGCCTCGACAATAAGGACCATGGTCGCCGTGACTGACCAGGCGCCGGCGGAAAAAATTGCGCAAATGCGAGATACAGGAGCTTCGGTTCTTGTGGTGAGCGAGGGAAAGGGCGAAAACGTTGCGGTGCCGCATGGCGTCGACCTCAGAGAGCTTTTCAGGGCACTTGAAAAAATGGGTCTTCAGAAAATACTCGTCGAAGGCGGAGGCGAACTGAACTGGTCGCTCCTCCGGCTGGGGATGGTTGACGAACTGATAGTTACGGTCGCGCCAAAAATCGCCGGAGGCCGGCTCGCTACTACGCTTGTGGAAGGCGATGGCTTTGATCAGATAAGCCGGGGAATACAGCTGAAACTCGGTAGATTAGAGCGCAAGAAAACCGGCGAGCTCGTGCTGCACTACAGGCCCAGATAGACCCCGCAGCACTTTTTAACCAGATCGCTCATAATGCAAACCTACAAAAGATGAGTAGCAACCCGGCGAAATTTCATGTCGGACAGACTATCGAAGGTTCAAGATTTGAAGTGGACCGCGCGTCGCTGACAAAGCACGCGATAATCCTTGGGGCCACGGGTTCGGGCAAGACGGTGATTTCCAAAGTCCTCGTCGAAGAGGCCGCTCTCCAGGGAATTTCCACTTTTGCAATTGACCCCAAGGGCGACATCGGCAACATGGCGTTTAGGTCACCGGGCTTTGACTTTTCAGAATGGTCCGGCAAGGAGGCAGACGCCCTGGGAATCGACCGGCAAGACTACGCCGCAACTCTGCAAAAGAATTACAGCGAAAAGGCGGCAGAGTTCAATGTTGCTCCCGGAGCTGCCGAAAAATTCGGCACCGTAACGGTCAGGATATTTACCCCCAAGTCGGCAGCCGGCCTGCCAGTCGGAATCTCGCCCGACCTTTCCGCGCCGACCGACTTCAACCGCCTGCTGAGCACCGACATCGGGTCTGCAGCCGACCTACTGGACTTGACCTCGTTTAACCTGCTGAGGCTCGCCGGCTATGGCGAAGGCGACAGAAAAGAGATCACTTTTGTCTCTGCAATACTGGAGAACGCGTGGAAGGCCGGACAGAGCCTGACGATAAGCACCCTCATAAGGGACATTCAGGAGCCTCCAATCAGGTCGATAGGTTCGCTGCCGGTGTCGAAGGTGGTGTCTGACAGGGAAAGAAAAGAGCTTGCCACAAGGATTAATCTGCTAATCTCGGACCCCAAGTTAAGGTCGTGGTCCTCTGCAGAGTCGATCGATTTCTCCGAGCTCTTTGGCAGCCCGTCGATAAACGTGCTTGACCTCCGCAACATCCAGTCAGAGCAGGAAAAACACCTGTTCGTCGAGCTGGTTCTCCAGCGATTGTTCCAGTGGCTAATCAAGCAGGGAAGCGCGCAGACGCTGCGGTACCTTCTTTATTTCGACGAGATCGCCGGCTACTGCCCGCCTGTCAGAGAGCCGCCCTCAAAAAAGCTGCTGCTACTGCTGATCAAACAGGCAAGGGCTTTTGGGCTGGGGATGCTCCTTGCCAGCCAGAACGCCGTAGACCTTGACTACAAGGTGATCTCTAACGCAAACGTGCGATTCATCGGCAGGCTGGGCGCGCAGCGGGACATTCAGCGCGTGAGCACCGGCCTAGAGCTGGATTCAGACGCAGAAAGAGAAATCGCAAGGCTGAGGCCGGGCGAGTTCTATTGCAACGTATTTGACCCGAAATTCAAATCGGTAATAAAATCAAGGTGGACTTTGACATACCACAGAGGACCGCTGGAAGATAGCGAAATAGCCAATCTGATGGAACCGATGAAGGCAGGGCTGCCCTCAAGCCAGCATGTCGCGGGCGAAGATAATGAATCCGAACTTGCCGTAATCCAGGGGGATGTTCCTGAGGAATCGCTTCCTGTCCCCGTGCGCGACAGCCAGATCGTTGCGATACCGCACGGCAAGGACGAGACTTTTTTCCTGCTCGAGAAAAAATTCGAGCCCAACAATCTTGCCTACTTTATCAGGCTCGGCAGCAACCTAAAGTCGCTAAGGCTGCTATCGGTGGAAACAGAGGAGCGGTTCTATCCCGTCTTTGAGCTCAGCGCCTCTGTCTTTGAGAAAGGCTATGCAAGGGAGACCCTTGACAAGACAATCGAGCTTGCGGCGTTTGAAGGGGATGTGATCGAACTGCCCAAGCCGCACACGCTGGTAGCGCAGCGAAAGGTTCCTACGGAAACAAGGATGGAAGCCAACCAGTGGAGAGGAGAGCTCCAAGAGACTGTCAACGAAATGGAACGGGCGCTTTTCATCAAGTTTGACATTCTGATAGAGGAAAAGAGAAAGGAGAACATTGCGAGCAAGTCCGCCAGGCCCAAGGCAAAGATAGCGGACATTGACGCCAGCGTTGCAAGCCTCCGGAAAACTATAGAATCAGACAAGGACTCGATAAAGAAATACGAAAAGCTCTACAAAGAAGTAAAGAAGGAGAGCAAGAAGAAAAAGGGTCTAAAGTCCCGGCTCATTTCCATGGAAAACAGGATGGACACAAAGAGGCAGAAGATCGAAACAACAGAGAGAAAGATAGAGCAGCTGCATACAAACAAAAAGGCGCTTCAGGAACTGCTGGTCGAAATCGAGGAGCAGGAAGAAGAAAAATTCCATGAGGCACTGGGCAGTATCAGGAGCAAGACGAGCTTTGGGGTGACAGGCTGGCTAGTGGAAACCGTGTACAGGGCGGGGATGGCACTCAATGCCGGCAAGGAGCACCATGGCGATGTTGTCTGGAGCTCTTACACTGGAAAAGGGACTTGGGGCCGATGCTCCGCTTGTTCTGTTCCGCTGACCGAAGGCTGGGCATGCGCGTGCGGCAACCTGTTATGCAGCGGCCATTTGGCCTACTGCAAGATCTGCCTGGAGCCGGCCTGCGTGGAGCACCGCGCAAGATGCCACATTTGCGAATCGACATTTTGTGCCGCCCACAGCATAAGGTGCGAGATATGCAGAAAGCCCGCCTGCTCAAATCACAGCGGAGCATGCAGCATATGCAACAAAAAAGTATGCAGCGAATGTTCGCAAAAGAAGGGGCTTATCAAGAGCAAGATCATTTGCAGCGGCTGCTCTAGCCCCTAGGACTCAAAGGGCGCACTCGCCAAAGAACCTGTCCTCTCCGGTGCGAACAACTATGCAGTTGCCCGCGGATTCCGGCTGCTGGACTACGGTTCCTGCATTTGTCGTAGGGCCATTGGTGAATGACGCTGCCAGGAAACTGCTAATGAAAAAGACCAGAGCAATGACTACCATCATGAAGAGTAGCAGACGCGACTTGTTGCTGGTAGCGCTCATTATCACTGAATAATGTCGCAAGTGGTTAGTATTCTTTTCTATGTAGTCCGTCATCATTTTTAAGGTCGCATGCGCCATACATTGCTGGATGTTCGAGAACGAGAATACCCTGCGTAGGTTCATGACCGAGAAGGGCGAGGGAGAATTCCACGACAGCTACGAGAGGGCGCTTGAGCACGTGAGATCAGAATTCGGTAGGAAATATCCAATGATCATTGGAGGCCGGGAGGTAAAGGCTGCAAAAAGCGTCGCGCAGCTGTCTCCGATAGATACCAGGATCGTGCTAGGCCATGTTTCAGATGGCGGGGCATTACACGCGCGCCAGGCAGTGGCAGCGGCCAAGAGGGCATTTTCGAGCTGGGGCAGGACTGACTACCGCGAGCGCACAAGGATTTGCAGGGCGGCAGCTGACACCATGAGCCAGCGAAAATTCGAGCTTGCCGCCTGGATCTCGTTTGAGAACGGCAAGAACCGTTATGAGGCTATCGCGGACGTTGACGAAGCAATAGACTTTGTCCGGTATTACGCTGAAGAAATGGAGCGCAACAACGGCTTTGAAACCCCAATGAAAAGCGCGCAACCAGACGAGCAGAGCAAGAGCGTCATGAAGCCTTACGGGGTGTGGGGCGTCATTGCGCCGTTTAATTTTCCTGCTGCTATCCTGGTGGGCATGAGCACCGGAGCCATTATCACCGGAAACACTGTCGTGGTAAAGCCGTCAAGCAACACGCCAATCATCGCGCATAAATTCACCGAAATATTCAGGCAGGCAGGGCTTCCTGAAGGCGTCTTTAACCTTGTGACAGGTCCGGGCAGCAAAGTCGGCGGCGAGCTCGTGAACAACAAAGACGTTGCAGGAATAGTCTTTACCGGATCAAGGGAGGTGGGCTATGCGATGGCAAAAGAGTTCAGCAAGAACAGGCCCCGGCCCCTTATCGCAGAGCTTGGGGGCAAGAACCCGGCCATAGTGACAGAAAGCGCTGATGTCGGCAAGGCAGCCGAGGGAGTGTTAAAGGCCGCATTTGGATATTCCGGCCAGAAATGCAGTGCATGCTCGCGCGTATACGTGCACCGAAAGGTGCGAAGCGAATTTCTAGAAAAGCTCGTGGAAAAAGCAAAGAACCTTCCGACTGGAAATCCGCTTGATCCTAACACGTTTGTCGGGCCGCTTGCGAACAAGGATGCATACAGGAATTACCAGAAATACATGAGGGTTGCAGCAAGGGATGGCAAGGTGCTCTCGGGCGGCTCGCTCAAAAAGGAAGGCGACCTGAAGCACGGATATTACGTTGAGCCGACTATTGTGTCGGGCCTCCCGAAAAACCACAGGCTGTTCAAGGAAGAGATGTTTGTGCCGATACTGTGCGTGGCCGACTATGAAAAATTTGACGATGCAATAGAGATGGCAAATGGCGCCGACTATGGGCTTACTGCCGGAATATTCAGCGGAGATCAGGGACAAGTTCGCGAGTTTCTGGACTGCATAGAGGCCGGCGTCGTTTATGTAAACAGGCAGGCAAGCGCGACGACCGGCGCGATGGTCGGGTGCCAGCCGTTCGGCGGCTGGAAGGGCTCTGGAACCACTGGTAGGGGAACAGGCGGCCCTCATTACCTGACCCAGTTTATGAGAGAGCAAAGCCAGACGATAGCAGGCTAGCCGCGGCGCTGAGAACAGCTTCGTCGGTCAGTAGCAATAGTTTAAGACTAGCTGTTCGTAGGGATGATATGCCAACACGAAAACGAACCGTGAAAGAGACGCGCTCAAGTATTTACGAACTGGACGACAAGATTGCGACAGAGGTCAGGCATGCGGCCGATGCGATCAGAGACCTCGTGCGTTCATTCCCGTCGACCGTTGAGCAAAAGTTAGCTTTTGAACACCAGATCGATCACCTCTCGAGGGAAGCAGATTACATGCTGAATGAAATGGATTCCATCCAGAAGGCAAACAGGAAAAAGATTCTTCTGGCGTACAGAAAGTTTCTGCTGCAGAACATCAAAGGAGTCGACGGCAAGCTCAAGCGGCTAGAAAAAAGAAAATAGCTAGCGCCAAAGAATATCGCCGCGGTTAGGCACTCTACTGCTGGATTAGAGATCTTGCCAGCAGGATAACGTTCCTCTTTCTCTCCCGCAGCCTGCGAACAGAATATGCAAGCCAGTTATTTCCATAGGGGATGTATTCGGACACGGGAAAACCTCGTTCCACAAGCTCTTGTTTTAGCTCGTCGCGGATTCCCATCAGCATTTGAAATTCGAAATCGCGGGTTTCGCCTGCCCGCTTTGTCGCTTCATCGACCAGCTTTGAGTCATGCGTGGCTATGGCAAAAAAAGCGCCGCCGTCAAATAGCATCTTCATCAGTGTTGAAAAGTTGGCATCGACTTCTTCCTTTGCCGTGAAGGCGTGTTCCTCGTGCTCGTGGTAGGCGCCCTTGACAAGCCTGACCTTGCCATTATGCTCCAAGATGTGCAAAAGGTCGCTTGCGCTGCGTCGAAGATACGACTGTATTGCGATTCCTGTCATCTTGTTCTCTTTGAAGAGCTCAAGGTAAATCGAGATGGTGTCTTCTGCGAATTTTATAGATTCCATGTCGATCCACATAAACTGCCCCAGCGAGCTTGCTTTAACTGCGAGCCTACGAAAGTTCTGGAGACACAAATCATAACCTATGGCAAGTCCAAGCTGGGTTGGTTTTGCTGAAATGCATCCCCTCACTTTTCTTACCTCCATCAAGTCCATGAGTGCCAGGTACTCGCTGACGGTGGAATCGACAGCCTTTTTGTCGGTGGTCTCCTCGCCTAAAAAATTCAGTATTGCAGTCATGCCGTGGCTGTTTGCCCCCAAAGCAGCGGCTACTGCCTGTTCAGTGTTGTACCCTGCCACCCACTTTTTGGCTACCCGAAAAAGCAACCTCTCCAAAAGACCTGAATCATGACTGTGAGAATGTGGAGCAGGTCCTTCCAACAACAAACAATATCATTTCATTGATTTAACTTTAGGCTATGGCAGCTGAAAGCAATGCGTATGATTTGCGACTCTAGCCATCCCACGAAAGCTTTACATTGAATTTCGACAAGTGATTCCGAGAATCAAAGTACTGCAGAGACAAATCGTCGTGATACCTGTCAAAAAGCTGTCGAAAAGCGGCAGACCAGATAACTTATCTAAGAGACACGACTATCTTTATTGTGATAGCGAAGAATTCCGCGTTATCAGAGGGGCCGAACGCGACCCCGAACAAACAAAAGAATCCGGCAGCAGGTATTGGCCTTGGTTTTCTGGGCGTTGCCTCAGTGCTTTCAGCGGTGAGCGTGGGCGTTGGAATCGGTGTGTACCTTGACAATGCCATGGTCAGCGCGTTCGTCGCGCATGTCTTGGCAGGAATCGTGATCGCAGCGATCAGTGAAATTGGTAAAAAGCTGAAGTCAGCGAAATAAGAGATTCAGAAGTGCCCGGAACTGAACCAGAGACACTGCTGGTTCCTACCTTTATTGGAAATGCCAGGTCAATCTTAAATAATTGAATCCCGTATGGTAGAATCGAGGCAAATGTCTGAGCCAGTGATACAGCACTGGGAAAGAGTAATGCACAAAAACGTAAGGACAAGCGACAGAATAGACGCAGGCAACATCATTTCCGAAGCCGGAGAGAATTTTACCATAATGCAAGGAGCAAAGAGAGAATACAGCGTGCCCAAATCCTGCGTAGAGGGATTTGATGGCGGCGAAGTCTACCTCAACATATCCTACTCTGATCTGATGAATTACAAAGTGCAGTGATAGGACAGAGGTGCGATGCTATCGCCACGAAAAGGTGCATGGGCAGTGCATACTATTCCCGCTAGCTAAAACGAACTGAAATAAATTCCGCGGCTGACATCAGCAGGTACGGCGCTGCGCAGCGCAAATCTTATACGCTTTCTATTGCATCATGATATCGTTTGAAGGAGCGGACCTACCGCGAATCAATAGATTTTGTCCTTGCCAGGATAATGATCTCCTCCTCGAACATCAGGTCGGCCAGTGTTATAGCAGCGACCGGAATGCTTCGCCGATATCGGATCCGCGAGGATGTGAACCTGCTTCTCGGCCCAAAAGAGATGGGCGAACTTGTCAAAACCGCAACTCAGGTGGGGTCTTCATTTTACAGGTACGCGCCAAAGCTTGGAGAGCTCAGGCACATGCATCTCGATTTTGAGAATCTGCAGGCCTTGATATTTCCTATGCCCGATCACAACGTCCTTCTGGTGACAATGGAAAAAGCAGAGCCAGATGTGACACGAGTTGTCGCTTTCATCACACGACTCCTCCAGCGCGAGGGTCTGATTCATGCAAGTTAGCGTCAAATATTCCCACAGTCGTATTATTGCGATCTACTAAATGTCAAGAATTACGATCCTCGAGCTTTGAAAGTGGCATGAATTCCAATTTTCCGGCCTTCATCCTTCTTTCGAAATCTGCAACCGCTTTTCTTTCATATCTGTCAGGTTTGCTCACACCGATCAGTCGCTTCTCCACGATATTCTCAAGTTTCTCTATGTTCACCTTGAGTATTCGTATTTCCTTCTTGATGTCTCTGAGATCTTGCTGCGCCGTCAAGGTTAATTCATGAATGTTGGCCGACATATATAAGAAAATCCATCATCTAGGCTTTGTTAAAAAAAGTCGCACTTAGCCTTTAGGTTGAGACCTTGTTCTTAAACGCCTCATACCACAAGCAACTACAAACAACCCGCAGACAGCTATTATGATGACAACGGCAATCCAAGGTAGAGTATTGGCAGCATCAGTTATTGTAGGATCAGGTGGTGGCGGCGGCAATTGCATGATGATGCTTCCTAGCATACCATGATGACTTGGTTGTCGCTCATACCTATAGATTTTGTCAAGATAGTGATGACTTACTAAACAAAGCCCATCATCTACAATCGAAAATTGTAAGCGCCCGGGCCGGGATTATCGTTCGGAATTTCGCCGAATTTCGAACCCGGGTCGAAGGAGTGACAGTCCCCCATACTGGACCGGAATGTACGATCTGACCTCCTCATAGGCATCAGGTTCTCTATACTACCCGGGCGCTAAGCCAACTTTTGGCAAAACCAATTAAAGTGTTTTGGTGTGATCCTAGATTTTGAATAATACATTAGAAAGTGCCCGGTTCGGAAATAATCATCTCTTCTTTTTTTACGCGGAAGTAAAAATAGCGGATCCGTCGGGATTCGCACCCTTATGGCGCTTGGCACCCTTCAATGCTACCCCGAACATCAGCCTCCGGAGCTACCATGCATGTGCCTGAACCTTCGTGCTTTATGTTTCCGAGTATTTCAGCTCCTGATTGAACTCGCAAATCACCATCCTTTACTTCGATGTTTCCCCTCACTATCGCTGCCCCAATTCTTGTGTCAGTTGTATTCTCACTCCTTACATTTCCGTTGATTTCAGTCCCGAATCCTATGTCAACCCCGAAACTGTTTCTTGACTCTACGTTGCCATTAACCGTCCCATTCAAAATGGTAATTCTGTCGCCAGGAGAATCCAGCATGATGTTGCCATCTATCGCAGCATCTATTGCACAAGGCCCATCGACCTTGATGTTCCGATTAACTGTCCCAGAGAGTTCTGAAGAGCAAACAGTGTCTGCGCTGGCTGCGACCACAACTACTGGCACAATAACGGCTGCAGCCGCAGCGATTACGATGATCAATTTCGTTGAGGCTAACATTACGCTCATTATTCAGCGGTAATCCTAAAAAGTCTTGTGATAGCGGCTTCCACTAACGTGTTATGAATTGATTTGAGATTATCGGCTAATGGGTAATAGGTTGAAAAGCTCACAACACCCTTTGGAGCTTTGTTTCACAATTCGTATGTTCCCACAAACTCTGCCCGTTCCATGGAACCGGATACCAAAAAGAATATTTACTATCAAGTCTATTATTCCTACTAGGTATGCACGAAGAACTGTCAGACAGCAAACACAGCGCTACTTGCGCAGTAGTATCAGTCTGGGAAGTCCTTGGAAGAAGGTGGTCTCTACACATCATAAAGAACCTCAGCACGAGAAACGTCATCAGGTTCAACGAGCTAAAGAGAGCTCTCGCAGGGATCAGCAGCACCGTTTTAGCCGAGCGGCTGCTGGAGCTAGAGCGCGAAGGACTGGTAACGAAAAAAATCTACCCCGAGGTGCCACCAAGGGTAGAGTACAGCATGACTCCACAGGCAAGGGAGCTAGAAGTGATAATAAAAGACCTTGCCCGCTGGGCAAACAAGTGGCGCAGCCCAGAGGGACTAAAGACGGCGGCGCTGGCTTCGCATAAAAAATAGCTAGCGCAGCTTCTGGAACTGCCTGTCCTTTGTCGTAACCACTCCTACTTCTACTACCGGCTTTTCGCCCAGCGCCCTTTCAATCGCCTTGTCGCTCAGGGCTACTGCCTGCTCGACGCTCATGTCCGCGCTGTAATCCTGCTGGAGCACATCCAGTGCCACGTCAGCTGACTGCCCTATTGCAAACCCGGAGCCTCGCATGAACGTTCCACTCGGGTCCACCTGGTATAGCTGGATGCCAGTCTGGTCTATTCCCGCGACTATAACAGACGCAGCCTGCGGCCTTACAGCGTATATCGTATAGTTGTGCAGGTACGAGCCGATGTGCTTTGCCAGCGAGCCTACGTCAATCGGGCTTTCAAAGTTGAGCCGGTGCTTTTGCGCCTCGAGCCTGAGCTCCTCTATCAGCTGCAGAATGTCGCCAATGTATCCCGAGCCTGTGGCGCCCACATGATTGTCGATGGCAAATATCTTTTCTGCCGGGTCTATCAGCGGCCTGACTGGTTTTATGTGGCTTGCGAGCAGCGCATATGTCGGAGTCCTGATTCCTATTGTGGTCGATCCCCTGCTTACAGCTTCCAGCGCGCTGTCGACCATCACGAGCCGGCCCTGCGGCCCGTAAAAGTACGGGTAGCGGCCGCCCATGTTGCTTGCTTCTGCCATTTACTTTGCAACCTCCATTATCAGGTTTGGTATCACCAATACGTCAATGCCGTTTCCAGAGCCGGGGTCACGCTCCATTGCGGCAGACACCGCCTTTGCCGCTATCTGCCTGGCCTCCTCGTTTGTGATCTCTTTATGATATGTGCTTTCGAGCACGCCATAGGCGACAGGCGATCCCGAGCCGGACGACGCAAAGTCCTCTTCTGTCACCGCGCCGCTCATGTCAGCAGCATAGACGTGCGCGCCCTCCTGGTCGACGCCTGCTACGAGCAGCTCTACAAAGTATGGCTGGTAGTTCTTTAGTCCGGAATATGTCAGGTTTGCGATCAGTCTTGCGGACTCTTTGGTACTTAGCGGAAAGCCCCTTCTTAGCTCTATCAGCTTGCGCTCCGCCTTGGCCATCTTGATGAGATATTCTGCGTCAGAGAGCTGGCCTGCTATTGCGACTGCTAGCGTGTCGTCTATCTTTGCTATTTTTTGCGTTATTTTTGAGCCAATGAAAAAGCCCTTGCTTGCCCTTTTGTCAGAGCCCAGCACGACTCCTTCCCTGGTCTTTATGCCGACGATAGTTGTCATCTGGTATAGTATAGGAAGCCCCGGGTTAAGTTGACCGGCATTACAAGAACTAGGTCACATTCTTCGGGCTAGTTGTTAGCGCCATGATGATGGGAAAGAACGTACGCGTTTCCTATCCTATTTTCAACTACCTTGGTTATCTGCTGGTATATCGCGTACGAGCCAGCCATTGACTGCACCTTTTCCCTTTCTGTCGACGCGTTAGTTTCAATGACGATATAGTCGGAAATAAGCCTGAGGTTTATCTGGAACGAGCCGTCCTCACTTGCCCACTGGAGCGTATAGCCGGTCGCGCTTTCGATCATGCCGAGCCACCTGAGGTTCTTGAACCACTTGCCAACAAGGTGGCGCACAACTTCACTAGCTTTGACGTTGACTGGGATGTACGTCTGTAAGAGCTGCATATAGTCCGTGCCCTTATGCTGCCGTTGCAGACTTGGCAGGCTCATCATTTTGCGGAGCTTGTAGCCTTCCTGCGTCTTTTCCACAAGGCCCATTTCCTCCAGCCTGTGCAGCGCCCTTGAAAGGCTCTGCTGGTGCAGGTTCAGCTTGCGCATCAGCCCCTTGAAAGAATAATTCGACCCGGCCTCGTTCAATATAGTGAGGACCTTGTTGTCATTGTTGTGGAAATCGCTTGCGGAAGGCGAGTCCTCCTGGCTTACGATTATCTGGGCTGTCTTGCCGGAACTTATTTCGACAGATTTCTCTGCCTTGGCCTCTTCCTTGAGCGCTGCTGTTTCAGACTCTGCCTTGTCCACTTTCATCATTAGCGCTCCTTGCGGATATAAATTGTAAAGTCGCCGCCTGCTGAGCAGGTAAGCAGAATGCTACTATAGCACCTCTATGGAATCTTTGTCAAAGCCCATACCAGCCAGGATGCTTTTTGCAGTCTCTCTGTGGTCGCCCTGGAGCTCTATCCGGCCTTCCTTGAAGGTGCCTCCGGTGCCAATCTTGTGCCTCATCATCCTTGCAATTTCCCGGGCATCCTGCCTGTCCTGAAGACCGGTTATCGTGGTGACTGGCCTGCGGAACTTTCTGATGTCCTTGGAAATAATTATCCGTAGCTCTCCTTTCTCTATTTCGCGAATAAGCTCGTCCATTGAATCATTATCAGACACTAACATTATCTATGAACTCCCGGGTTCAAAAGGGTTATCCCTGCGAAAAAAAGTCATGGGCGCTCGTCCACCTGCACTGGCACTTCGAGCTGGCGCCCGTATCGGTTCACCGTCAGCTTTAGTTTCTGGTTCAGCTGCTTGTTTCTGACGTGGGATGCGATCTGGGATGGGTCCTCTACTCTGCTTCCGTCAATCTCTTCGATAATATCTCCCCTTCGAAGCCCTGCGTCATCCGCCGGGCTATACGGCTCGACCCTTGCGACAAGTGCTCCCTCCCTTGCCGGCAGGCCGTAATGCCGGGCGAGCTGCGGAGTCACCCTCATTGAAGCGATTCCGATCCAGGGCCTGCTTACCCTGCCCTTCTCTATCAGCTCTTTCAATATCGTTTTGGCAGTATTGGCTGGAACTGCAAAACCGATTCCCTGCGCGTACGGCATGTTCGCAGTGTTGATGGCTATTACTTCGCCCTTTGTGTTGACTAGCGGCCCGCCGGAATTTCCGGGGTTAATCGCCGCGTCAGTCTGTATCAGCTCCAGCACTCCGTTTCTTGTCTGGATGCTCCTGTTCAGCGAGCTGACTATGCCGGCAGTCACTGCAGGGCCTCCGGTAAATCCAAACGGGTTGCCAATAGCAAGCACTATCTGGCCCGCCTTGAGGTCATCAGAGTTTCCGAGCTGGGCGGCCGGGAGTGGCTGATCGGATTCTACTTTTAGCACTGCCAGGTCTGTCACGTCATCGCTTCCGGCCACTTTTCCCTTCAGCACTGTGCCGTCTGCAAGCGTTACTTTCAGCCTCTCGGCATCGTCTATTACGTGGTTGTTTGTCAGGATGTAGCCCTTTTCATCAATAATGACTCCAGAGCCAACGCCTTCGACGGGGAAAACCCGAAAGACCTGGTCCTGCAGCATCCTCACGCTGGCAATGTTGACTACGCTCTTGCCAACCTTGTCTACCGCGTTCACGAGTACGTCTTCTGAAACAGGCACCGTTATTTCGCGATCACCTTTGTTGAATTTCGCATTACAGTATATTGCATCGCGCACGATAAATTGACCGGCTTTGGCAAAACCCGGTCACAGCTAATTTACCAGCTTGGCCTTCTTTAATACGAAAATGATGGCGGTTGTGCCAGCAACGGCTATTCCGGCCGTGGCAAGCACCCACCCTAGGGGGAGTCCAAACCAATAGGCCGAGCGTTCTCTATTGTCAATCAAGCTGTTAGAAAAGTCGTTGATGTCAGGCGCCTGGTCATCGAGGAAATAGTAAAAGTAGACATTGTAATTGGCAAAGTTGTCCGGCGCGCTGCGATATTCTACCCATTCATTCAACGTTCCATCTTTGATCGCCTGATCCATCTCCGCTTTCTTTATTTCCATCCACGCCTGTCCTTTGTATTCATAGTATTCCTCCCAGGTAGCCTTTAGATATTCTTCCGCATAAGGCGGCGTGTCAAGGCAGGGTTTTTCCGGCCAGTCACTGTCCCGAATGCAATCCGCATAGGCCGGCTGCAGAATAATACCTGCCAATATGATCAGAACGGCAGCAACAAATAACATGTCGCAGATCTGATTGCATTATTCGGGCTATTAAGCACTGATACTATGGCCTATAGTGCGCTGCAAATGTATTAGGCTCTGTACCCTCAACGTCGCTTGCGAATTGCGACCTGATAATCCTGCCATAGACTACCAGATCGCGGGACATCATCTCTACTCTCTTGGCCAGCCTTGCATTGGATATCGCGCTGCCTGCAAAATCCGGCTCGCCTCCCACCGAGACTCCGTATGGCATGCTCCAGCCATAGCATTGTCGGACAGCTGTTCTCATCTGCTCCATAACGGTCAGGCCTTTTTCATGGGATGCCACGACGTATCCGAACAGCTTTCCGGCAAATTCCTCATAGAAATAGTCAAGAAAGTTCTTTAGCGCACCCGACATTGATCCGTGGTAGTCAGGGGTGGCAAGTACAAATGCGTCAGCCCATGCGACATGCTCTGCTGCCAGCTCTACTTCCTGAGATGCTTCAGCGTTTGGATTGTACAGCGGCAGTGCTGTCTTGCCCAGCTCTAACAGCCGGACTTCAGCGCCTTGCTTTTTGGCATGCTCGAGGACTATTTTTAGCGCGCGGGTACTGTACGACTGGCCTCTGGTGCTGCCAGCCACACCCAAGACTTTGAAATTAGTTGTTGATGGCATATTTCTCTGGCAGATCCAACAGTATCAACTCTGTAGGCCGGTCCGCCAGTATTGAAAGCTTTCTTTCGTTCTCTATCCTTGCGACGTCTCTGGTCTTTAGCGAGTCGTGGCCATTCAGCTTTACACTGCCGTCTATTATGAAAAGGTAGGCCTTGCGGCCCGGCAAGATATCATGATCTATCTTGCTGCCTGGCTCTATGGACGAAACATAGATAGCCGCGTCTTGGTGAATGTGCAGAGCCGGACCATTATTCTGGTTTTCCGGGACGACAATAGGCAAGAGCCTGTTCTTCCTCTCCTCCTTTGAAAACTTTTTCTGCTCCCACGATGGCGGCAGTCCGCGCCTGTTCGCAAATATCCACAACTGCAATAGCCTGAGCGGCTTTTCTTTAGAGTGGTTGTACTCGGAATGCAGTATGCCGGTTCCAGCAGTCATCCTCTGGACCTCGCCTGGCTGTATCACTCCGTGGTTGCCTTGGTTGTCCTTGTGCTCCAGCTCACCGTCAATAACGTAGGTGATTATTTCCATATCGCGATGTGGATGAAAGCCAAAGCCGGTACCGGGCTTTATGATGTCGTCGTTGAAGACGCGCAGCGGCCCAAAGTTCATGTTCTGTGGATCCTGGTAGTGGTCGAAGGAAAAGTGCCAGTTGGTCGAGAGCCAGTCCTCTTCGTTGTGGTAGTGCTCGTTTGATCGGATTATCTTGATCATGCCTTTGTAATGGCGGGCAGGATATTTAAGCATGGTAGCATTTCCTTACCTAGTTAGTTTGTCTAGCACTACTTGGTTAGCCGGCACTTGCTGTTAACGCAGCAGCGGTTTCAGGGAGAATAAAATGATTGTTGATTAATGTTGTTCTGGTATTAGATCTAAATACAGGAAGTCCCTAGATGACAACAGTCGAAGGCGACAATGACTGTGGGCTTGGTAGACGTATCAGGAAGGTCTAGCAAATTGGGTAGACAATACACAGCTGTAACCATCACTATTTTCGCCTTGCTTGCACTCACCATCGCTGATCCACCATCAAACGCTAATATCTCGTTTCATGCATATGGCGACTCCGCCGGCTTGGTGACTCTGTTTTCACCGGTTGTGATGGATTCAAATTTCAATGAGCTCGCCTCTGCACTAGTGGGTCAACAACTGATATTGTTAACCGGGTTCGCCAATACCGGAAATATTGAATCAGAATATGTATTACTTACCGAAGCGCGAAACGAAACGGGAGTTACAGTTTTTCTAGATTCAAGATGGGGCAAGGTGATTTCAGGAAAAGATGCGGAAATACATCATGTATGGAGACAGGTGGAATCAGGAACATTCGAGCTTAGAAGTTTTCTTATGTCTGCAGATTGTTTTCCAGAGATTCTTACTCCAGTAAACATTGGCAAGGTTGTGGTAAAATCATCGGACGGCAGCCATGCACCGACACCTCGTCTGGAAGATCTGACGATGGATCAGATCCAACGGCTAACAAGAGAAGAAATAGAGGCGATAGAGCTCGAGGAGAATAGGCGCTCAGATATCGACAGTGAAGCTTCTGATGCGGAAGACCAGAGAATAGAAGCAAAGGAGCGAAGGATACGGGAACTAATCTGGTCAGACGAAAGAATCAAAGAATATCAAGAGACTTTCGCTGTGTTTGGATTCGATTCACATTTTGTCATGGATGAGCAGGGCCTATGTGACAACGCTGAAATGACAATCCATGTAGCAAAGGAGCGCCACGTCGAAGGTGATTGGCAGACATCATACATCAGGACGTTTAGCGGGAGATTAGAGCTTGAAGTAACCGTCATCGACGGAGCAATATCTTCCATAGCCGCAAATCCACTGAATGACACCATAAGCGAGTATTCATTCAATGAAGAGCAGAAGAAAGCTATCAGGATAGCGGTGGAGAACAACACAGTGCGAGAATTATTTCGGGACAAAGAGATGGAAATAGGAGTAGTTAGAGCCTCCGATGTCTTTTTCAACGGGTGCGAAGGGACATGCGGAATTGTTGTTATTCATCAGAAAGAGGATAGGGAAAAAACTGTTACTGTCAAGGTAGATGTATCGAACGAACGTGTGATATCAATTAGTGCAAGCTGGAACTAGAGGCACAAAGAACTAGAACGCATGCTTGTTGTGTGCAACAGTGTTCAATGGCTAATCGATCTGCGGCTATTCTATTACTAATGCAGATTCTTGAAATGATTGTTGCTGCTTATTTCGAGAGTTGCGCAACAAGGGCTCATGCAGGAACTGCGGCACGTTCCAAAAGCCCGTGTCGATATGCATAATGTGCAAGGAGGATGTTTCGTGGCTGTGCGACAACTGCGGCCAAGCCGACGATGCGACCCATAACCATCTCCCGACCAGCATCATGCGCAACGCGTAGAATCTGTACTCAGCTTCTCGGACTTTCCATGTTCTGGAGCGGCAACGCAATCTTGCTCTCTTGCACCTGAATAGATCCATGCTGCTCCGGCTTTGGCTGCGCAGCCGACGCCATGAGATGCTGACTCCTTGCAAGGAATTCAAGAAGTATCCTGCTCCGCTCGTCCGACATCTCGCTTGTCTGTACTTCAAAAACGCCGTGGACTACCAGCTTGTCGTCTTTTGACTGGTAGAGCCCAACTTCAATAAGGCCGTGTCCGCTGCTTACTATTGCTTCCTTCATGCTGTCCACTAACAGCTGCGAGTCGGGAAACGGACGTGGGACATACGACACCACTTCGTCGATGATGGTGTCGCCGTAGATCATGACAGGGCTGCTGATCAGCAGATAGTTTGGCACCTTGATGAGCCTGCCAGTGCGGACAGACGGCAGCCGCTCGCCATCGCCAACTTCCATTACAGTGGTCCTCAAAAGCCCGATCTCCATTATGTCGCCCTTGGTCATGGTGCCTCCAGAAGAAATCTTGATCCTGTTGCCCACCTTGATGTCCTTGATTTTCCTGATGACCATGCTGGCAACGAGGTCAGCAATGAAGTCCTTAAAGACAAAGGAAAACCCCATTGAGCTAAAGACAATACTCAGTAGTGGTATGTACCCCAGTAGGCTTTCGGTGGACATCTGGTGACTCTGCTGCCTGTAAAAACAAGATTAAGCCGATGACTTGAAAAGTTCTTACCAGAGAAGAAAAACTGTTAAACTAGATTGACAGCCTTTTGGAACATGAGAGGCATTCGACTATCGCGAGATTTTCTGCGTTCTCTATCACTTTGAACTTTTTCGAGCCGCACCGGGGGCATATGGGGCATGCTCTCAGTGCCTTTCCCATGTCCTACCACTTTTGGGGCTGGCTGTCAGAAGTAGTGGCAGCCAAAAGCCTGATCCTCTCAGTCCCACCAACATGCTCCATTGCTTTTGCAACCGCTCTGGGAACGAGATGCTTCCACGGCTTTCCTGCTATTATCAACCGACGAATGTGCGTGGCATTGAACTGAGCCTTTCTGGCAAACCTGGGACGCCTGATCTCAACACTCGGATCCTGCGAAAGCGCCAGGTGCTTTACAAGGTCGTTTCCAGAATACAGGACGTCAAAGGCCGGGACCATCGACCTTAGATATGCAAGCCACCTCGCGTTATTGTCGTCATTTGGAAGGGGGATAATGAAACATTTCGAGAGGTCCGCGCCTCCCTCTGACAGAGCCGCGTGGATCATTGAGATTCTCTCGCCCGCGGTGAAAGGATCCCTGTCGATATAGTTGTACTGGGCGCTTCCAATTACAATTACCAGCTCGTCGCACTCGCTGAGAATCTGCTTTGCAAGTGCAAGGTGGCCATTATGGAAGGGCTGGAAGCGGCCAAGCATAAGGCCGCGCCGGGCAGTCATTTCTTGCCTAGCTTTGCCTTCCACTGCTCTATTTCCTTTGCTTCTATCTTGCGAAAGACCGGCTCTACCGTTCCAAGTTGGTGGCCGGGCTTCAGAGCCTCAGCGTCCTTTGCCGACTCCCAGCTCTGGTTGTGAACGCTGCCCTCAAGATTTAGCTGGGCCCAGATCTTTTCGCAGGAAAAAGGAATGAAAGGCTCTAGCATGATGGCAAGCGAGCGCACCGCGTTGACCGAAAAATAGAGGGTGGTTGGTGCCGTATCTTTGTTAGCCCAGGGCGCGTTTGACTGAAAGTACTGGTTCATGAAAGTGCTGTATTTCAATATCCTTTTCAGCGCCCTGTCTATTTCGTTTCTTGACAGCAGGTCCCGGGATTCGTCGGTTGCTGCCGCGACTTCTTTTGCGATTTCGTCGCCTGAACCTGAAGGGCCGGGCACCTGGCCGCCGAAATTCTTTTGCGTGAATGAAAGCGCCCTGTTCACAAAGTTGCCGACGTTTGCTATCAGCTCGTTGTTTATCCTCTCATAGAACGCGTCAAAGTCAAAGTTCAAGTCATCCTGCGAAAAAGTGATCACTGACGCGATGTAAAACCGCAAATAGTCGGGGTTAAAGGAAGAAGTGAAATCCCGTAGGCCGATGTACCAATTCCTGCTCTTTGATATCTTTTGGTTCTGCAACATCAGGTGCCCCCTTGTCGGGATATAGTCGGGCAGCTTGTATTCAGAGTCCATTCCGAGGCGCATCGCCGGGAGAAAGAGGTAGTGGTGGTAGACAATGTCCTTGCCGATAAAATGGTAGATTTCCGAATCGTTCCAGAATTTCTTGCCGTCCATTCCCTTTTCACTGACAAACTTTGCCAGAGTCGAGATATAGCAGAGGTGGTTGTCAAACCAGCCGTACAAGACCTTGCCCTTTGCTTCCGGAAGCGGTATGGGCACGCCCCAGGACAGGTCGCGGGTAATGTCCCAGTCCTGTAGCCCCTCGTTTATCCAGTTGACGACATAGTTCCTGACATCGGGCTGCAGGTTTTCATTTGACATCAGCCAGTCCTTCAGCTTTTCGCCAAGGCTTGAGAGCCGAAAAAAATAGTGCTTGCTCTCCTTCTTGACCGGCGGCCTGCCGCATATCGCGCATTTTGGCTCAAGGATCTGGTCGGGCACGCGGCCGCATTTTTCACACAGGTCGGAATACTGGTCCTCCGCTCCGCAGTACGGGCACCTGCCGATGACGTACCTGTCGGGCAGGAACTTTTCGTCAAAGGTGCAGTAGAACTGGATTACATTCTGGTCGTAGATGTAGCCGTTTTTTGAGAGTTTCTCAAAAACCTCCTGGACGAACCTGACGTTTTCGTCAGAGCTGGTCTTGTAGAAAAAGTCAAACGAGATCCCAAGCGAGCTAAAGTCTTCTTTGTCACGCTTGTTCCAGTACGCGACATAGTCCGCCGGGCTCTTGCCCTCTTTTTCGGCCCTTATGAGTATCGGCGTGCCAAAATCGTCAGACGCGCAGATGTGGTAGATCTCTCTGCCGTTGAGCCGGGAAAACCTTGTGAAAATATCTGCCGGCAGATAAGTCGATGCGATGTGGCCAAGGTGTATCTCACCGTTTGCGTACGGAAGCGCGCTGGTGACCACTGCACTTTTCTCCGGCATCACAGTTCCACCCTTCGGACTAGATTTTAACCTAACGCGAAGACTTGCAGTCTAAATTACTGGTTCTCGTACTCTTCGTGGTACTTTGCCCTTCCCCTTCTCATTATCAAAAAGAGCAACAGTATCACCCCTATCCACACGGATCCCATTATCATGTTGGTAAAGCTGACGTAGAGGTACGGCATCGACTCCACCAGGTCCTCCTGGATGGCCCGAAGCGAAGCATGCATGTCAGTCATACCGGTGTTGTATTCTGTGCTGTAAATTTCAAGTGAAGATATCGAGTTAGCCCGCGATAATATGCGGTCAAGCTCGGCCTGTATCAGGGCAAAATCTGTTCTGGCAGTGGGAAACGACCAGACCGGGTTGCCGCTCTCTGGCATCGCCCTCTGCGCCTGGGCGACATAGCTAGCCAGGCCTTCCGGCGTCTGGGCAGTCTCGGCGCGCGCCAGGTATCCCAGCGCGGTGTCGACAGGGTAGATGGCCTGCTGGTATCCATAGAAAGCCATTCCTGCACCAAAGGTCATGAAGGCAACAACTCCGATGGCCACCAGCTTGTTAGACGACGCCATGAATACGATATAGCGCTTCTGGCGATATTTAGATGTGGCGGAATCAGGTTCTATCGATTCCGATAACCATTTTATAGCGAGCAAGAACGAGAATCATCAGAATTGGCGCTTGTCAAGGTGGCCCAGAAGGGCGAGATAAAAGAGAATGGCGGCAAAGAGCTCAGTGTCAACGGGACAAGGGTCGCGCTCTTTTACGCAAATGGCAGGTACTATGCCATCGAAGCCCTATGCAGGCATCAGGACGGCTCGCTTGCCCCGGGCAAGATCGACGGCGAAGTAGTAGAGTGCCCGATGCATTCTTGGCATTACAACATAAAGACGGGAGAGCTGCTCGACTACCTTGAAGGAGTAAAGCTCGCGACTTACAAAGTCGACGTCAAGGGAAACGACATCTATATCGAAGTTTAGGACAAAGTAAAAAACAGGGCTGGCGGCTCTACCGGCAACTATTGAGGCTTTACAACACTCTCAGCCGCAAGGTCGAAGAGCTAAAGCCGCAGAACAATTCAGTAGGAATCTATGTCTGCGGCGTCACAGTCTACGACGATTCGCACATCGGCCACGCGCGCACCGTCATTGTCTTTGACGTCCTCCGGAGATACCTCATTTCAAACGGCTACAAGGTATCTTTTGTCCAGAACTTTACCGATGTAGACGACAAGATAATCAACAGGGCAAAGGCCGAGGGAAGAAAGGCAGAGGAGATATCGGAAAAGTACATCGAGAACTATTACCGCGACTTTGGCGGGCTGAACGTGCTAAAGGCAGATCACCAGCCAAAGGCAACCGATCACATCAAGGAAATGATCGAGCTCATAGGCGGCCTGATAGAAAAAAAGCATGCTTATCTGACCCTTAACGGTGTGTATTTCCGGGTTAGGTCTTTTTCCGGTTACGGCAAGCTGTCAAAAAAGCCGGTCGAAGAGCTAGAGTCCGGGGCAAGGGTCGAAGTTGACCCGGCAAAGGAGGACCCGCTTGATTTTGCGCTCTGGAAATTTTCCTCTGAAGATCCGGCGTGGGAGAGCCCTTGGGGAAAAGGGAGGCCGGGATGGCACATCGAATGCTCTGCAATGTCGATAAAGTACCTTGGAAGCACTTTTGAGATTCACGGGGGCGGCCACGACCTGGTATTTCCCCACCATGAAAACGAGATAGCCCAGTCAGAATCGTACACGGGCCAGGAATTCGCAAAGATATGGATGCATTCCGGGATGGTCACCATAGGCTCCCAAAAGATGAGCAAGTCGCTTGGCAACATCGTAGTCATTGACAAGGCGCTGAAGCGCTGGGGCATGAATTCTCTCCGGCTGTACTGCATGTCCGTCCATTATTCAAAGCCCCTCGACTATACTGATGAATTGTTGCTGGAGTCGGTCCAGCGCTGGCGCCAGATAGAGACGTGTGTCTACGAGTTGAGGTCTGCCGCCGGTACCGGCAGCGACACAGAGGCGGCCAGCAGGATGAGCGACGAGTCCGCAAAGGCGTTTGAGGCGGCCATGGACGAGGACATGAACACGGCACTTGCCCTGACAGGGCTCATGAAGTTTGTAGCAGGCATCAACCAGCTTGCGGCGGCAGACAACCTTAGCAGGCAAATGGCGGACAGGCTGCAGACGGCCCTCCAGAAAATGATGTGCGTGCTGGGGCTCCGGGTCATGGAAGCAGACTGGGCAGAGAAGGGCGAGATAGAGGAGCTGTTAAAAGAGCGCGCCAAGCTCAGGGAAGCGAAAAAATTCAGAGAAGCTGACGAGCTGAGAAAAAAACTGCTCGAGGAGCGGTCTGTCGAGCTGATGGACCACAGGGCCAGGACGGTCTGGGTAAAGAGAGAAAGGACGTCAGCCGGATAACAGACAGATTTTCACCCACTTGTGTATCTTGTTGCACTTCGGGGCTAATGAGATCGCTTTGCATCAGAATCCCGTAGCCAATGAAGATACTCGACGGCAAGCGCGTCGGATCGGTAACCATATTTGAGGACACTATCATGCTGGGCGAGGTGGTGGGAGATGTCATACTGAACACCGGCCACCTGGAGTTCAAGGGCAAGGTCCTGGGGAACCTCTTTGTCAGAACCGGCACCTGCAGGATGCTGGGGATAATCAGGGGCAACCTGGTGAACGAGAAGGGCGACGTCGAGATATTCGGGACAGTCCACGGCAAGGTCGTGACGAAATCCGGCTATACCTACATCAACCCTGAGAGCAAGGTCGGAATCGTAGAGAACGCCCCCGTTGCGCTGCCTGCAGAAAGCAGGGCACTTGTAAAGGGCGCAGTCACCTAGGAACTTTTTATCTTGTCCAGGTCTTTTTGAAGCAGCTCTATCGTCTTTGGTATCTCTTTTTCCGCGCACAGGAGGCAGATCTGCTGGAGCGAAAGCGGGTACGTAAAATACCGCTCATTTAGCGCAATGTCGCGCTTGCACGATACACACTTTTTCATCTTGTAGGGGTCAGTGTTCTTGACTATCATACGTCGATAATGTCTCCCTGATCTGGCGCGTGGGCGTCAAAGCCGTACTTTTCCTTGATCTCTTCCGCGAATTTGACGCATGACGGCCCGTCGCCGTGCACTGTAAGCACTTTGGGATTTCCCTTCACCTTGTCAAGGATCTCGAACAGCTCGCTTCTGCTGTTGTGCCCAGAGAATTCAAACCGTTTCACGTCCGCGTAGCACTTCCTCATCTTTCCGTCAATGTTGGCGATTTTCTTGTCAAGGAGCAGCCTGCCGGGCGTCCCTTCTCCCTGGTACGAAACCATCGCGATTCCGTTCTTGTCGCTCCCTGCCAGCTGCTGCGTGTAATGGATCGCAGATCCGCCGACTAGCATGCCGGCCGGCGAAATAATGACGCAGGGCTCGTTCACCACCTTGCGCCTCCTTGCCCAGCCCTGGATCCACTCGGCTTCCCCTATCGCCTTTCGAAACATCTCGGCGTCGCGGAGAAATGCCGGGTGACGGCTCATTATCTGGTTGGCTTTCAGCGCCATGCCGTCCATTACCACCTTATGCTTGAAATCGTAGGCTTTGAGCACGCATGCAATTTCTTGCGCGCGCTCTACTGAAAATGAGGGGACAAAGAGCGTCCCTCCGCGCTCTATGACGTCGTAGGCAAACTCGATCAATCCTCGCTCTGACTCTTCGCGGGGTGTCTGCTCGTTCTGCGAGTAGGTGCTCTCGATTATCATCATGTCTATTTCGCCGATGTCAAGGTCGGCCGGGCGCAGGAGCTTCGATCCCCTGGTGTTGATGTCGCCGGTGTAAAACACCTTCTTGCCTTCGTGCTCCACTACCACGGTCGCGCCGCCGACTACGTGGCCCGACTCATGAAGGGTCACCTTTGCATCATTCACGGCATGAGGCTCTCTATACTGCAGGTTCTTGGAGCTCTTTAGCATCGTCATGACGTCAAGATATTCAAAAGGCAGGAAGAACCCGGAGAGCTTTATCATGTCGGCAATGAGGAGCTCTGACAGCTCAAAGGTAGGCAGCGTGGCCAGCGCTGGTATGTCTGTCGATCCCGACAGGTAAAGAGACGGGGCAAATCCAGAATGGTCAAGATGGGCATGCGTTATCACTACGGCATCGACTTCTTTTGGCATGATGTGCATCGGAAAGACCGGCTCGCGCTTTAGCAGGACGCCATAGTCCATCAGGATGTTAGTGTTGTTGCAGTTTACCAGAAAAGCGGAGCGGCCGACTTCCTTGGCGGCTCCCATAACCTTTACTCTCAAGTTGTATTTCTGCTAAAGGTCAAGTCATATGCGCTTTAAATCTTGCTAAAGTGAACCTGCCACAAAGGCTCGGGCGCGGCCGGGTTCTCCAGTTTCTGCAAGTAGCGGTACCCGCATTCATCGAGCACCACTTCAAAATCGTAACCATTCCCAGCGGATTCGCTGGCGGTCTGGCTCTTGAGCGCATCTCTGACCAAGCCTGCTTTTTCGCGCCTTGCATAGACATACCACAGGTTGTGCGCCCCGCGGAGCCGGTGGAGCTCGGCGCGCCTTGCATCGGGGATCTTTGTGTAATATTTGTTCATGAGCTCGGTGTTTACGTCATCCCACGATGGCGTCCTCCACCACGCGACGCGATCAAATCCATGGCCGTCAAATTCTGCGGCGAGACTGATCCCCTGGTCAAGCGTAGTGACTATTACGTCCGTCCTGCGCGCCAGAGGATCCCGGAAATCCTGCCCCGGCTCCATCCACCCAACAAAAATCAAGTCGTATCTCCCGTTGATCCAGTGCGCGTCGGCGATCCTGACATAGTCAGGCTTTGCGACGCCCAGTCCGTAGAAAATGTTTTCGCTCTTTTCGATCCCTTCCGCTTTTGGGAGGAGCTCCCTGACGTGACTTAGAAAGTCGCCATAGCCGCAGCCGACGTCAAGGTAGCTCGGCTCGGCAGAAAGAGACCTTGCTATCGCCGCAACCCGCATGACATCGACCTTGCGGTAGGCAAAATATGAGCCAGAAAAAAGCGGAAAGCTATAGCGCTCATGGTATGGCGAGACGGCGGCTGCGCGAAAAAAGGCAAGTGCCTGCCTCGCCTTTTTCAGATCATCGATGTCAGATGGCATGGCTAATCAAAAATTACTTCCCATAACCTGGCTTTGCCAGTCAACGCAGGTAGTTTCTGCTTGTAGCCAAATCCGCAGTCGTCAAGGACAGATTCAAAGTCATACCTGTCTTCCGCATTTTCAGTTTCAAGCCACGACTTTAGCCCTGCCCTTGCCCGCTCGGTGAACCCGGGCCGCGTGTAAACGTACCAATAGTTGTGGGCGGACCGGAGCTTTGCCAGCTGCTCCTTCTTTTCTGCCGCAAGCCCGGGAGTATAGTATTTGTTCATGAGTTCCGTATTCACGTCGATCCACGACGGCGTCCTCCACCATGCTGTGCGCTCATAGCCGAATTCCTCGTATTCGCATCCTCCGTTGATCCCGCACTGGCCCCCTGCGTCAAACGTGGTTATCACGCAATTTGCAAAGCGCGCGACATCCCTGCGGAAATCCTGCCCCGGCTCCATCCACCCAACAAACGCGACATCAGTTGGCCGGGAGAACGCCTCTATGGGGATCAGCGAAACGTAGTCGGGTTTTTGAACCTGAAATGAGTAGAAAATGCCGCCTTCTTTTTCTATCCCGGTGGCTCCGGGCAGATGAGAGCGAATCCTGGCAAGAAAGTCTCCATAGCCGCATCCAACGTCGACAAAGCTCGGCTCACCAGAAAGAGACCTTGCGACAGAGACTACCCGGCAGACATCTATCTTGCGGTACGCGAAATATGATCCGGTGAAAAATGGAAAGATGTACCTGGCGTGGTGGGGATGGGCACTGCGCTCAAGGAACTGCCTGTAAGCTTTGTATGCGCTCTGAAGCTCCTGGATCGCAAAAGGCACAACATTTCAAAACGTTACCAGTCCCTATAATTTTTTCCGCTGAAAGAGCCGCGACAATTTTCATATAACACTGTTTGGAAAAACCCAAAAGGCTTATTAAGTTCTGCCAGTTACTTTGGGGGTATGGTTAGGAAATTTGATGATTGGTGGAGAACCGTTCCAGCTGACTTGAAGACCAAAGCTCGCAAGGGCGACGAGGCGAACAAACCGTTGCTAAACCAAGTTAACTATGTTCTTCTGCATCTTCACTTGGCAGGCAAGCACGATGCAAAGCCAACACACGAAGAGCTGAAGGATTGGCTTCACAGCGGCCAAGTAGACGTTCTCAGAATGAACAAGTAACTTTTTTCCTTTCCTTTTCTATTTTTGTTTTTTCGCAACCGGCGCGTGTGTTTGTTATAACAGCGTTTTGCCGTATGCATAGGGTTTAAATAGTTTCGGTCAATACTGACGTCTAAGTGAATTATAGATGCCAATTGCTATACTTCCAGACGTTGATGAGCAAAGATGCATCGGCTGTGCGCTCTGCGTAGAGATCTGCACTGCCCTAGGTCCGGACGTTCTCAGAGTAAAACCGGTCGAAGGATGGAAGAGAGGTAAGGCGTTCGTCTTTTATCCAGAAAGGTGCATTTCAGATGGCGCATGTGTAGGCGTATGCCCAACACACGCGATCTTCTGGATGAGGCCAATGGAATACACCGCAGGACAGCCAGTTCCTCTGCACAAGAACGGCGTATTCGACAAGGGCTGGGAAGAAGGTTAAGTCCGAACAGCAAAAATCTCCCCCTTTTTACATTTTTATTTTAAACTTCATCTGGCAGGCTTGCCTGAGAAAACCGATAGCCTATAACTGACTGACTGGTCAGTTATTCCTTACCTGATAAGCGAAAGATTGCTACCTTACTTAAATCCAAGAATCACGATAATTAAGTGTGGTCAAGCAACAGGCACTGCGAAACGTGGTAACAGATCCGGAGACCGGCGAGCTTATCAGCTTGGATAGCGGCCAGGTAATTTCGGAAAACACGCTATCGCTAGAGCCGGAATGGCGCTCATTTGACGCTAGAGAAGCTGGAGAGCGGGCAAGGACCGGAGTCCCAACTTCACTTGCCCGGCACGATATGGGGCTGTCCACCGTCATCGGAAGGACCGACAGGGACGCCGGGGGAAACACAATCGCGTCGGACATGCGCTTTAGGATGGAGAGGCTCAAAAAGTGGGACAACAGGAGCCAGAGGCATTCGCCTACGGAGCGAAATTTGCAGCAGGCATTTGGCATGCTGGTCAAGATAAAAGATAGGATGGGACTGCCAGACTCTGTTGTCGAAAAGGCCGCCTATGTATACAGAAAGGCGCAGGAGAAAAAGCTTATCCGGGGAAGGACGATAGGTTCGGTGCTTGCGGCGTCAATATACATTGCAAGCAGGCAGATGGGCGTCCTGAGGACGCTTGACGACGTGTCTGCAAACAGCGACGTCAAGCCCAAGGAGGTCGGAAGATCGTACAGGCTATTGGTTTCAAGGCTAGAGCTGCAGGTGCCAATGATAGACCCCACGAAATATGTGGCCAAGGTCGCTAATAACATCAGCCTGAGCGAGCGGACAAAGCGCAAGGCCATCGCGATAATATCTGAAGCGCAACGGAGAGGAATTTCAGTCGGCAAGGACCCGATGGGAATTGCTGCATCTGTCCTTTACCTGGCGGGTCAGGCAACTGGGGAGCTAAAGACCCAGGCCGATGTTGCAAGGGCTGCCGGCGTGACGGAAATTACCGTGAGGAACAGGTCACGGGAGCTCAAGACGCGCCTTGGGATAGCGCCTGATCGCATTTCTATGACAAACTAGGAAAACCCTTATCTGCATAGAGCGAGTATTACTGGCAATGTGCGACATGTACTATGAGCCAAAACAAAGGGCCAGGATAAAGAATCCGCTGCCGGAAGAGCCGGAACTCGAGAAGGTAGAAGAGCAGCCGTTGGTAGTCAAAGCCTAGGCCCTTTTCTCCTTTTTTGCTTCTTTGAATCCAGATCGGCAAGCCGCAATGGTTCTGGTATGCCGCCTTTTCCCAGCTCTATCACGATCTTTACGGCAGTTTCCAGGCTTATCCTGTGGCCTACGCTGATGTACAGCTTTTTCTTTCCGGCAATATCTATGGCATGACCAAGGATCTCACCTTCCAGTTCAATCATATTGTCACTCCGGACCATTCCGCAGAGCAATTTCTTGGCAACTCCGATAGTGGGCATGTCAAGCGTCACTCCCACGTAGCACGCCAGACCGCATTTCCTCGGGTGGAGCAGCCCGTGGCCATCGACCAGAAGCATGTCAAAGTCACTGTTCAGCGTCTTTAGCGTTCGGAATACCGGCCCTGCTTCTCTCAGCATGAGCAGGCCGGGCACGTACGGGTGCCTGACAATGCTCTTGGTGCGAGCAGTTTCTATCACGGCGCCGGCCCTGTCCATGACTACGGCAGAACAATACGCGACATCATTGTCGTATGCGACATCCACTCCGCAGACACTGTCGATGTTGTCGAACAAATCACTCCGGATTATTTTTTTGGCGAACTCTTGCTGCAGCCTCACCGCGTCGCTAAAGTCAGTCATTGCGGCCCGCTATGATGGCTGTGAGCCTCGAAGCCTTTATCGCTTCCTCGATAAAGGAGTCGCCTGCTGCCACGATTATTTCGGTAAAGCCGTTTGCTGCCACAAAGCTCTGCAGCGATTCGGTAAAGCTGGGATAATCCTCAAGCTTGCGGGCCTCCCTGGATGCAATGTTGTGGGACGCCGGAAAAATGTCTGATATCTCGGCGGGGATTATGCCAAGAAAAGGATTGTAGCTGCAGACCTGCGCTTCAGGGAAGTTCCTGATAATTTCTCTGAAGCCTCGAGTCGAATAGAACGGATTAATCTCGCCCTCCGGGCAGAGGACAAGCTTTTTTCCTGATGACTTGAATTGCGATGCCATGCGCCGGTACCGCCTTGCCTCCGGTCTGTACTGGTCTATGGGATCGTAGAAATAAATCGCCTTTTCTTTGAAAAGGGGAGTCCCGGCTTCGAGCTGGTCAAGGCCGGCGAAAAGCCTCGCAGCCTCCATCAGCTTTGGATGGGCGCGCGCCTTTTGCATCACATACTCCCATAGCCGGCCGTCAACGATTGCCTGCTTTACCGCGTCGACTTCCGCCTTTAGCACGTGCAGGTTATGCTTTGCAATTTCTATCACCCTGCCGTCATTCTCTGTTCCGCGCAGCTCGGCCGCAGTATGAGAAGAGCAGACCGGGCACCGGCATGGCAGGTAGGCCAGCTCGTCCAGCCTGACCGTTCCATTCGGAGTCATGTACCTGCCGTCCTTTGCATAAAGCATGTAGGAAGCAGAGTCGAACATGTCGCAGCCAAGCGCAACTGCAAGTGGGATCGTGAGCGGATGGCCCGCGCCAAAAAGGTGGATCGGCTTTGCCGGGATCATGCGCTTTGCAGCAGCAATCATTTTTGCGAGCGCGGCAAACTCGTACGCCTCCATCAGCTCCACGGGGCTTCCAAGGGCCATCAGCTGAAACCCCATGCCATCGAGCTGTCGGGCCGAATGCTCGACGAGGTCGGTGTGCTCTGCTCCCTGCACAGGGCCGACCCATATCGCGTCGGTGTCGCCCACTACTCGGAGCGTTTCCTCTGAATTTTTCAGCGTGGCTTCGACATATTCTCTCGCCTTCTCGTATTCCAGCCCATAGCCCGTGGGCTTGTCAAGTGGGATCGGTATGTCGCTTTTGATGTCCTTTTCAAACTGCGCCATGACGCCCGGCTCGACTTCGACAGAGCCGTACTCCAGCACCTGGTAGCCGCCAGAGTCAGTCATCACCGCGCCGTCAAAACCGATGATGTCGTGAATCCCCCGGCGCCTGGCTTCGTCGCCGTAATGCCTGAGGGTAATGTACGCGTTTGTAATTACGACGCCAAAGCCCATCTTTTTCAGAAACTGGGTGCTGACTGACTGCCTGACAGGATGGACCACCGGGACAAATGCCGGCGTCTCTATGGTGCCGTGGGGTGTCTCGAGCCTTCCTATCCTACCCGCAAGATCCGAGTACCGGACCTCAAGCACATCTACTTTCTTGTCTCCCGCATAAACTCGTCATAGATCTGCCTGACCCTGTCTGCCGCAAGCCCCGTTCCCTCCTCGATGCCGGCCTGGGTCACCTTTATCTTGTCCATGACTATTATGGCGCCAACGTCTTCGCGTATCTTTACAAGCCCCGGGAACACCCTTGCAATCCTCTCTGAAAGGGCCTTGAAATCAAACGGCCTTTCAAGCAGCCGTATTTCCTTCACGTACGAGCCGTTTACGATCAGCTTTAGTATGCCGTGGCCTTCAACGTGGTCAAGAACTACGTCGAGCCTTTCGTCGATGCCGGCAAGCGTGCCATTGTAAGCCTTGTTATCCGAAGTCTCTATGGAGACTTTTTTTCCGAGGAACTGGAGTGCCTCCTCTCCAAATTTGCGAGTAACAACTGCAGCCATTCTTGCTCGATATGGTTCTGGCTGATATATATACGAAGTTTTATTTCACGCTGTCAGAGAGGCGCCCAAGCGCTCTTTTCCAGAATGTTCTAGCCGGCTCTACCTGCTTTGAATTCGCAAGCCTGCTGTGCTGCACGCTAACCTGGCACTTTGACCTGCCCTTTGGACTGAAATACACTTCAACGCTTATCTTTCCGTCAGGCCAGGTGATCCGGAGCGATTTGTTTTTCCTCCGCCTCCTTATCACGAACTTTTTTTTCAGCCACTTGCTTCGCAATTCTACGACGATCCAGTGGCGATAAAGTTTGCCTACTGGAACATCAAAAGTTCTGCTCACGCCCACCGAATAGCCGCCGGCGGTTTGATGAACCTCTCGCATGCCGCGATCCCGCTCGTAGCTGACGGCAATCATCTGGCTCCACCAGCCGCTGACAGCAAGTTTCTCGTACAGGTGCCCGGCAATCTCTTTGTGGCTCATCTTTTTCGCGCCGGCCCTGTCCAGGATCCCGAACCACTGTTTCCAGCTCTTGCCCGTCCTCTTGATCACCGAGTCATCGCTGAGTGCCTTGGCCATGCCCACTTTTGATCGCACGAAAATGTAAAGCTTTTCAATAATCAAAGAACTTTTGGATGTCGTCCTTTTCGGAAATGAGTGCGAGCCAGTCCACAACGCCTGTGCGTTTCGGCGACTTGCGGCGCAGCGTCGAAACTATTTCGCCAGCGGTCTGCTCGGGAGTCCTGCCCGTGGTGTCAAACTCGGCCACCTTTTGCCTGCCAAAGGTCTTGACAGAGTCGTAGAAAGAAACGCCCAGAATCTCGCTTGACACGTTCTCGCGGACCTTGCCGTAATCGTATTGCCTGCCTTCCAGAGTTTTCTGCAGCTCGTACGGGGACCTGCGAAGGACCGCGGCCATGTCAATTCCAGCGGGCTTTAGCACGTAAGGCGCAAGGTGCCCCACCACAATGAGATCGTCTTTGGAGCGTAGAAGCCTGCCGAGCTGGCCCGTCAGTTTTTTGACATCCACATCCAGCCCGCGGCCGGTCTTTTTCAGAATGGCGCCCTCTTCGATCGCTATGCTGTTGATGTCAACCACATCCGCCCCGGTCTTTTTCGCAACCAGCCTTGCGCTGGTATGCTTGCCAACCCCGGGGTTGCCGGTAATGACCAGCCGGAATTCTTTCAATGGGGGATATTTGCGGAGTGGGTATTTCCACCTTGCTGATATCTTTATCGGCTGGTCCCACGAATTAATGCCATGCGGGCCTGTGAATCATGCGGCAGGGTCAGGTTCTACTCAATCAATTTCCTCTTCTCAAAAACGATCTGCAACGAATGCTACATGAAAATGAAGGAGAGGCAGGGCAAGGCCTAGCCCTGTGCGCTTCCGCACTTGTTGCAGAACTTGGCATTGCTCTTCATCCTGCCGCCGCAATGGATGCAGAATTTCATTTCAGGCTCCAGAGTTTCTCTGTCCAGAGGGGTCAGCTGCGGCGGTATCAAGTCTCCAGTCCGCGCCGTCTCGCCTCCCTTGTACATGTCGGTGACGGCGCCTGATGGCCTGAAAGAATCATCTACGTCCGGGGCAAGATCCGAATCCTTCTTGGCGCCCTTTTCTTCAAGGTATGCCAGGAGCCGGGGCCCGCGCTCGCCGGTTGACGGAACGTTGACCTGATCTCCAAGCCACAATGCAAATTTCCTCAGAGTCATCTCGGGGGTTGAAAATGTGAGCGAGTGGGTTGACATGTACTCTTCGGTGGCGGCCCTGCCGTTGAAAGCCTTGGTCATTGTTCAGAACTGTCAAAAAGTGGCTATTATCTATTGCGAACGGCCGCATTTGCTGCAGAATTTTGCCTTCGATGGTATAGTGGCCCCGCAGATGATGCAGTTCTTGCTCGTTGGGCGCGGGATCTCGATGTCAACATTTCGGAAGGTGGGCTCTATCTGTGGAGATGGCAGCGTGTATTCCGTGCTTCCGCCCCCGGCTGATGGCCCGACTGTCCCGCCTGCGCTGACGAACCCGCCAATACCAAACCCTGCCTGCGGGCCAGACGGGGAAGAGCTGCCCCCGGTAGGGCTCTTTATCGACGTGCCCTTGTCCATCGCGCCCTTCATCTCTAGAATCACGCGCACCGCGAGAAAATTGAGCGCCGACATTGCCACCATGTACTCGCCTATCTTGGCAAAGAATTCCTTCTCGTTTATCCTGCCCTGCCTGTAGAGCTGGTTCGCGTCGATGAATGTCTCGTACAGGTTCTGGGTGTCGTTGATCAGCTGCTTTAGCTTTTCAGTCAACCCTCCGAGAGTGTCGACGCCAAAAGACATTGATGAAAAAGAAAGGTGAAGCGGGCTTTAAAAATTGTTGGTATGCCCGCTCAAGAGTAGTTATTTCCGCGGTTCTGTCCGCCATAGCTGCGCCTTCCGCCGCCATAGCTTCTGCCACCGCTGCTGCGCCTGTTGCCATAGCCACCGCCTCCATAGCTGCGCCTGGAGCCGCCATAGCCCCTTCCACTTCCGCCGCTGCGGCTGCCATAGCCGCCGCCTCCATACCCGCCGGAGTGTCGGCGGTAGCCGCCGTACGAGTTGCGCTGCGTGGCCACCGGCACCGCGATTCCGAGCTCGTCGTTGAGCTTGCGGATCGGGAGCTTTGTCAGCCCAAGTATCCTTTCAAAGTCAGCGACTCTGTCCTGAGAGACGAGCGATATTGCTTTGCCTACTCCGCCTGCCCTCGCCGTCCTTCCAATCCTGTGGAAGTAAACGTTGGGATCGTCGGGGACGTCGTAGTTGATCACGTGGCCGACTGCTGGCACGTCGATTCCCCTGGCGGCGATGTCAGTTGCAACAAGGATGTCTTCGGTCCCCTTTCTGAACTTGAACATCGAATTGTCCCTCTGCTTCTGGGTCAAGTCGCCGTGGATGGTGACTGCCCTAAAGCCGTCCTGCCTTAACTTGTACGACAGCCTGTCCGCCCTCTGCTTTGTGGCTGCAAACACTATGGTCTGCGCCTTTTCGCTCTGGTTCTGCTTGATAAAGTTGGTCAGGTGCCTTATTTTTTCCCGCTCTTCGACTACCAGGTAAGACTGGTCTATGGTGTCTAGCGCGACTTCTTCCTCGTTGAGCCTCACTTCCTCAATGTCGTCCTTCATGTATTCCTCTGCGAGCCTCAGGATCTCTGGTGGCATCGTTGCGGAGAAAAGGCATGTCTGCCTGTCCTCGTTTACGTAGAACAGGATGAACTTGATGTCGTCAATGAATCCCATGTCGAGCATCCTGTCAGCCTCGTCGAGCACAACGAACTTTACATAGTCCAGAATTATCGAGCCCTGCTTGATGTGGTCGATAAGCCTGCCGGGCGTAGCGACAACTATCTGCACGCCTCGCCTCAGCTTGTCTAGCTGCACGTTGATGCTCTGGCCTCCGTAGATGGAGACCATCCTGATTCCTGTGTACTTTGCGAACCGGCTTATCTCATTTGTTACCTGCACCGCAAGTTCCCTTGTCGGGGCAAGTATCAGCGCCTGCACTGGGCCATCTGGCTTTATGCGGGACAAAATGGGCAGTCCAAATGCTGCCGTCTTGCCGGTCCCTGTGTGCGCCTGCCCCACGACATCTTTACCCTGTAAAATAAGGGGTATAGCTGCCTCTTGTATGGGGAAGGGCTCATCGAATTTATTTTCTCTGAGTGCTCTTGTTAACTCTGCACTCAGACCCAATTCTTCAAACGTCTTGGTCATTTCTTTTTTCACTTTGTGTGTATGTATGCTTTTGCATTACAACAAAAGCCAAGGGAAGATGTGAAAAGCCGTTTAATCGTACTTGTCCAAATCCGCCGTCTGTGACTCTTGCTTGCTCTAGATTGGGCGGACAGAGATATAAGGTATACGATGGAAGGTGTTACCCTAGGGGAAGAAGTTACAGACCATCTTACAACTGCCTGGCGAAAAAAAGAGGGTGAGGAGCGTTTTCAGTATCTAATGTCAAGCTCGTGTGCTCCGCCCCTCGTAACTTCAAAGCCGTTCACTACCCTGTCAGTGCCGTCAGGGAATGCCACAACGATCACGTACTCGCCTGGCGGCAGGCTTAGACCGAACTGACCGTTGACAGAGACGAACGCGCTTGCAACAAAGTCTGTTCCCTGCTGGACTGCCAGTACTGTTGCGCCTATTGCCGGCAGGCCTCCGGGCCCAGCCACGTATCCATGCACTACTCCAGGCTCGGTCCCTGCGGGAAGCGCCGTATTGACGTTGGTATTTGGCGGGATGCCTCCGCTGATGATAAAGCCGGCGAGCGCCAAGGCTCCCGCTATCCCGACTGCCGTATAGATTGCTAGTCTGTAGCTTTTCCCTTTTGTTTCAATGACTTTTGGCTCGGATACCTCCGGTTGTGCCTGCATGGACGGCTGGGGCGGTTCGCTTCTCCACGTTTCCTTGTGAAGCCTGTCACGGTGATCATGGGATGCGCCATAGCTTCCGAGGCCGCCGGTGTACTCGCCGGTCACTTCGAGCACGTCTTCCGAGTCGGATATTTCTTTCAGGATATCTAGCGTGAGCTTTTGGTTGGTCACGTAGTGAGTCCCGTTGTCATATATTGCAGGGCTCATGCCTGTCTTGTTGATTATGTAGTTCCGCACTTCTTCGGTGTCGAGCCCTCCTTTGGTAAAGACCTCCAGAAGGTACATCGGCACAATGTCGGGGTTCTCCATCTGGCGGAGCAGAAGGTTATCTACAAGCGCAGGGTCAACTTTTGGCAGATGCGTCCTGTAGTTCTTTTGCAGCTCCTCAAACTGCAGCTTTAGCTCCAGTAGTTCTGTTGTCATGGCTTGATTATCGTGCCGGTTCATAGATATACTTCTTTGAAGACGCGCGTTCAAAATAGACAGAACGGGTAAATTCTTACACTTGCTGCTTAAGCAGCCTCTGCCAGCGTCTAAGATACGGCCTATCCCGCACCGCACGAAAAATCTTAATTATCGCCGGCGCTGTTCTTAACTGTGGAAGGCGAGAATGGCGAAATCGATACGACTTCGCTGGTCGCCGGTTTATTCATGGAGCTTGCCAGCGAAACCCGGCTCTCTATTCTGATGTCACTTTACAAGAAACCATCCAGGCTAAGCTCACTTTCAAGGGAGCTCAACACTACAGTCCAGGACGTCTACCGCAACCTGAACAGGATGACAGGGGAAGGTCTTGTCACAAAGGGCGATGGTATGTTCAGCATCACCGAGTACGGCATGATGGTAGTCAACCAGGTTCCATATTTTACATTCATGAAGAAGCACCATCTGTTCTTTGAGTCGCATAGCATTACCAGGAGCGGAATCCCGGCAAAGTTCCTGCTCAGGGTCGGAGAGCTTGCGGAATGCGAAATGGTAAGCAGCGTCACAGCGGTATTCCAGAGGCTGAAAAAGATGGAATCTGGAGCAAACCGCTCGTTGAAGGCTCTGGTAGCCCAGGCGTGGCCTGAAGAGGGCCAGATATTCATTGACCGGGCTTCACAGGGGATTAACGTGTTCGCTATCACCGGCCACAACACCGTACTGCCTGTGAGTGTAGCCGAAACAGTCGCCAATTCATTGGAAAAGCTTGCTTCCGCAGGTTTTTTCAAGCCAAAGATGATCGAGAAAGTGAGCGTCGCGATATACGTAGTTGATGACACTCAGGCTGCAATCATTTTCCCGAATAAAGGCGGAGAGGTTGACATGACCACGCTTTTCGTAAGCGAGGATAGAATGTTTTGCGACTGGTGCTCGGATGTGTTCGAGTACTTCTGGCAGGGTGCCAAACGTTCGGACACAAAGAAGATGAAGCTCGTGGAATGACTTGACTGTATGCGATAACTGTGACCAAAATTCGATCTACACCATGAGCGAACCGGATTCATCTATCGTGAACCAGTATGTCATCCGACCCAATCCTCAGATACCCAATTGCTTTCAGATAGTCGTTGGGCTGGAGCGATATTCTGTATCCAGCATTACTTCATTTTGAATCGCGCTTTTGCAATCTTGCACGCCATCCGAAGTCTAGCGTTTCGTATATACTTCTTTCACGGCTACGCCGTACTCCAAAACAATCCTCTTTCGCATGTACGGCACAAGTCGATAATGTAACGAATAATATCCACTTTCCTTTACCAGCAATCCTCTGGTAACAAGGGAAATGAATCCTCCTGCTATCTTTGAAGGATGCTGAATCCCGTATGATTTGCAGAACCGGTTTCTTTTCAGGTGATATTCTTTCAAGGAAAAATACTGCCGGTTAGTGTCAAGTATTAGCGGCCACACAACATATTCCCATACGAGTCTGCGATGTTCTGTTGATTTTGCGTGCTTTCCTTTTCGTGTTGACTCTTGATGCGCTTTCTCTAGGCCAAGGCCTTTGTATTCTTGCCCTGCATGTAGAACTATGTCATTAATGGAGCCTACCTGCTTATAGGGATTTGTTAGTCGTCCAAGCCGGAAATCCATCAAGAGCTTTTTATTTATCTCATTCTTTCTAGCCACCAGGTCATTACAAGGCGGCGGGATGAATTATTAGTCAGTGCAAGAATTCATGATGACGTTATGGAGTCTCGGTTTTCTTCCGACCTTTGGCTTCAGGAAAAAACTTTTACTTCTGCGATTACTCACTGGCGCCTCCATGGGAGAATCTAGCTGCAGCCGTTACCACCCGAAGGTAGTCGGATCATCAATCACATAACTTGGAAAAAGAGATACGCCGTATAGGATCCATCACAGTGAAATGCCTTGCGTTGATAGTGAGGTTAGCTCTACGCTGGACCCGGACTATGCTGGCAGCCATTTACTAATGTGGGGCAGCACTTTGTCTTCAATGATGTCAGTTACCCCAGAGCCACTCTCAAAGGAAATCAGAAGAAAGAAGCTAGGTTTTTCCTTTGAAGAAATAGTGACAGTCGCGCGGATCAGCTTCTCGTAAATGCCCATGGAATAGCGAAGCTTGCCGAGCTTTGACTGAAAGGTTTCCCTCATCAAGGCGCGCGTCACTGCTTCCAATGCGTATTGTTCGGTCTCTTTTTTCGTCATTAATGGGGCGAGACCTGGCCGGTATGCGGATGTAACCATACGACCGAGGTGATTTGCAACTCCTGCAAACCTGACTGAACGATCCTTTCCCAAAATCTCTTCGCACAATTTCTGCAGCTTTTTCTCATCTGTCGTCTGTTTTTCTGTCAACGAGACCTAGATTATCCAACTGCGTTCGTCCTATTATCATTGCCTGTCAGTCATGCCGGGACATAGGTTCTGTTCATGCAGTTCTAGAATGCCATTTCTTGGTTGCTAACACGGATCGCTGTATCACCACACCATGAGATTTATTCCAGCGACAGTTCACAAACGAACGCTTCGTTCCGATATCGCATTTAAGGCGATCCGCATACATTACACGAATAAATTCTTCGTCTTCGGTTCTTGCACCATCCAATTTGTGCCCTGACTTTAGTGAATAATGGCTTGGCAGCGCGGCCGAGCAATACGCGCGACTTGCTTGAGAAGCCTTCTGACCTCTTGCCACTTAATATGTGACAATCAATATCGTGAAACGTTTTATGTTTGGTAGTAGTTTATATCCTTGGTATCGATGGATGATACAGACCTCAAGATAATCAAGAGGCTTTTGTCAGATGCGAGAATGTCGTATAGGAAAATAGCAGATGCAATCGGTGTTTCGCCTCCGACGGTTCTTGCAAGAGTAGAAAAGCTAGAACAAAACGGAATAATCAAGTCCTATTCTGCTTTGCTCGATCATGAAAAACTAGGGTATGATCTAACGGCCGTAATAGAAATAACGGCTGCCAAAGGCAAGATCGTAGATATAGAAAGGCAAATCGCAAGGTTTCCGAACGTCTGTGCGGTTTATGATACCACCGGCTTGACGGATATGATGGTCATTGCAAAGTTCAGGAATAGAAGAGAGCTCAGCAATTTCGTTAAGAAGGATCTATCCTTGCCCTTCGTGGAAAGAACGAATACTCATCTCGTTTTGCTTACAATCAAAGAAGACTTCCGCTTGGCAGATTCCTAGCAAGTTTCAGAGCTGGGTGTTCGTGCACGCAAGGTGCGAACCGCTAACCCGGAGCAGCTGCTCTCGCCGGATTGTTTTCGCTCATCCACGCAGGAATCGCTACGAGCAGCCTGTTTTCCAAGAGAACGGCGAGCTTACGTATTGTTATTAATTGCCATTGGATTCGCTCACAGAATTAACGATTGTAACGCCAAGTGGCGCTTTTCATGGCATGTGGTAAATTATTCTTTAGAATATCTTATATCTAGCCGCTGCAAATATTGTTAACAATGTTAGAGAATTTGTCTCTGGGGTTATATCCCGTGGTTGGATTCGTCCTGACCTTACTTGCACTGGAAACAGGGTGGCACTTTGGGGTTTGCAAGCTTCACGACAGCACAATCGCACCATGCATGTTCAAACAAGTAAAAATGTTACTTGGTTGATTATCTGAATGATGCTCAGCTTTTCCAGCGTGAGAAAATCGCCGTTAGCCGAGGCTAAAAATAAAACGGTAGCAACAAATACTCGTGCATTCACGGAGGATTATACAACATGACCATTGCGCAGACAACAATGATTGCTGCTAGCTTGGCAGTACTTATCTACGTTGCAGTCGTTGTTAGTGGCAGTTTTGTATCACAGAGCACTACTAACAATGATCCAGCTGCTTTGCGTACAGAGGCTGATTCCGCATTACAGAAACAGATGACTGCAAGTTCAGCCTATGTCCATCAATCAGACATAGGGAGGACATCCCTGACCATACTTCTTAACGGCATAACTTTGCGTAATGACGAGTTTATTCTTCTGTTTGACTCGACACCTTATGCAAGCAGAGGGCATATAGCATTTAATTTGCCGTGTAATCCTGACAACCCAAGCGTTCCTATATTCCAGTTGCTTGATGGCCGAGCGCCTTTTCTGGTATCACACCCTCCTGCCTATATTCCACAAATATCCAGTCCACCGGATACTTGTCTATATCACGCTCAATTTGGCTTCGGAGATCCTGTGACGGATCTTGCATTGAAGAATGTATCTGGCGAGGAAATTACCCTCAGAGGTCCGCACACAGTAGTCATCGTAACTCATGAATCGTATCTCCCTGAAACACCGTCTCCGTTAGGACACTGATAAAAACGTCAAACATTCGATTCATTACAAAGCCCACTATTTTTCACCGGACCGGAAGCAAAACTCATGTCGCGGCGGTGGAAAAATAGCCTTGGCAGCATCAAAGGATTCTCACATAGGTTACTACCCATGCCGGAGGTTATGGTGAAACATGGCTGAATAATTTGTCGGAATTTAACTAATGGAGAAATGATGACCGATTATTTAACGGTATGAAGTATGTTGTCTTCAAGTTATTTTGGCTGTTACCCGCAGTCCGTTCGTGTGCTATTCAAGTTTAAATCTATACGCAGCATACTAGCCTGCAAGAGAATGCCTGACCCTGAAGCCAAGCGGCTGCTCTGGTTTCTCTTTGCCGGGTCGAGGGGCGGCGAGAACAGGATCAGGATAATCGATCTCCTTAAGGATCGCCCGCATAACATGAACCAGCTGGCAGAGGCAATGGGCGTCGACTACAAGGCGGTGCAGCACCACGTGGGGGTGCTCGAAAAGAACAACATGGTGACCAGGGTAGGGGAAAAATATGGCGTACTCTATTTTGTCTCAAACTACCTTGAAGCAAACATCGAAGCGTACAACGAAGTCAGGATGGCCATAGACAGGAAGGCAAATCTGAGTAAATCTGGAAAAAAGTAAATAAGCCGAATTATTGCGACTAATTATCAATGGCTATGCTGATGGACGTTAGCTCCATTGTCGGCATGATAAATACCGGGATACTGGTTGCCCTGCTGGCAGTCTATGCCAACATCTACAGCAAGACCAGAGCCACATTTACGATCGGCCTCATGGTGTTTGCGGCGATGCTGATGCTTCATAACATAATAGCTGTATACGCATACTTTTCAATGGCACCGCTGTATTCTGATGCGCTCTTGCCCTACTTTGTTGGGATCCATATCGCAGAGCTAGCGGGTCTGATCGCGCTGCTAAAGGTCACCGTATGGCCTGAGGGAGTGAAGACGACTCCCAAACAAGCAAGCTAGGTAGTATTTTTCTCGTCGCGGTGTATAAATAGTAGTAAAGTAAGATAATACTACGGGTAGGATGAGTTGGCGCAAGAGGCGGAAATCACAACCATGAGCGAGAAGGGTCAGGTAGTCATACCGCAGAGGATACGACGGACGCTCAAGATAAGACCAAGAACAAAGTTCGCAGTTTACGCCAGAAAAAATACAATAATAATGAAGGCATTTCAAATGCCTGACATTGAGAAAGAATTGTCAGAGATATTCAGCATTATGGACAAGAAGAACCTGAAACTCACAGAGAAGGATGTCTACGATGAAGTCCAGGCATACAGGGCAAACAAAAGAAAACAAAAGAAATCCTGATGCTCAGAATCGTCATCGATACTAATGTCCTGATAAGCGCCGTAATCTCGAATGGAAAACCCAGACGTCTTCTCAAATTGGCCGCACAAAACCATTTCTTGCTAATAAAGTCTGAGGACAGCATGCGGGAATTCGCGAGAGTTTTGCGAAGACCAAAGATCTGGTAAAGATCTGGAACAAAGCATAAATGCAAAATTCGGGCTTTTTGACTTGAATTGGTAGAGACAAGTGTCTTGGTATCTGCACTGGCAGGGGCAGGCTCGTTCTTCTCCCCATGCATATTACCAATAATCCCCGCATTTGTCTCCTACCTCTCTGGCACTACTCTGAAAGAACTTCAGGGCGAGAACCAGCAGAATTCTGTTGGCGGCCAGTCGTCGATCACCGTAAAGCGGTCCGTCAGGCTGAACATCTTCCTCAACACTGTCTATTTCGTCCTCGGATTTTCATTGGTATTTGCGGTGCTTGGAGTAATACTCAACAGTGTGCTTACTAATGTCGGTACCGGATTTCAGACAACGCTGCAATCCATTGGCGGTGTGGTGATAATCGGATTTGGTGCATATCTGATACTGTCAACCAAGCTTCGCATCCTCAATTTTGAAAAGAGGATGACAAAGCTGCCAAAGTTCAAGACGACCTACATCACTTCTTTCGTCTTTGGCGCTGCCTTTGCCGCCGGGTGGACGCCATGCGTCGGCCCGATCCTTGGCACAACGTTGACGCTTGCCGCAACTTCACCAGGCGCAGCATACAACTCGCTCCTTGCATATTCTCTGGGCCTCGGAGTGCCGTTTCTGATCACGGGCGCATTCTTTTCCCAGGCCACCAAGTTAATAGGAAAAATGGTGAAGCACCTGAAGTACTTTAACCCGGTAATGGGAGCCATCCTGATAATTCTTGGCATTCTGGTGTTCACAAACCAGCTGAGCCTAATCGGCAACTTTCCGCTTGCCAGCGAAATAATAAACCTGGAGAGAGGAATATGAATACGGACAACCTGAGCGCTCTCGCAGTTGGCATAGGAGTCGTGGCACTCATTGCCGGCTTTGGAGTCTACTTTAACAGTCCCAGCCTCAATACCGCGGCTTCCAGCCAGCAAGGCAATTTCGTACCATCCGAAGTTGCTCAGGAAAACGGCACGGTAACAAAGGTGCAGATAGACAAGTCACAGTTCAAGAAGGCCCCCGAGCTCGCAAGGATCAGCGGCTACATCAACACGGAGCCACTGACTCTTGCGGACCTGAAGGGCAAGGTAGTGCTTGTCGATTTTTGGACGTACAGCTGCATCAACTGCATAAGGACAATTCCGTACCTGAATGCATGGAATGAAAAATACGCGGACGAGGGCCTAGTCATCGTTGGGGTGCACACGCCGGAATTTGAGTTCGAAAAAGATTACAACAATGTAAAGGCCGCCGTCGAAAAATTCGAAATCCAGTACCCGGTCGCGCAGGACAATGACAAGGGCACTTGGAGCGCGTACGAAAACAGGTACTGGCCGCGCAAGTACCTTGTCGATAACGAAGGATACATCAGGTACGATCACATTGGCGAAGGAGCCTACGCCGAAACAGAAAAAGTGATCCAGTCGCTGCTGGCCGAGCGCGCAGCCGCCGCCGGAGAGACGGTCAGCATCGACGGTACGGTAAGCAAGCCTGACAGCGCGCAGAGCGTTGACTTTACAAAGATAAGGACGCCAGAGCTGTACTTTGGCTATGACTTTGCGCGAGCAAAGCTTGGCAATGCCCAGGGCTTTGAGCCTGGCAAAGTTGTGAATTATGTATTCCCGGAGGGCGCAGTACTAACGCCCAATACCATCTACTTATCGGGGGAGTGGAAGAACAACCCAGACCACATGGAGCTGCAGGGAGAAACAGGCAGGATAGTCCTGACCTACAATGCAAAGTCCGTCAACATCGTCGCGGGTGGAAAGGGAGAGCTGCACATTTCAGAAGATGGGCCGCAGCTGACAGGCGATAGCCGGGGGGCAGATGTTTCGGAAACAGGCCAGGTAGATGTCGATGGCCAGAGGCTCTACAACTTGACAATGCACGAAGATTACGGGACACACAGGATAATTATCGACGCTATCGGCAAGGGATTTCAGATATACACATTCACTTTTGGGTAAAGCTTGCCGCACTCCACGCCATTTTTCCGGTTTTTCCCCTTTTTTAAAGCAACGGCATTAGGCACCTGTAACAGGCAATTACAGCCATTTCTTGCCATGCATCAGCGCGTTCCTTAAGTCAAGAATGATCTCTTGAAAAACCAAAGGGGGGAGCAAAGGAAGCTTTCCCGAGCATCCCGTTCTCCCTAGGCGGCACCGCTAGCCGGTGCCGCTACTCTCCCCTTTGACGCTTTAATTCGCGCTTATCGATCGAAGCTGACCCGGCGCTAAAATATTCTAGCAACCTTACTTTTTCTTGAAGCCAAAATAGCAGGAATGGCATAGTTCCTTGCCGTAGATGACACCCGCGTTGCCGCAGCTCGTGCAGTTCTTGTCGTGATCTATTGTGGAATCCAGAGACTTGGCCTTTTGCAGGCACTTGCCGCATATTGGGGCCGCTAGATCATAGCTGGACAAAAAGCCGGCGCCGCACTGCGTGCATTTGAGGCTGTACATCTTGCCCTTTGGTTTCCAGCGATTGAATAGTCCCACGACATCCTATTGTCGCTACGGAATAATCAATGTATCGCCGATCGGATACGCTGAAAATGAAAAGAATCTGTTTTTCGATTTGTGCCTTGTTGAATCCGGTACTACCCGACAGATACGCTGATATAGTTAGCAGCACCGCATCAACAGCGGCAATGTCTGACACGAGCCAGCTCCTTGTGCGAAGGATCAAAGACGGCACAGTGATCGATCACATCGAAGCCGGCAAGGCACTTTTCGTGCTGCAGGCACTGAACATCGCCGGAAAGGAAGGAAATGTCATCACTGCTGCTCTGAACGTGCCCAGCAGTAAACACGGCAAGAAAGACATCATCAAGGTGGAGAATAGATTCCTCGAAACATCTGAGACCAACAAACTCGCGCTGATTGCTCCGCGCGCCACAATCAACATCATACGCGACTACAAGCTGGTGGAAAAGCGCAAGATCCAGTTGCCGGATTCAATCGTCGGGATATTCAAGTGCCCGAATTTGAAGTGCATAACGAACAGCGGAGAGGAGATCAGGTCCACAATAGACATCATTGACAAGGAAAAAGTAGTGCTCAAGTGCAGGTACTGCGCAAGGACTCTCTCTACTGACGAGCTGGTCTTTTGAGTTGGCGATCAAGATGCTCGACCATCAGAACAAAGCCGGATAATGACAACTTTACGATTTCACTTTGATTGATCCGACGCGTCGTCCTGCACTTTTGCCGCGAGTTTTTTTGACAACTTGTATGCGAATCCCATCGCAAGAAAAAGCGTGACGAGGCCGGCGACCATCGTTATCATTAAATTAGTTTTGACCAGGTAATGCATCACTAGGGTCACGGCGATTGCAGGCACCGAGATAACGACAGCAAGGATGGTGCTTGCTGCAAACACTCTTGTGGTGGTGACCTTCTTTGGCTTTTCGGCATCCATTACGCTTACTAAAAAACAGGACGTTACGTATTAAGTGTTATCTAGGGAACGAAAAATGGAAGGAACCTAGTTCCATCCCATCTGGCTTTTGTAATAGTTTGCGAGCTTGGCGTGCCGTATGCGTTCGCCCGTGTTTTTCGCCTTGTCCATTTTTGCCACGTGGGATCTGTACTGGCTCAGGTCGCACATGCAGACGCCTGCAACCGGCCTGTATTTCGTCCTAGAGATTTCATGCTTTTTGTGGTCGACGTAAAATATTGGAACCTTTGTCAGAGCCATTGATGCAAGTATGCCACCTACGATCCAGTACAGCACCGGCTCTGAAATTACTGCGAAATGCGACAGCAGCAGAGGCACGAATATCGAAATCACAACTCCTGCCGGGGTGATCAACATAGACAGACCCGAAAATCGGTCGTATGGCTGGACTTCACGCTCGAATTGGTCCAGCAGCGCTTCGAGTTTTCCTTCCAATTTGTTCTCGGCGGCAACAGCATCCATTACTAAAACAGTGGCGTTACCAGCTTTATTAAGATTGTTAGCATCCGGCTTTTTCTTACTAGCATTCTCAAGAATCGAGCGGCAATCACTCAGAATTGCAAGACTGATGTCTCATTCACATAATAAATCTAGCATAATACGTTCAAGATACCGTCAAATACTCAATAATTTTTGCATATTGATTGTCAGAACTGAATAATCGATGCGCAATTCAATCATGACTTCATTTTATGGAATTATGATAATAGCTATGAAAACTATTTCGCATGTCAATATTAATATTTCAAATTTGGCAACGTAGGATAGAAGAGATTTGCAGTCCCAACGCCCAAAACTGGTCTATGTCAATAATTCTCTGAACAGTCTGACTCCTGACTTTATGGTAAAGTCAGCATGGGTCAGCACCGCACTCGCACTTATTCTCACACTTCCCTCGGTAGGCCTTTTCATGGGAATTCTCCAGGCGACTGACAACCTTGTCGCAGGAGTGGCAGTCGGCTTTGCTCTGCACTTTGTCCTGCTGAGCCTATCGGCAAAGATATCTTCAGCCCTGTCAAGGCTTTTTGAAGATTAGACTGCCTTTCACTTTTTGCGTCCAAATTTCTAAAAACTAAAATTGCTCTGGAATCTACCAGACGGTGCTGAATTGTCATGAGTAAGGTCAGTATGCCAGGCAAGATCTTTGGAACCGTGCTTTCACATGGCATGAAGGGCAGGATGCTTTCGAAAAACGAGCTCCAGACGCTCGCAGAATCCCGGGACATTGAAGAGCTTGTCACGCGAATGAAAAACACGGTCTATGTTGACGCGCTTTCAAAGCTCACAAAGCCCTACAGTGCTGAAAAAATAGAGGGCGCGCTCAGGGAGAACCTTGTAAACAGTCACGTAAAGATGGTCAGCATCGCCGGAGGCTCCGGAGTGCTGAACGCATATTTCATAAAATATATTACATGGAACTTGAAGCTCATACTGAAAGGCAAGGCGCTGGGCAAGACCTACGAGGAACTGCTTCCGAAAATAAATCTGCGAGCTGAGGAGCTTGTCGGAAGGCGAGATATCGTTGTCAAGGCCTTGGTAGCAAAGAACCTTGAAGAAGCCGTGGCTGCGCTTGCCGGGAGCGAATTTGGCGAGGACGCTGCAAAAGCTGCGGCGGCGTACAAAGACAAGGGCGATCTCAGGCTCTTCGACACCTATATCGATCACGTGTTCTACCGCGACCTTGGGAGGGCCCTGACCATAGAGTCGCAGTCTCCCGAAGTGAAAAGCATTGTTTCAGTTGACATTGATTCGTACAACATCATGGCCGTACTCAGGGGCAAGTACTGGGGTCTGAGCGCGACTGACATTGACGAGCTCATTGTCACGACCACTTCGAAAGTCTCCAGGGAAACTCTGCAAAAGATGATCAACATCGAAAAGGTTTCCGAAGCTCTGACAGAGCTGGGAAACACTGTCTACAAGGACATTGTCCCACAGACTACTGCCGACGACATTAGCACGATAATGCAGCTCGAGGCAGGCTTTGAGGCTATGGAATTCAAAAAAGTCCTCAGCTCATTTAGGACCATGTTCAGCGTCGGAATAATGGTCGCAGCGATAAAGCTAATGATGATCGAAGTGAGGAACCTATCGGCGATAGCCTCCGGAGTAGAACAAAAAGTTCCGACAGAACAAATAGTCGCCAACCTGGTAAAGTCTGAATAGCTATTGCTTGTACACATTCAGATCTTTCAGAATCTTTACCACTACTGGAACCTCTAAATCGAGCTGCAGCGCGATAAATTCTTCGGATATCCCGGACACGTAGAGATTCCTTACTATTTCCGTCGTGTCTTCGGTAATGTTGTTCTGCATCGGCTGACAACCAAATTTGCGTTTGAGTAATTTAAGAATTGTGTCGCTCGAAGATCTAGGCGGTTTTCTTTAGGCCTTGGCGGGGATCTCTCCAGATAAGGTTGGAGTATAACATCCTGGGAACGATCTTTCGAAATTCACTCCCCTCGCCTGCATACCATTTGGGGAACCATTCGTACAGGTGCAACCTGATAGTCTGGATGTAAACAATAAGCCCTTCAATCAACATGATGCCAATGTTCCCTCCTATAAGCACCGCCAGGCCTCCTCCATGCTCGAATGACTGGTTGACGGTCACAAGCAGCGCAGCGTGCACCAAGAGCATGATCCCGATTCGCGTATAGCTTATGACGTTTGAAAGAACTTCAATGATCCTTACAAGGATGACTTCAATAACTATACCCATCAAACCCCCACCTTCGTCATGACCATGCTTTTTGGCTAATGCCTGCTCTTTCATTCCGCCGTAGATCATGATCCCGACGGTTGCAAAAAGCACCGGAGGCGCGGCCTTTGCCACCACGTCTACCGTGACCCAGTCGCCAAAGAGAAATGAAAGCCAGGGAACGAACTCGGTGTGGATCTGGCCGGAAATGCCAAACATACCAATGATGTCGTATCCGGATCCTATGGCAGCGAGAATTAGAGCCACGACTGCCCCGAACTGGATTATAGCCGGGATGTCGTGTGTGTATATCATGAGCGTGTTCTTGTCCTTGATGTTCTTGTAGAGCTTTAGGAAGTACGCCATGAGCAAGTGTACGATCCCTATCGCAACTGACACCTTCAATATTTTTATCACCTGGTCAAACGTGAGCGCTGACACATTCAGCACTCCAATGATGCCATGCAGCGGAGCAAAAATAGAGCTGAGTACTGCAAGCTCGTCAATGTGGAAGCCAAAAAACTCGCCGGTCCCAAGCCCCGCTATGCTGGCGCCTGCTCCGCTGACGGCTATCAGCGTGCCCCAGGTCCTTATCGAGCCGTTGCCCCTCTGCCTGAGTAGCATTCCGAGCCCAAAGAGCAGGAGGCCGTGCCCCAGGTCGCCAAACATCAGGCCGTAGAATAGCGGCCAGACAAACGCGATGATCGGAGTCGGATCTATTTCACCTTGCCTTGGCAGCCCCTGCGTCTCGGTGATTACTTCAAAAGTTCGCGCGTAGGACTTGTTGGTCAAGAGCGTCGGAAGGCTCTGTTCCTGGCCTTCAGCCTTGTGGTATGGGAGGCCCGTATCTTCGATTATCGAAACATAGTCACCGGTGAGCTTTCTGAACTTGCTCTCCATCTTGTCAGGGATATAGCCCTGAATGAGCGCAAAGTTTCTGGTGCCCCCGGGTTTTCTGGTTGTTTCCAGCACGTCCTTGGCCACCTTGGCAGCCTCGTGAAGCGATAGGATCTTTGACAGAATAGATTGCTTTAGCTTCTCCGTGTTCTTGGCAATCTCGGCTGACTTTGTCTCCAGCTCTTTTACCTTTGCGTGCGCTTCAGCATATGCGCTGCTCGGGTTCTGTGGCATGTTTGCAGGAATCTGGAGAGGATGAACGCCAAAGCTCCTCATGATCTTGACGACCCGCTCGGAATCCTCCCTGGAGCCAACCGCAACTATAGATGATTTTTCCTCGTTCAGCTTGGTCACATACAGCGGGAGGTCGCCAATGCTCTTCCGAATTTCCGCTTCGTCTTTGTTGGGTATGATGAAAATATCGGAATAGAACATTTTGAGGCGCGAGAACGAACCTAGGTCAATGTTAAGATTGGCCGCCATCTTTAGCGCGGCTTCGACGTTGCTGTACTCTTCAAGCTGCTTGGCGGTCTTGCTCTGTTCGGCCAGAATCTTTTTTGGTTCGTCGAGCAGCGCCTTGCTTTTGTCCTCAAGGTCTGCAACAAAATCCTGGATATCGTCGATAACATAATCCACCTTACCTTTTGGCGCGCCCTTGAACATAGTGGCCATTACCCCTGTTTCGAGTGGAATGGCGAGTGCTCTGATGACTTCATCAATATCCTGAAACAATTTCTGGGCCTTGAGCAAAAGGTCGTCATAGAACGGGTTCAGGTGTTCAGACGGAGTCTGGATCGGGTGGAACCATTCGAGCTCTGCCAGCTTGCTCACCGCCTCTTGTGTTTCTATTCGAGGCAGAAGAAGCGACGCCTTTCTGAGCTTGGCTACGCCCATGTTACTGCCTACGGTGTAAATGAGAACTCTTTAAAAGGTTTCTTTTCCCAAGCATGCGCACTAACTAATTCCTGCGATAGTTTCGCCAATTATTTTATATCCCAATCGCTCAAGATGATATCATGGCTAACAATAGAGAATATAGCATCGCGGTCAAGAAGGACGGTAAGTTCTACTTCGGATATTGCATTGAAATCCAACAAGCAAGAGGACAAGGAGAGACCAAGGCTGCGGCTATAGAGGACACAAAGCTAGCCATCAAACTTTGCAGGACTTATCTAGAAACCAAAAAGAATACATCACATTCGCAATTTCTGAGTGGGATTGCAGGCGATTACGAGTAAGCCGACGAAAATAAAAGAACGTGGAATAAATTCCGACTCTTTTCAGTTATGTGTCTACTGGCCCAGGATGATGAACATCATGACTATTCCGTAGATAGCGATTGACTCGACCATACCCACGAAAATGAACACCCTGGACTGCATCTTCGGGTTGTCGCTGATTGCTGCCAGACCCGCGGCGCCTACGAATCCAAGACCGATGCCTGCGCCTGCAGCTGCCAGGCCGAAAGCCAGACCCGCGCCCAGCAATTTTGATCCGCCAGCCGATGCTGCGTCTTCCTGAGCGAACGCCTGTTCAAATCCGATTAAGCCCGCAAAAACCATTGAGGTAGCAAGAACAGCCAAAACCGAAATTGCAACACGCCCGTTCAGCCTGCTCATACAGGGTTGCAAAACAAATTGCCATATTTAACAGTAACTACATGTAAAAGTTGAAGAATTATGATCAGACTTTGGATAGTGCTTTTTTCTTGTTCGCGCTGACTTCTTCCTTTATCTTTTGAACCATCGAGTCATGTTCGTTCTTTAATTCTGACTTTGCCTTTTCAACGTGGCCGGATATGGAATCTGTCATAGCCTTGCTGCTGCCTCTGCCTCTGCGGCCTTTTTCTTGTCAAGTACTACTTTAACCTTCTTGAGCCTGACGAATTCTTCTCGCTCCCGCTCTTCCAGAGTCGCCTTGATAAATGATATCGAGAACTGGTACTGCGGGATTATCACGTACTCCAGGGCGTTAATCAGCTTTTGAGTGCGCTCGAGCTCCTTGGCAAGGCTGAATATCGCGTTTTCATATTCCGCTGCCTTGCAGACGTTGGGCAACATGTTCTTGATCAGCTTTGCGGCCTTGTCCACCGTGGCGTTGGTCTCGCCAAAGCCGTACGAAAGGTGGCTGCCTCCGCCTTCCTTTGTCTTGATCTGCAAAGTCGGAATCTTGACGTCAACTATTCTTCTTACGTTTACATCCGTCTCCATTATCGCAGGAGTAGAGTCGGATACCGATTCCAGCGTCATGGTCCCTAGGGACATGTAGCCGTTGAAAACAGCGGTGTAAATCTCGCCCAGCGGGGACCAGATGTCTTCTCTTGCCTTGTTGGCCTCTTCGATCATCTCGTCTATTTTTTTCAGCAGGACTTCGCGCTTGTCGTCTAGGATCTTGTGGACCATCTTGGCAACCTGCATCGAGCGCCTGATCTTGATGAGCTCTATTTTTGTTGCAGTGGCCCTTCTTCCAAATGACATGGCTACTTGCCCTTGTAGTACTGCTTTACGTTCTTTTCCTTTATTTTTGTCAGCTCGCCTTCTGGCAGGCTGGACAGCACGTCCCACGCCCTTCCAAGGGTCTCGTCAAGCGCACGGTTTTCATCGGGCGCCTGCTTTAGAAACTGCTGCTCAAACATGTCGCCGGCGTCAAGATATTTCAAGTCGACTCCGGTAAGCCCTGCCCTTCCGACGATCTCGGCGAGTGCCCTTACCTCCTGTGCCCTTGAATAAGCATCATACATCTGGTTGCCGACTTCCATGTGGTCAGCCCTTGTTTTGCCCTCGCCGACTCCGTCCTTCATGAGCCTTGAAAGCGACATCAGGACATTGACTGGCGGGTAGACGCCCTTTCTGAACAGGTCGCGGCCCAGCACTATCTGGCCCTCGGTGATATATCCTGTTAGATCCGGAATCGGATGGGTGATGTCGTCGGCCGGCATTGACAGAATCGGGACCTGGGTGACGCTGCCGTTCTTGCCCTTTACCCTGCCCGCGCGCTCGTAGTTGTTCGCAAGGTCTGTGTACAAATAACCGGGATATCCCTTTCTACCTGGCACCTCTTCTCTTGCCGCACTAATTTCTCTGAGTGCTTCTGCATAGTTGGTCATGTCTGTGAGTATTGCTAGCACGTGCATCCCTAGGTCAAACGCAAGGTATTCTGCTACAGTGAGCGCGACTCTGGGCGTAATGATTCTCTCGATTGCTGGGTCGTCTGCAAGGTTGAGGAACAGCACCGAGCGCCTCAGCGCGCCGGACTCTTCAAGGCTGCGCTTGAAATACTGCGCCTCTGAATATTGCACTCCAATAGCCGCGAAAACAACCGCAAAGTCTTCCTTTGTGCCTACCACTGCCGCCTGTCTGGCTATCTGCGCCGCCAGAATGTTGTGGGGCATGCCAGAGCCGGAAAAGATTGGCAACTTTTGCCCTCTTACGAGCGTAAGCATGCCGTCAATGACAGAAACACCTGTCTGGATGAACGATGTCGGATATTCTCTTCTTTCGGGGTTCATGGGCTCGCCATTTACGTCAAGGAACTTGTCCGCAATTGGATCGGGCAACCCGTCGTTAGGTCTCCCCAACCCATCAAACACCCTGCCGAGCAGCTCCTGCGACACAGGCATCTCCATCGTCTTGCCGATGAATTTCGCCTTTGTCCCGCTGATGGTGAGGCCGGTCGTGCCTTCAAAGACCTGGACCACAGCCTTGCCAAATCCTACCTCTAGGACCTTACCAAGCCTTCGCTCTCCGTCTACAGTCTCGATCTCGACCAGCTCGTCAAAAGAGGCTTTTGTAATTCCGTCGATAATTATCAGCGGTCCCTTGATCTCTGCGACCTTTGTGTATTCCACTCCGGCAGTTGTCTCTGGCATGCCTAGGAACTCCTTGCCATCGGCGCCGCCGCGTCCGCATCCTTGTGGAACTGCTGGTCTATCTGCTTGTCCAAGTCGTCCAGCTTGCCCAGCTGCTCCTCTGGAATTTCGAATTTCGCTTTCAAAAGAGATGGGATTACCGGCATCGCCCTAATGTCTGCAAGCGGCGTCCCTACCTTCAGCGCCTTTTGAGCTTCCTTGTAGAACTTTAACATTAGTTTCACGAGCTTTACCTGCTTTTGCGGACTACAATAGGTGTCGACTTTGTCAAACGAGTTCTGCTGCAATATTCCGATCTTGATCATCCTTGCGAGCTCTAGCACGAGCTTTTCTTCGTCTGGCAGAGCCTCCGGCCCGAGCAGCCTGACGATTTCCTTGAGGGTATCTTCCTTTTGGAGCAGCTGGTACGAGTCCTGCCTGAGGTCATACCATTCGCCTGTGACATTTTCCTTCCACCACTTGCTTACGTCTTCAAGGTATCCCGAATAGGACTGCATCCAGTTGATGGACGGGTAGTGCCTGGAATATGCAAGCCTGGTGTCTAGCGCCCAGAAGGTCTTGATGAACCTGATCGTGTGAGTCGTTACTGGTTCGGTAAAGTCAGCGCCTGACGGCGAGACCGCGCCTACCAGGGTGACTGAGCCGGCCCTGTTCGGAGATCCTAATGCCCTGACCCTGCCCGCGCGCTCGTAGAATTCTGCGAGCCTTGACGCAAGGTACGATGGGTAGCCTTCCTCTGCCGGCATTTCTTCAAGTCGGCCGGACATTTCCCGCAAAGCCTCCGCCCACCTGCTCGTTGAATCCGCGACAAGCACGACGTCAAAGCCCATGTCGCGGTAGTATTCCGCCATGGTGACTCCCGTATAGATCGAAGCTTCTCTTGCAGCGACTGGCATGTTGCTGGTGTTCGCTACTAGCACTGTTCGCTCCATCAGCGGCCTGCCAGAGCGCGGGTCGATCAGGTGAGGGAACTCTACGAGCACTTCGGTCATTTCGTTGCCCCGCTCGCCGCAGCCAATGTAGACTACGACTTTAGAGTCTGCCCACTTTGCTATCTGGTGTAATGTGACGGTTTTTCCGGTGCCAAAGCCTCCGGGGATCGCTCCTGTGCCTCCCTTTGCAATCGGGAAATAAGTGTCGATAATTCTCTGTCCCGTGACAAGTGGGACAGTCGGGTCATAGCGCTCGCCGTACGGCCTTGGCTTTCGCACCGGCCACTTGTGATACATCTTTAGCTGGATCTTTTCTCCGCTCTTTTCTGCCGTTGCGACAATGTGCTCAATGTTATAGTCGCCTTCGCTCGCAACATCGGTGAGCTTGGTTGCCCCCGGGTGGTTTGGCGGAACGAGAATGCTGTGAGTCAGCAATGGTGTTTCCTCAACCGTTCCTAGGATAGACCCCGGACCGATCTCGTCACCCTTTTTCACGCTGGGCTTGAACTTGTATTTCTTTTTGTAATCGACAGGCGTAGTTACGACGCCCCTGCCGATAAAGGCGCCGGACTTGCTTGCAATTTCGTCTAACGGTCTTTGTATTCCGTCATAGATCTTGCCAATTATTCCCGGCCCCAGCAGCACTGATAGCGGCTGCCCGGTTCCAATGACCGGCTCGCCTGGCCTCAGCCCCGAAGTCGATTCGTATACCTGGATAAATGCAATGTCGCCTGTTAGCCTGATCACTTCGCCGATCAGCTTCGACTCTCCGACTTCGACAGTTTCATACATTTTTGCAGAAGACATGCCGTCTGCTTTTACTGCCGGCCCGCTGACCCAGACAATTTTACCCTTGGCTACCATTCTATTCCTCTCCTCTGAGCATCTGGGCAATGTTTTTCCTTATTAAAGGTTTGAGCCTTTCGATGCGAGAATCGATGGTGTTGTCATAGGTCATGCTGCCGTCTGCTGACTTTACCCTAATGCCACCAATGATGTCGATGCTGTGGGTAGACACGCCGGCCTCCACCTTTGGGTTCCTTTTCTGGAGATCTGCAACTATTTTCTTTACAAGGTCTGCGTCGCTCTTGTTGCACTCTATTGTGACCTTGCCAGAACCAATGGAGGTAACACTTTCTTCAATTACGCCTGCCATCAGCGACTTGTAGCTTTCCTTGTCGCCCGCGTCAGCAAGCTTTCTCTTTGCCTGCTCAAAGGCATTGTTGACGGCAGTTTCAATAATAACTAGTTCTTGGTTGCGCGCGGCGAGCCTGCTAGAGCCAACAATTTGGCGCTTAAGGTTCTCGGCCTGCTTTTTGGCAGACTCTACAATCCTCGTGCGCTCCCCTTCTAGCTTGCCTTGCGAAGCTTCAAGGTTCTTTAGCGACTCTTGGTACGCGGAATCTATCTGGGAAATCAGTTCAGTTTCTTTCTGCGACAAAACCTTGCTTATGGTACGCTCTAACGCAGAATTCGAGCTCATTTGGGTCATTTGCTCGTTGCTCCCGATTTTAACGTTTTGATAACGCTGTTGTGTTGTTATCCACAATTATGCACATGCGGGCGGTCTGCCTTCCAGCTGTGATCAGGTTCTGAAGGAACTCACCATGTCATTTGCCCTCAGAGGTATTCTTGGTGCGACTTGACGTATCTCTTGATTAACCACAGAACAAAGACATCACTTCTTTTCCTTAGCTGAGCCCTCTCGAGCGCGTTGTAGTAGCTGTTTCTTCCCTCGTAGGGTATGTTCAGCATCGGGTAGCCCTTTCTATTGAGCATGAAATTCATCATCAGCCGAGAAACCCTTCCGTTACCGTCCGCGAAAGGATGTATCGTTACAAACTTTAAGTGAACAAGTGCCGCCAGCTCTACCGGGTGCAGCTTGGCCTTGTTCCTGTCATACCAGCCGAAGAAATCGCGCAGCATCGGATAAACTTCAACAGGCAGTGGGGGAACGAATTTGCTTCCCGAGATCCCGATCCGGCTCTTTCTTATCCTGCCCGCGATATCAGGCTTTGTTTCAGAGAATAGCTTCCTATGCCACTCTATTACTTCAGCGAGTGACAAGTCCTTCTTGGACGCAAGAATCTCATGGAACAGCTTCCTGTGAGCTTCTGCCTCCCTTACATCTTCTAGCGGCCTATCCTTTGGAGTCATCCCCCTGTCAAACAAGTTCGCTGTTTCCCGGAGTGTAAGCGTCGAGCCCTCTATCTTCTGAGTGTCGTATGTAAAGCGTATGGCAAAGTTTTCAATCGCTTTTTCCTTGGCAGATTTCGGGCTGGACTTGCTTTCCTTGAAATAGTTAGCCTTTATTCGCGCAAGAAGGGGATGCCATTTTTCCGCAAGAACGTCTGCGACCAGCCTAGTCTTGAGCTGCTCGATATTTGCCGGCAGCTTTTTGCCAAGGTATACCTCCCTCTTCTGCACTTTCCCATTATCTCTAATGCTATGCTCAAGATAGTAATAGGTGTGCTTTCCAACGCGCTTTCGCTTTACTCTTGCCATAGATATGTTTACCCCTACAGATGTATAAGTTTATTGATAAAGCACATTATGTAGGGGTAAACACAGGACATCAGACCAGCCCTGACTTGCTATCCAGCACCAAGCAGATTCTCTTTTGACAGCGCCTTGTCGAGCTGCTGGGATGTCATCAGCTTCTTTGCAAGCACCAGCTCCCTGATGCCTTTGCCCGTCTTTAGCGACTCTTTGTATATCTCAGCAGCCTTCAGGTACCCGATGTACGGGTTGAGCAAGGTAACAAGCACCGGGCTTTTCTCAATGTAGGACTCTAGCTGCGACCTGTTTGCCTTTATCCCGTCTATCATGTTTTCAGCAAACACTGGAAGGAAATTCTTTAGCATGTCAGTCGAGTCCAGCACGCACTTTAGCATACCCGGCAGCATCACATTGAGCTCGAACTGGCCCGCCTGGGCCGCCATTGCCACCGAAACGTCATTGCCTATCACGTTAAAGCAGATCATATTCAGGCACTCTGCAAGCGACGGGTTGACCTTGCCCGGCATTATCGACGAGCCGGCGTGCACCGCGGGTATGAGAATCTCTGAAAAGCCCGCAGTGGGGCCGGACGCCATCAGCCTGATGTCATTTGCCATCTTGTTGAGCTCTATGGCAAGGTTGCGGAGAGCCGAAGAGCAGCTCGCTACATCGAGCTTGCTCTGGAGAGAATAAAACATGTTCTGCGACGGCTTTAGGCCCAGCCCAGAAAACTTGGACAAATGCTTGATGGCCAGCTCGCGATAGCCCCTGGGCGCGTTTGCGCCGGTGCCAACAGCCGTACCGCCCAGCCCCACATATTCAAGGCCTTCCATTGATTGCAGGAGCTTTGAGCGGGCCTGCGTTAGCGCATAGCTATATTGTTCAAATTCCGAGCCAAGCGTCACCGGGATCGCGTCCATCAGGTGAGTTCGGCCGATCTTGATGATGGTGTGAAACTCTTTTGCCTTCTTTTCAAGTGAAGAGACCAGCCTGTCAAGCGACGCCACCATCTCTTGCATGTTAAGCAGGATGGCGACGTGCATCGCAGTTGGAAAGGTGTCGTTGCTTGACTGCGACTTGTTTACGTCGTCATTTGGGCTGACAATTTCGTATGCCCCCTTTTTCTTGCCGAGTATCTCAAGGGCCCTATTCGCAATTACTTCGTTGGCGTTCATGTTAAACGCGGTGCCCGCTCCGGAATTGATTGCTTCAACTACAAATTCATCTAGGAACTTGCCGGCAAGAATTTCGTCGCAGGCCTTTACTATGGCATCTGCCTTTTGAACGTCAAGAACCTTCAGCTCCTTGTTGGCAAGGGCGGCAGAGCGCTTTATCATCACGTAGACCTTTACGAGATTGATATGGGCCTTCTGGCCGGTCACCTTGTACTGTTCCTTTGCGCGGGCTGAGAAAGGGCCATAGTAGGCATCAGACGGAACCTTGACTTCGCCAAGAGAGTCCTTGTCAATTCTAAACGACGGCATCGTCAGATGCGAACTAGTATTCTGGCTGTAATAAATAGTTCTGAGCGCGATAGCCTAGCGAGAAATCGGCCAGCCTCCATGCTGTGAAGGAAGTACATATTTTTATATAGAAGATCGTATCCTTCTGTACCCAGTCAAGTTCGATGCAGGTAATTAATAAGACCAGAACAATGTCTAGAAAGCGTGGGTACAAGATTGTGTTTCCGAATTCAAGATTCGAACTGAAAGGTTTTGAGGTCCTGCTCGATTCTGGCATCCCTACCGCAGCTATGAAAGACAATTCGTACTGGATAACAGAAGCACAATACAAGCTGTTGAAAACGAAAAAGATCAGGTTTACTATTCTTTAAGTGTCCTTTGAGTCCTCCACTGCCAAGCACAAGAATTGACATAATACTCCCCCGCTACTACAATGATCGCAAAAAGATTCCAATAAAGAAATTCTTAGATACCAAAAGAGAATTGGCAGACAAATTCAGTTTCTGTACTTTTCTCAAACCAACGCTCGGCGATTGGGTCGATCCTGTAACCGGCAACGAATATCCTGATGAGGAAAATACAGGCATGTTCGTGGTAGTTCCAAAAGAACGAAGTGAAGCAGCAATGAAATTCATGGAGACCTACAAACCACGACTAAAGAAGCGATTCAGGCAAAAGGAGATTTTCATTATCTGCTGAGGTCGTAAGGATATAGCTACCTTCATCGCATCTTCGCAATCTACAAGATCGTGCGAGCTTCATGGGGATTTCGGACTCTGTGTATCTCCATGCCAAACCATAGCGTTCTGGTCTACGAGTCAATCGAATCTAGCATGAGAAAGGTAATGTCTTCAAGTTTGAACGACGGCGAACGAATCAATCGACAATTTCAGACATGTATCCTGCATAATGCGGTAGCTTCGACCTTTACAACATCGTCCACCATTACCGGAGAGCCATGCAGTGCAATGGGACTGAGGACTGCAAATGGGGTGTCCTTGATTGGCACTTCCGGGTGGAACATTGTCAGCCTTTCGAACACAATCTTGGCATACCAATTATTCCGGACGCAGAGCTCTTTTTCGTCCGGGTCAAGCTCCTCAGGAGTATCTATTCTTCCAACGACCCCAGATGCGATGAACGCATCTGACCTCTTCGCGAACAGTATCTTTGAACCACGGGACCAGTTCCGCCTTACGCCTACAAAAAGCGACCTTTGCATGAATAGCTGCGCTTCAACCTCCCGTCTAGTTATGCGCAGGATGTACGCGTCGCTAGAATCGTCCGACAAAGCGAGCCCTGTCTCTCCATCACGCCTGCCATCCATAAATTCATTATCGGTTCAGTCAGGAATTCTCCTCGCTGCGACTAGTCGCGAATCACAATTTGAGAGTGTGAGCCGAAAAACTCGGACACTGTTCGGGGCCTGCCGTCTTTGAATATCTCCTTTGAATAGTACCGCATGGAAAACGCCATCATTTGCTCTAACACCGGCCTCAGCGCTCTTCCCTTTTCTGTGAGGGAATACTCGATTCTAATCGGAGTTTCATTGTACACCCTGCGATCTATGATGCCGTTTCGCTGCATTTCCTTTAGCCTGAGTGACAGCGTCTTTGGGTTGATGCCCTTTATTGCGAGAAACTCGTTGAACCTTCTCTGGCCAAGGTATATCATGTTCCGCAATATCACCGAGGTAAACTTTTTGCCAATGACCTGCGAAGTAAAATCGATGGGGCACTGCTTTATCTGATCGACAGCTGCGGGATACTCCGGAACCTCCTGGGATTCTAACTTACTTGGCATATACCGACTTACGGAAACGTTACCTACTGATTTTAATATTACGTTTCTATAGTGGCTATACAGAGGTAATTGGAATGCATACGATAGTTCATTTTGAAATAGCGGCAGACAACACAGAGAGAGCCAACAAGTTCTACAATGGCCTGTTCGGATGGAAGCCGGAAAAAATGCCTGGTCCCATGGAATACTGGATGTTCGTCACCACGACCAACGAAAAGGGAGAGCCTACGGGCGGCGGAGGCATAATCCCAAGGCAGCAGCCACAGCAAACCATCACAAACTATATCGGAGTTGACTCGGTGGAGGAGTATTCCAAGAAGGTCGAAACGCTCGGTGGAAAGGTGAAGGTTCCAAAGACAGAAGTCCCGGGTCATGGATGGTTCGCGGTCTGTACTGACACTGAAAGCAACACGTTCGCATTGTGGGAGCAAAATAAAGCCGCCCACTGATTCTTTTTTTGCCGCGCATTACCTGATGACGCGCACATAAACTGCAAGTCCGACCGTTCTGTAACCACCACCAGTGGGCGACTCTTCGGTGTGCGGCTCCATGAAATCTAACACGAACATATGCACACCTTCGTTCGCATGTGAAGTTGCGCTGGTTTCAAGATTGAAACTTGATTCAATAATAGTGCCATTCACGAACTCATCCAAAGGAGTAGGAGAAAATGCAGGCAGATCCAGGGTTCTAGTGCTAAGCTGAAAATTCAGTCCTCTGATATCCGTATCATAGTCCGCGCCTTCTGCGACGCTTGATGAATATGACTCATCTTTCACCCTTAGCAGGTAAACATGCGACTTGTCAAATTCGTTTGATGCACAGAAGGCAATTGTAGTAGGTCGCAGTGATCCGATCTTCACATCGATGGGATCGAAGCTCTCGCCTGTTGCAAGATCTTCTGATTCTTCGCTTCTACAAAAATCGAGTGTTCCCATCGTGTTTCCGAATTCCCCAAGGCTTGACGCATTATCGGCAGTTACGAAGTAGATGCGCTTGTCTGATGTATCCTTGAATAGCGGTCTAGAAATTCCATCGACTTTGGCATCTGGAATATTAAAAACGGAAGTACCATGTTCAAAGTTGCTTATGTTAGTTGGCTGAATCTCCGTTTCATCTAAGTGAACACTTCCGAAAAACACGATGGTGATTCCTACAACAATTGACGCCGCTCCTGCAAGGAGCGCGATTAGATGCAGGCTCCGCCTGTTCATTACAATAGCTGATATTTCACCATGTAAATGGATATTGAGTTCAGTGACATTACAGGACATTACGGCTTTAGAGTCCCCCCGCAAAGTAGCCTGAAAAATGCCTAAGATCAAGAAACTCAAAAAATTAGAGCTGTTTTACATGCAAGATCTTGTTCAAAAGTATTATATTGCTACTGGATTTCTCACCCCGATATGCAGGCAAGCGGCAGGGTTCTCGTTTGCGATTCAATTGATCAGGCCGGGATAGACAGCATGAAGCGCTCCGGGCTTGCTGTCGATTACAAGCCAGAGATAAAGCCGGCGGAGCTAGTTTCTTCCGTCAAGGACTACGACGTCATTATCGTCAGGAGCAGGACAAAGGTTACCAAAGAAGTCATCGACGCCGCTGCCCGCGCAAAGATAATCGCGCGCGTCGGGGTGGGGCTTGACAACATCGATGTCAATGCAGCCGAGTCAAGAAATATCAGGGTCATCAACGCTCCAGAAGCCGCCTCTACCGCTGTCGCCGAGCTGGCAATAGGCCTGATGATCGCACTTGCACGGAGCATACCAAGAGCTGATTCTGAAGGCAAGAAAGGCAACTGGATCAAGAAGGACCTTATGGGAAGCCAATTGTCCGGCAAGTACCTGGGAATAATTGGAGTCGGAAATATCGGCCGAAATATTGGCAGGCTCGCAAAGGCCCTTCGCATGAATCTCATCGGGTATGACCCGTACCCGATAAACCGCGAGTTCATCAGCGAAACAGGAATGATAGTCACAGACCTCAACACGCTGCTGGAAAGCTCTGACTTTGTCACATGTCACGTGCCTTCAACTCCAGACACGGTAAACATGTTCAATTCGGATCGCTTTGCCAAGATGAAGCCAACTGCTTATCTGATCAACACATCAAGGGGAGAGATAATCGATGAAAAGGCGCTCTATGAAGCGCTGAAGAGCGGCAGGCTTGCCGGCGCTGCGCTCGATGTCTTTGAAACAGAGCCTCCAACCTACAAAGAGCTCCTTGCCCTTCCAAATCTTATCTGCACTCCGCACATTGGCGCGCAAACAAAAGAGGCGCAGTCTCTTGCGTCCACTGTCATCGCCGAAAAGGTAATCCAGATTCTCCGCGGCGTGATATAGAATATAAGGGGCAGAATTCAGGAGAATGACGTAACATGCGCAGCTACATGGCCCAGACATGGCTAAAGATGTGGAAGACCAATTCAGACGAGCTAAAGTCCAAGGCCATTGCATGGAGGGCCGAGCCCACGATAAACAGGATTGAAAGGCCGAGCAGGCTTGACAGGGCCAGGAGGCTGGGCTACAAGGCAAAGCAAGGC
>DADA01000065.1 GCA_002494895.1 Nitrososphaera sp. UBA210
GAGCTGCAATCAATCCTCACAAGTCGATGGTCCGCAGAGTAGATGCCACCATGTGAGCATGCGCTCATTGCCTTGACAGAAGCGTCCTGCCGCATTCCTACACCTCATTGCGCTAGCTGTATTTAGAATGTTCTATTATAGAGGCGGAACAACTTTTGCAGTAGGGGTCAGGCGACTCTCAGGTCAAAAAGGAAAAAGGAGAAAAGGCCTAACCGAATAGAGAAGAGAGCCCTTCAAGAGCCTCTTCTTCTTTCTTCTCGTCTTTCTTTTCTTCAGCCTTGGCCTGAGCCGCCTGAGCTGCCCCACCGCCAGCTGGCGCAGCTGCTGCAACGGCAACCGGGGCTGCCTTTAGAGCTTCTTCGATATTGACTTCGCTTAACGCGGCGACAAGCGCTTTTACCCTCACTTCATCCGGCGTAACTCCCGCAGCCTTTACAACGTTCTTCACACCGTCCTCGGTGATACCTTGCTTTAATTTGTGTAGCAATAATGCGGCATACACGTATTCCATGGTAGAATTGCATCCGCCGAAGTCCATATTTGAACCTAACGTTCATCGTCTGATCTCATGAAGGACTTTCTTTTCGTTTCGGGAAACCTTTCGATCGCGTAGCGGAGCATGGTTCTAGGCATCTTTCGATAGTGGCTGCGAAGAAACTCTTCTTCGGCATCAGCGTCTCGTTTGCCGGCTTCACGGAGCATCCAGCCAACGGATTTGTGGATCAAGTCGTGGTCGTCACGCAAGAGTATTTTTGCGATCCTAAATGTGTCGTCCAAGTCATCGTTTCTGATAAAGTAAAGGGTGGTAACAATTGCAACTCGTCTTTTCCAAACGTTCTTTGATCTGGCAAGCTTGTACAGCAGGGACCTGTCCGCGCCTGCCAGGTATGGACCGAGTATGCTCGGCGCGCTGAGATCGACCAGATCCCAGTTGTTCACTCGATCCAGATTCTGCAGATAGAATTTCGCTGCCAGCGCTCCGTGAGTCTTGTTTTTCATTACGAGCATCAACAGGGCGACAAGCCTTTCTTCGTGCACCGGCGAGCCAAGAAGATGTTTGATAGTCTGAAAATCTGCCGAATCGGCATGGGCCTTGGCTATCTTTCTTGCCTCTGGCACCGTCACGCCCATAAAGCGATCGCCTTCACCGTATTGTCCTGGTCCGGTCTTGAAAAAGCCCTGGAGCACTGAGACCTTGCTTGGATCACTGGCTTTCCTCAGGTCTTTTCTTATTCTTTCAGCAAGATTCTGCATTTGTCATTCAATTGTTAGTGGACCGGGTGGGATTCGAACCCACGACCACCTACGTTTCCTCTGCCCATGGCATGCAAGGCAGGTATTCTACCGGACTAAACTACCGGCCCACGAAATCTTAGCCCGGATTTTGACAATTTAAACGTATTATTAATAAGAATGGTTCTCGACTTTATGCTGCCGCAGGTATTTCCAGGCGGCAAATACCTTGCCGCACTTTTCGCAGCAATAGCGCACGTGTTTTGCATTACGCTGCTCGGCATCTTCCTGCTCTACGGTGTTGTACCGCACAAGCCTCTTAGATACTCTGACCAAGCGGGAGTGAAGTTATCGGAGGCTCTATATTGATATTTGTTTTTTCTATTTATCAATCCGGTCCGTCTAGAAGACCTTTCTTGCAGAATGCGGTTGATGAGTTGCCGTCGCTCCGTTGCCACAAGATTAAATAACGCTCGCAATTCTGAAAATCTGAACGGGCCGATAGCTCAGCTTGGTGGAGCGTTCGACTGATAATCGAAAGGTCGAGGGTTCAAATCCCTTTCGGCCCATTTCGTCAACACCCCCTTATTGGTTGTTAGGGCTTTCGAAAAGAGAATCGGTTTTGGGAACACTGAAGGATCACAGGACGACCCACTTGTTCCCAGCATTTTCTCCGGCACTCGATCGATGTCGACGGTGAAAAACCTAGATCCATGCGTGCGAACGGATTAGACTTGGGATGAATAACGAATCCTAACTTCTAAGTTTGTCTATGATCTTCGGGGACAGCTCGTAAGCCTTGCTTATCTCCCCCGGATCCACGATTGCCAAGGATCTTCCGTGAAAGGCCGAGAGCGCCTTGCTATCGCGCACCTTATTCATGAATTTCATTGCTTCCTGAAGATGCCCCCTAAATCCGATGACGAGATGAATATTGGGATAGTTCTTGAAATAGTATACCGTTAGGAGATAAATACCGATTGACTCGAGCTGTCTGCAGATGCTTTCAACATACCTGCTATCTCTGGCGTCTACTCCTGAAGCATAGCTCTGGTAGACAAAAATCCCTTCATGGTCCAGAGCACTATCGGCGATCTTTATCACCAAGTCCATTAGAACGTCTTTGTCCTGCGGCCAAGACCATAGTCCTCGGTAAAGAAAATCCATTCCAAGTCTTCCTATGGTCTTATCCAAGAAACGTCCAAGATACGGCATGCGGTAGACACGCTTCATGAATCTGTTGCGTAACTCATTTGGCGTAAAGCTGCTGACATAATAGATATCGAACCTGTTATCAAGCACATTGATCAGATTGGCTGCATCGCCGACAAAATACGTAAGAGTGTCTCTTTCCCCCGAGTCCTGGAGTTTTTTGAGATAGGGCTCGATGGTCTCGTGCTCGTCTATGTCACAGAACGTTAGGCTGCAACCGTTCTCGTAGAAGCAATATTCTTCATATCCCAGCGAGGACCCGACAGACAGTACTCTCTTGGAATGGAGTCCGTACATCTCTATCAATTCGCGCATTGGCTCCTTGCATCGCTGATAAAACATGTCAAAAGATTCTTTTAATTCAGGTGCGGCGGCGAAGGAAAAAAAATCATCGTGAGCCACTCTGTAAGTGCGCAATTCCTGCATGACGGTATGATTATCGCCTGCGGCTTGTCATATAAACAGTCCTGCACGACCGAATAAATGTCGTGGGAGCCAATGCGCGTTTCTAATGTTTCCGCGATCTGAGTTGCGTTTGAAAGTCTTCAAAGGTAAATTACTTTGATTCCTTGGAAACAGAACATGATTTCGGTATGGTGATGTTTGCAGCTTGGAACGCCCGGATGCGATGGACGGTTTGTCAGTTTTCTTTTGATAGGTCGTAGAACTTTGCCAGACCTCGAAATGTGATCTGAGCTCTTCCATGAATTCTCGTCAGTTCGGGTCGATTCGCCAGATCCTTCAGGAAATCCTTCAGGCAAGATTCAGAGCCTTTGTAGGCAGCGAAAAAGTGAACCGATGGATACCCTATGAAATAGTACATGTCTATCAAGTGTATCCCAAGTGCAAGAAGCTGCTTTTTGATTGCGGAAAGGTATCCCGGTGTGCGAGCATCAATGTTAGAACCATAACTCTGATACAGCATCAGTCCTCCGTCGGACTTTAGCGAATAACGCAGGATCCTAGCAGTCAAACTTGAAAGAGGTTCTTCATTGTCTTGCCACATACCACCCGAATAGCTAGCATCCGATTTGCGGGATAGTCTATCAAACGCCCTTTTTATCGATGATTTCGGAATTCTTTCGGCCACTTCCCTATTCTTGAGCATATCCGGCGTAAAGCTGCTAAAATAGCAGACATCAAACCTCTGCGATCCATCCATAGAGAGATCGCTCGCGTCACCTATCCGATACACCAAGTGGCTGCGCTCAATTTGCAAGGAAATCTTTTTCAAATAGTCTTCTATGGTATGACTCTCATCTATGTCTACGAAGTTAAGGGAACATCCTCCCTTCCTGTGGAACCAGTACTCCTCGTGTCCATAGGATGGACCTATCGACAGAACGCTCTTTGAGTTGATGTCATACCTGTCTATCAATTGCGTGATGGGTTTCTCGCACAATTGACTGTTGGTGAGCCACTCAGACCGAATCCTTTCGTCATGCTTGATGGAAAAGAACTCATCATAATCAGCATGATACATTCTCAACTTTGTGCAGGTTCAATCGATCAATGGATATAACCTTTTGCGACTTGAAGTTCAAAACCGTGCATAGAGATAACTGGCAGCGCAAATCATCTGGACCACGCCCTTGCCCTGCCAGAGATAGCAAAGCTGGACCTGAAGAATCAAGATAGGCGTCATGAACCACCTCACAAAGAACATAGTTATATGAGAATGCTGAGGTGAGTCATTCTTACTTGTATGTCCTTACCAATCCATGCCGTTACTTTTATAGATCATAGAGCTGACAGCTTGCGACTGTCTAAGCATGGCAACAACAAGGTCCATGAGCAAAAGGAAGCAGCTGATTGCTCTTGCAGGAGTGGCGATTCTGGCGGCAAGCGTGGGCGCCAGCAGCATTCTGGGCATGAGCGCGCGTAATATCACAGCGCCAACCTTGGGTCACGTCGAGACTGTTGTAGACGAGCTGATGACAGTTGAGGCTGGGACGTTCCAATATCGAGAATTTACAGTTCCCCCGGAAGCCAATGGGAATGCCAAGATCACTGGGACCTTTTCCTCATCTGGTTCATCATTTGATTCCGATGTCGTTGTAACGATAGCGCCCGAGAAGTCACTGATCAGCCTGCAGGAGGGAAAGGGATTTGAGGCATACTATTTCAGCGGAAAGGTTTCAAGAGGCGAAATCGATGCAAAGGTGCCGGAAGGAAAGCATTACTTTATCTTTGACAATCGGTTCAACACCTCAGACAAGGCTGTCGACGCCAAGTTCGAGCTTGCGTACTAGGAACTATTGCACGTATTCCTATTGAGAATGCTCTCTGGCTTTACGGTAAAGTTCGTCGGCCTCATCGCCAAAGGCCTCCACCCGATATTCTACCCCACTCTCGAACTTTACCTGGACGCTGCAATGTCTTACGCCGTTGCTAAGTACCGATATCTTTGAGGACACGGAAGAGATCGCCGAGCTCTCCAGCACTTGGCCGTCCCCGCCGCTGCTTGTCAGTAGCTTTGTGAGTGCATCAACGCTGTTATGAAACACCTGCCGCGACCTCCCTTGAGATCCACAGCGTGAACGCGATTCGCTTCCTCATCTTGCCATACTTGCCGGCGTTCGTGAATGCAATGAGGTTGCCGCATTTGCCGCACCTGACCCTCTTTGGATGCGCAAGGTTCAGGTAGTACAGTGGCAAGAGCTTGCACATCGGACAACGGTAATGCGTGAGGAACAGCCTCTGGATCGGCTCAAGCCCCTTGTAGTTTATCCCCTGTGTGGTGCACAGCTGTTCTGCCTTCTGGCTCAGCAGTAGATCCGGCGAGGGCTGGCCCAGAGTGCTTTCGAGAAAGATCGCTTTCGACCTTGATCCATCTTTGTGTTCAGTCTGTCTGCCTTCGTAGTAGGTTGACATGTGCTAATGTTCGTGCCTGTGCGCTATAGAACTTGATAAAAGACGTCGATGCACCATAGGCAACGCATATGGTTGTTAGCCAGCCTGTTGGAGTAGTAGAGCAGAGTTTGTAGTAATCATATTCATTTCTTTTTGATGACCAAGATCATGGCTCACTATCGCATGATAGGAATTCTATCAAGAAACATTCGGATTTGCTCTAATTTTGGTAGCCAAGTCTAGAATCATTCGTGCGACAATCTTATAGGACATCATCCTCACAGCCATGCAGTTGACGATCCTTTTCGGCACTTCCGGATGGAGCTATCAGGAGTGGGTGGGAGCGTTCTATCCAAATAACAGGGTATCCAAGCTCCCATTCTACGCCAGAATATTCGAATCAGTCGAAGTCGACTCGTCCTTCTACCGGCCGCCGTCAAAGTCCATGATAGCAGGATGGGCAAGGGCGACCGGTCCGGATTTCAAGTTCTCCCTGAAAATACCAAAGTCGATAACACATGATCGGCGGCTGGCCGGCGTGGAAAAAGCAATACTCGATTTCATACAACTTGTAGGGCCTCTGGAGAAGGCGGGCAAGCTTGGATGCCTGCTGATCCAGCTTGCTCCCAGTTTTGCGTTCAAGGAAAAGCAAAGTCTCGAGTCATTCTTTGGTCTTCTTCCGCGCCATCTGCATTTCGCCGTAGAATTTCGCCATGAATCATGGAACAGGCAGGAGACTTGGGATCTGCTGGAAGAATTCAACATAGCGAACACCATAACAGACTCGCCCCTCGAATTTCTCTCAAAGGTTGTCATCACCGCGACAACTCACTCGTTTGTAAGGTGGCATGGACACGGCAAGTCTGTGTGGTACAACTACAGGTATTCGGAAAACGAGCTGCGCCCGTGGCTTGGCAAGCTGAATCAGATCGAATCGCAGGTTCCTGTGACCTATGCCTACTTTAACAATCACTACGGAGGAAATGCGCCCTGGAACTTGCTCCAGCTGATCGACATGGGGGGCGAGCTGTTAGATGCTCAACGGAAGGCGATGGCCAGGGCGGACCGCTTTTTTAAGAGAGAGACTGTTGTTACCAAACTGACAGATTTCCTGTAGCTATTTTTTTAAGAGTCTCAGGAGCGCAGACCTGGCCTGGTGTACTCCAGGTATGGTAAAATTCCTCGCGATAATGACGGGGCAGTTGAGCTGATCCAGTAGAGAGAGAAAATCAGGGTTGTTGAAAACAGAGAACCCGCCGACAGAGGCGCCCATGACTACGAGGTCTGGTTGAAAAGAGCTCACAGCAGATAGGGTGGTATCTGCGGACCACCCGCTGCTGTCAGCATTCAACTGTATTTCCTTCATGTCGACACCGAGCTTGCTCAGATAATCCTGGTGCATCGAAACACTGTTTGTGCTCTTGTCTTTTCTGCCCCTGCTGTTAACCGAAAGCAGATTAACCTTGAACCGGCCGGAATGCTCAAGCCAGCTTGTAGCTTTGAGAACCATGTCGGAATGCTCGCCTCCGTCGTAGACCACGACCAGGCTTCTCTTGTCAGCCGCCGGCACCGCGCTGGGTTTCAAGTCGATGCCGATTCTTTCATGCTCAGGTTCCAGCTTTAGCGCGTCGTCCTCGGCACGGATCGCAAGCACGTTGCAAGTCATTATTGTGAGCAGCTTTCTATCCCTTCGCAGCGTTTCAAAGTCGGCCACAAGCAGGTTGATCTTTTGCTCTTCTATGGTAGCCAGGATGGACTCTGTGGCATCGTGCG
>DADA01000023.1 GCA_002494895.1 Nitrososphaera sp. UBA210
GTTCATTGCCGGTACCTGTTTTGAAAGAAAGTTCATCACGGATAACATGACGGACTCGGCAGAGCCAGAGAACTGGACCTTTACTTCGCCCACAGTAACAGAAACGCTGACATTGTTTTCACTCTGACCCATACGATTCCTCAAGAAAATCGCTGACATATATATGAATTCGGAAAAGCTCAAGCGGCGAGGCGTTTGCGTTCGGCGCTTTCTCTCCTTCTATACAGCATATAAGTAACTGCTATCAGCGCCCCGGATGCAAGAATGCTGAACATAGTTGCATTGATGTCGCTGTCAATTGCGGTGCATTCGAACTCTCCTGTCGCACATCCAGCGCCAAAGAATACGCCGTTCCATGCTGAATGAGCGAGAACGGAGAACCAACCTTTTCCGCTCACCCATGTCCTCAAGCTGAAGAACAGGGACGGCAGAACGAAGAGCAGGTTGCCAAATGCAAGGCTTCCAAGCTCTAGGGAATCTGTGTTTAAGAGATGTATGCCGACCCAGACTGCGCCAGTGACCAGAACAGAATAAGCGTTACCAAAAACATAAAACGGAATCCCAAAGAATACGGTCTCCTCTATCGGACCGGCAGCCAGGACGGAAGAAAGTGATCTCGGAATGCTCGGCTGCTCGTAGTCAGGGATCGCAAGCTCAACCACCGCGGTCCCGGCAAGCAGCAGTCCAATGCCGATTCCATGGTAAAAGAGGAGCATCTTTGTGAGGTAGCCAACCGAAGTGCGACGGTACCTTGAAAGCCAGGATCTGGGATGAAAATCTGCCTTTTCATCGGAAAAACGTGCCTCACCCAAGACGGCAGCTTCCATGCATACGACATCTAAAGAATCTTACTCTTTACATCCAATCTTCCCATGCCGAAACATGGATGTCTATTAGCCTGCGCGCCGGGCGCGACAATGCGAGAGAATCCTTTGTCTTTGCGAGACAGTCCAGAAACAGTTTCAAAGGTGACGGAACCCGCTCTAGGGCCATCATGTCCGTTTTACATTCCTCGACAATGCTGGCGACGTGACCGTTGTACATTCTTGAAAGAGAGTCAATGACGCTTTCTATTTCCTTTTCTCCAACAGACTTTTCTGCGAGTTGCCTGCGCAAGTTCGAAGCATTAACGGAGAGCGACTCGTCGTAAATATCCCGGGTGTCTCTTGGTTTATACATCGCCTATTTTACCAGCTTTTCCAACCTGTCCTTCAAGATACGATTTATCTTTTGACCGTCAGCTTTTCCCCTCAGGACGGACATGGCCCTTCCCATAAGCGTGCTTAACGCTCCCATTCCTTTTTCCCTTACAGTATCCGAGTTCTCTTCGATTATCCTGTCGAGCATGGCAGAAAGCTCCTCGTCGCCTATTGAGGACATGCCTGAAGCTGCGATCGCTTCATCGACGGTGCTGGCTTCTTTTCTGACCAGCTTTTCAAATATGACAAGAACAGACTCCTTGGCAATGGATCCGGCGTCCAGTCTGTCAAAAATATCAACAATCATTTCGTTCGTCAGAGCGGTCACGTCAAGTCCTTGTTTTTGCAGGCTGGCCAGGCCCTCTGTAAGTCTTGACGCCACAAATGTCGGAGAAATGCCAGTTCTGCCGACGATAGATTCAAACGTGGCAAGGTAATCCGAATCAAAAATCTGACTCGCGATTACCCTGTTAAGATCGTATTTCTTGGCAATCGAATCTACTATCTCATCCCAGGGTTTGGGAACCTTGTCTGCGAGATCTTCAAGCATTGTTTCTGTAACCGGAATCGTGGCAATATCCGTCTCGGGATACATCCTTGCCGCTCCAGGTCTTGGTCTGAGAAACACCGTCGTGCCATCGACAGTCGCTGCCCTTGTCTCGGCCGGTACGCCTGCAGTAGCCGCCTTCAGTCGCTGGATTATCGCACTCGCCGCGGCCCCGACCATGTCCTTTGGACCACCAACAATCACGAATGCATCGTCATCGTGCAGCTGCAATTGCTTTCGAATGGCTGCTACCTCTTTTTCTGTGATTCCATAGTTCGGAAGTTCGTCAGAGTGAAAAACGCCGTCCAGATGATAGAACTTTACCATTCTGCCAAGCTCTTTGCCAATCCTGATATCCGGGTATGGTTCGTACCCGATCATGCCCGAAAATCCAGGGATGCGTATTGCGGAGAAAAGCGAGTCAGGGACTCCAAGAATCTTTTTTACTATCTTTGATTGCGCCGCCTGCAGTATTTCGGTAACGTCTGCAATCCTGTCTCCGACCTTTTCTGCAACAGCATTTCTTTCGCCAAGTTTCTGAGCGATCAAGACGAGGCCGTGCTGTCGCCTGGTTTCGTACTCGATTACCTTTACGAGCTGATCAAGTTGTTGCACTCCTTTGACTTCCACAACGGCGCCATCGAGCAGAGAGATGTTGACGTCCTGTCTGATGCTGCCCAGCCCCCTTGCAACGCGCTTGCTTGCTCTAAGGAGCCTTCCCAGCGTAAGAGCAACCTGCATGATCTCATCGGGCTTGCCTGTCACGGGTTCCAAAGCTATCTCGACAAGAGGTACGCCCAGCCTGTCGAGCCCGTACTTTCTTGTCTGCTTGCCGTCATCGATCAGCTTTGCGGCGTCCTCTTCAAGGCATATGCTCTGAACGCCGACTCGCTTGGTTCCTGCATTGAAATATCCGCCTGATGCAACGAGCATGGTGCGCTGAAAACCCGTAGTATTCGATCCATCGATTACTATTTTCCGCATGACATGAATTTCGTCCATTATCTTCGAGTTAAGCGCAAGTGAAAATATCAGGGCCGTTTCTAGGGCCTCAACGCTAACTTCGTGCGGCGGCTCCTCATCTGCTTCCACAAGACAGCTGGAGCCAGTGCTTGCGTGGTATTCAACTGTGCGCATCTTGCTGAATTCAAAAATCGCTGCTGGATCAAGAGCACCCATTTCACTCCGGGTTGGGCGCAACTTTCTTACAAAACTGCCTGCATACTTTTCAGCTTCCTCGCAGTCACAGCAGCAGAACAGTTTGGTTCTAGTCGCAAGCTGCTGGTGTATTTCGAAACCCACCTTTAGATCCAGCGCTGTCGGGTCGAATTGTGACACGCCGCGCTAGAGTCTCATTTTTCTCATGTATTAACGATTGCCTAATCAGAAACGGGGATGCTTTCAGAGATTTCGTTAGAGATATTCTCCAGCATGATGTCCTTGAAATCCTTAGAATGTGCATTCGCCAGAGCCCACATGGCCTTTACTGTCGCAGTTTCTGAAATCATGTCTGACAGCGGCACGACACCGATGCTGAGCAAGTCGCGCCCGGTGTCGTACACTTTCATGCTGACCCTCCCCCAGATGCACTGCGAGGTCATGAAAATCATGATGCCTGCTTCAGCCGCCCTCTGAATCGCCGGAAAACACTCTTTGTTGACATGGCCAAGTCCCGTGCCCTCAAAGACTATCGCCCTGTAGCCAGATTTGGCCGCATTTTCAATGACACGCGGATCAAAGCCCGGGTAATACTTTATCAGCATCACTCTGCTGTCAAATTTGGGTTGCAGTTTCAGCTTGCTCACATCTGTCCTCGCAGCCAGCCTTATTTGGCTCGCTTTCTGCATTTCAATTTCGTTGTGCCTGACCAATGCTGCAGGCGTAACGTCTATTGATTCGAATGCATCGCGCCGGCTTGTGTGATTCTTTCTTACCCGTGTGCCTACGTGGACAGCAACCACATCGTCTGAGGTTCCGGCATGCATTGCCACAAAGACGCCGGAGACATTTGCCCTTGCGGCAAACATCGTTGCCCCAATAAGATTGACCGCAGCGTCAGAGGACGGTCTATCAGAAGATCTCTGTGCTCCAACAAGCACGACGGGCAAGGGAATGTTCTGAAGTGCAAAGCTAAGTGCAGCTGCAGTATAGTGCATAGTGTCTGTGCCGTGTGAGACAACTATGCCACTGTAATTCCCCGATTCTATCTTTTCAGCGACTTTTTTCGCAATCATTGTCCAGTGTTCGGGCTTTAGGTTTTCGCTGTACTCGCTAAGCAGGACCTCGGGGTCCACCCGAGCGTACGTGGCGAGCTCTGGCACCGAAGAGTACAGTTCAGCGGCGGAAAGTGCTGCATGTACTCCACCGGTCCGGTAATCAATCTTGCTCGCTATCGTTCCGCCGGTGCTTATCAAAGCAACTCTTGGAAGGCTCTTGTTTTCATCTGGCACCATGGTAGCGCTGCTCGCTTCGATTTTTTTCACTGGTAATTTTGATATTGATTTTACCCTGTCAATCTTGATCCCCGTGTTATACCCACTCTTTAGTTTTATGACCAGGTAGTTGTCACTCGCAGATTCATACCTGGGCATAATGACACCTGAGAGTTCGCCATCGGGAGTGGTAACGCTTACGGTATCGCCCACCGATAAGTGATGACTGGAAAGCAAATCGAGGCCGGCCCCCCTATAGCCGCCGCTCTCACCCTCTGTCAATATATCGAAGGATGGGCGTTCAATATATTAACAGATCTGGAAAAAACCGCTACTTTCACTTCCGCCCTAGCGGCGAGCTTTTCATCATGTGCTTCCGTTGCCAGACTGCTCCGTGATCGCAATGTTTCTTGCCTCTAGAATCTTCAGAATGGCCTTTTCTATTTCCCACTCGGTAATGTATCCGAAATCCCACGCATCAATGAAACTCTGGAACTCGATCTCAAGAACCTTGGCGGTGTCCTGGAATTCGACCATCCTGTCGAGAGTGTCGGGCGACCTGTATCCCTTTGCCACCATAATAGGGCACCGCTGGTCACTGCCAATCGGGATGTACCAAGCGTTCTTTGCAAATCTGTAGTGGCCGTCGGCTAGCATGGTATACATCCTCATCAGCTCCTCGCTTGTAAGTTTCTGAAGATCAGCGTACCAGGGTTCGCCTTCAGGACTGGTAGCCTGACGCATATTTCCGGCCCTTGTGTAGCTTTTGCCGAACACTGCTATGCTATGGTGCATGGTCTAGAAATATGTTTTCTATCCGGAATGATAGTCAGTATCATCTTTTTCGGCGATTGCCTTAACTCGCTTAACGCCATCGATCTCTTTAATTATCTTCTGCACAGGCTTTGATACGAGCTTTTCCCAGCCGCTCTTACCCTCCCGCATTATTTTCCGAATCTCTGTCGCAGCCATTTCACTCCGCCTGTATAGCGGAGCTTGAAGGACTTTGATTCCGCGCTCGCGAAAGAGCATGAGGGTAAACGGATCATTGGCGATAACAAGGTCATATTCTGGGACCAGCGTATCCAGCTTGTGGGTCCACATAGAGTGGTCGCCTACATCCGGCACTGGTACTATCATGATCCGCTTTGCGTCGATCTTCTCCGCGTTCAGCGTTTCCCTTATCATTTTTATACGTTCGCCTGAAGTGAAGGGATTCCTCGGCTCATGGCTTTTCTGCGCGCTGCCAACGACTATCACCAGCATGCGCGCTTTGCCGAGCGCGAATCGTACTGTTGCAAGGTGTCCAAGGTGGAACGGCTGGAATCTCCCGATAAACAGCGCCGTTCTATCCAACGGGGATCATGCAGCAAGCGACCGCATTTTAAGCATTCTTGCAGGTTCTGCTCGATGCGCGATTTCGCTAGGGAGCTGCCCTGTTCTCTGCCGTCTTGCAACCTGAACCCTCGCACGATTCAAGTGCCGCGCGCCAATCTTCCAGTGAGGCAATTTTGGAGCTCCAGGGCGACTTGCCCTTTACGTTCTGCAGCTGATAGGGATCCTTGTCAAGATCATAGATTTCCAACGCGCCGGAAGAATGATGAATGTAAACATAGTTGTCTGCGCGGATGGAGCTGTACTTTGGGGTTTCTATCAGAAATCCGTTTCTCCAAACTGTGTTTGAATTTTCTATCAGCGGTACAAAGGACCTGCCATCGATCTTCAAGTCTGCCAGAGCTTTTGCAAGTTCAAGAAACGTCGGCGCAAGGTCATTGTTAATTACCAATTTATCAATTGCTTGTGGCGCCACTTTTGGAATTCTGATATAGAGCGGCACTCCAATGGCTTCCTCGTAGGATCTTACTTTTCCGTGAAGTCTGTGCTCTCCAAGAAAGAATCCGTTGTCCGATGTAAATACGATGACAGTCTTCCAAAGTTCGTTGCCGCTCTGAAGCGAAGATACCACTCTGCCAACAAGGTCGTCAACCGCCCGCATTGTCTCTAGGCGCGCGTGAAAAAGGTCGTCTAGGCATTGAATGTGGGAATCGGTTAGCGGCGGGAATCGCACCTTTAGCGGCTTGTCGCTTACATCTGCTTCATTGAACGATGGGGGCCTTGGTAATTCTATGCCATCTGTTGTTCCGATATAGCGCTTGGGAGGCAGAGTCGACGTTAAACTCGCATAGTTTAGTTTGCATTCGGGGGTGCTGTCCTCTGTATGCGGCGCAAGTGGATTGACGTAAAGAAAGAATGGCTGCCAATCCTTGGTTTCTCTTTCGCTGATAAACTGCACCGACCTCGCAGCGAGAACATCTGTCTGGTAATCGCTTTCCTGGTTGCCGTACTGGACTATCTTTCCATTGTCGTTAATGATGTATGAATACATCAAGTAAGTAAAGTCGTCCACGGTGGCCTGCCAGTCCATCCATCCGGGTGGAACATAAGTCTGCGGCGTGTCTTCCCCGTATTCGTTTAGGTACTTGCCAACGTAGCCCGTGTAGTATCCGGATTTCTTTAGCCAGGTGGCCAGCGTGGAACCATCGTCAAGCTTGGACACGCCGCCATCCGGAAGCATGTTTGACCAGACGCCATGGTTGTGTGGATACTGTCCCGTGAGGAACGTGGCCCTTGAAGGGCAACAAAGAGGGTAGCTGGTAAATGCCTCAGTGAACTTGACGCCCTTGTCAACGACATGGCGCTTTATGTTCGGCAAGAGGCCTTGCTGGAGCATAATATCAAAAGATCGCTCATCCAGATCGTCTACCATGATTACTACTATATTCGGTCGTGAAATCGGTAGCGCAGCAGCATCATTCGTGGAATCGTGCCGGAGGGATACGATCTGGTACGGCACAAGCAGGGCCGAAATCGCCAAAACCATCAGGAAAAGGGAAACAAAGCGGCTTCTCAAGGGATTAAGAGAGAATCGTCTTCTCCATTATAAAAGAAGATACGGAACATCTGGCTCTCAAATACTGGAGTATCGCTGGTTAATGAATAGAAATTCAATGTACCATGACGTGGAGGGGAAAGAATCCCAGATTAACTAAAGGAGCACGCCCGTCGGTACCCGGCACAATTCTCTTAAAAATTTGGGCCCGATAAAACGAAACCAGATAGACGCGAATCCGAGATGCATGGCTAGAAGGTTTTTAATTTGATCCGTTGTGCATGGTCGTGTAGTTGGAAATCAAGATTCTGGGCGAGAAACCCGATGACAGGGGAAAGGCTTTCGAGGAGCTCATGTTCTTGGTTCTAAGCAAACTCCGCTACAAGGACATCAAGAAACGAGTTCATTCCATCGGCATGGAATTCGATCTTGATGCAGTACACACTGACACCTTGAAGCCGGTTATCTGTGAATGCAAGGCTTTAGAATACCAAGTGTCAACAGGCGATATTCAGACCCTAATTGCAAAACTTGTTCATGAAGACAATGACGCATCTCTGATGGAAGGGATGTTCTTTTCGACGTCTGGGTTTACTGGAACCGCAGCCAAATGGTACGAAACACTGCCAGAAACGCACAAGCAGCGCCTGAAGCTCTATGATGCCGATGCTATCAGCCAGGTCTTAAGAGATAACGGGTTCCTGCTTACTGACGAAAAGTATGATGAGATGGTAAGAAAGCACACATCTTACCAGATGGGAGACAGATACACGGTCTACTATGATTCCCACCTCTACGTTGTTCAAACCCTTAGAACTGGAGGAGCATCAACTCATTTCATGATTCTGACAAACGAAGGAGAGCCGATAAACAAAAAGACAGAAGACGCAATCATCCGATTGGATCCCGGGCTGCGATCCCTATCTCATATAGATATTATTCAGGAAAAACTGATACTCGCATTGCTCGATGCGGAAGGCCAAGACCTGGCCAAGCTGTCCAGCGCCATTGTCGAATACGAAAAAAACGTCGCCATAGCTGCGGATGAACTGATATCCAGCGGAATTATCACCAAGAACCAAGAAAGCGGACTGGATTCGTTCACGCTGAATCAATCTATGGACACTCTGACTACCTTGGTAGGACGCTTCGCCAACTCGGATAAGAAGTATCAACTGATGACATCAAAATACGTGGAAAAAATGACAAATGACGTTTATGCGATGCACATCAAAGAACGCTTCAAGTTAGACCTTGACAAGGACTTGACTAATATGCTAATCAAGGCGTCCCAGATTTTCCCTGGCGTGCTTCATTACCTTCTGCTTGGAGACAATGTACCGTACCAGAATAGCCATCGGCATCTCGAAGAATTGAAAAAGTCGGGTGGAGATCAGGCATATCTCATGGGGTTGAGCCAATCACCTTTCTTCCACGAAATTTCAATCAGGATCTTGGCAGACATGCAATTACTTGACGGCAACTACCTCGGAAAAAAGAAGGGCATTAAGGGTATATTCACAAAGAACATCTTCAAGATAGCGTCGGACAAGAACTTGATCATGAGCATCTACACCGAGGGAGTAAATTTCCTTGCCACTGCTGCAGGCCCAATTGAAAAGGGCTCATTTCTGAGCGCGACTGATGTCAGCCTCTTCCTCGGTCTTGGAGATACGCTGTACCACCTAGAGCTATACGATGACGCCACGCAAGACTATGATAGAGTAATAGAGTCGGGTGACAAACGAGCAGGCTTGATCGCAGCCGCTTGGAACAACAAGGGTCTGTGCTACAAGGCATTGGGTCAATGTAAGGAAGCCGTGTGCTGCTATGAAGAGGCCCTGAAAATTGATGAAAATATGATTGTCACTCTGGGAAATCTGGCCGTGTGTTATCAAGAATTGGGTGATCCTAGGGCAGATGAAGTCAAGAGGAAAATCGAGGAATTGCAAGAAAGTGGCAGGTCCTTGGATTCTGAACTAGACGGCTAAAAGACTGCTTTTGAAAAACAGTCTTTCTTCCGGCCTTAGCTTTAAAAGTGAGGCGAGCTTACATCACCTGTGCTAGCCTCCCGAGGTAACCGCGAGCCGAAAAACCGACTGGCAGCTTATTATCGGCACTTTGAACTCGACAACATAGGCCTTAAACTCCTTGGGTACTCATTCTTCGCATTCTGGTACGCCATGTTTTTTGTCTGGTTAGCAAGCGTGGTGGCATTCCCTCCCAGCATGTTGATTGTTGTAGGTGCTATCGGGTTGGTGGCCTTAATCCTCCTCGTCGTTTCATTTGTAATTGTCGGTTACGTGCGATTCAGATATCGATTTACGGTGAATGAAAGTATTGCACTTTCCATCAACGAAATAATCCAGATAAAGAAGGAGTCCGTTGCCGGCATCCTTAACGATAAGGAACGCGAGGCAATGCGGATTTTGTTCAGAAACCTCCGCAGATCCCTTCTACGGTATAAAGATGAAAAACTGATGTTTGGATCAGATAAAGACACGATGTCTAGCCTCAAGAAAAATCTCAAACATATCAGGACGCTTTTAGCGGATATGGATCTATCAGGATTCGCGGCGCTGGAAGGATCCCTTATTGAAATGTCAACTGCCATTGGAAAGAAATCAACCGGCGGGTTTTTGCATCATTATCGGCTCTTGAAAGCTGAGCTGGATTCCAGACCAGAATTTGTTAACCTTGTGAGAGCTTCCTCCAGAACAGAATCGCTAAAGAAAATTCCTACCATCATCGACAAGACCATGATTGCTCTGGAGAAAATTGCGATAATTCTGAACAAGCTTCAGTCCATAGTCATCACTGTGGCCGTTATCGTAGGCGTGTTAATCTTTCTCGGCTCAGGTGATTTCGAGAAAGCCAAATCACTCATCGAAGTGAACCCTACGATTTCGCTTCCCAATTAATCAAGCCGATCATCTTCAACACTAGCTCGTATGACAATGCCAAATCGGATTTGAGAAATCACTAGAATAATCTTGGAGATAAATGTCAATGTGTCAGGAGCTTACCATCACCAAAATACGCATTCAGACCCTAGCAGATTTTTGTATTGGAAAGCCTTTTCTATCTAATTTAGTACAATGTCGTCCCGCTTAGCATGTTTCTTCAATCCGTCCACAGTTGCCATGGCATGGCATATTCGACGATCTGTCTAATCAGAGATTAACGCATTCGCTTTTTGGAAAGCGTACCTCTTTGGTTTCACCGCTTCATACAAACCTAAAATGGACGAGTTCGGGCGAGCTCTACTATCGGTATAGGATTAATTAAGCCAGATCCATTTCGTACTTCCGACAGTGTCCCCCTCTGACTTTTTGAGAATAGATGGCTCGCAGGGCGAAGGAGGTGGCCAGATCCTCCGCACATCGCTCGCCCTGTCTGTGCTTAGGCGCAGGCCCATAGAGGTCTTTAACATCAGGGCAAAGAGGGGAAATCCGGGTCTGCGTCCACAGCATCTGACAGTAATACGGATACTGGCTGACCTATTTCGGGCAAAGGTAGAGAACCTACAGATTGGCTCAGAATGGATAAGGTTCCGCCCGTCCGATCTCTTTGACGGAGGCTCAGTCAAGGTCGATGTCGGCACGGCTGGCAGCATCCCTATGATTCTCTTGGCCGTGATACCGGCAATTTCTCTGTCGAATAACCACCTGTTACTCGAACTGACCGGTGGAACAGATGTCAAGGCCAGCCCGACCATCGATTACGTCAGGCATGTAGTGGCAGAGGCGTATCGCAGCATAGGGATCAAATTCTCTATGGATGTAGTAAAGCGCGGCTACTATCCAAAGGGTGGTGGGATTGTGAAAGTGGAAATAGAGCCCTGTCACGCGCCTGCGTCCATTGAAGTCTTGAACGCGAGAAATATCGAGCCAAAAATATCAAGTGTATGCAGCCAGCTGCCAAAGCATGTTGCAGAGAGGCAGATAGCATCTGCATTGGCAGCGATAGAAAAGAAAGGAATCCGCTGCAGCAACTATACCGCCTCCCTCGAGACAGCGGCCTCGGCCGGATCCTCTGTTATCGTATATTCTTCGTCAGACTTTGGGCCCTACATAGGAGGTGATTGCATCGGAGAGTTGGGCAAGAGGGCAGAAACCGTGGGGGCAGAAGCGGCAGAACGCTTTTTGGAATCCGCCCTTGCGGGCGCTCCGATAGACCCTTTTCTTGCTGACATGATCGTCCTGCCGCTGGCACTTGCAAAGGGACAATCGAAATACCGGATTGCGCGTGTGACAGAACACCTTCTAACAAATCTGCAAGTCGCCTCCCAGATCGCCGAATGCAAGTACCGAATAACTCCACAGCAGGACAGCTACGTGGTAGAGATTGAAGGCTAGAGGCCGCCGTCAAGCAAAGCCGCGAGCAATAGAATCGCTATTGATAGGACTACTATTATCCTCCCAAGATGAATAATCTTTGCTCTGACAGATTGGACATATATGCTACCTCCATCTCCTGATACTAACTTTCGTTCCATGTCCGCGTTGAACATTCTGACATGGACGACGTAGGTCCCGACCGTAGCTATGACAAGTATCACCTTTATCATAAGGATAATTCCGTAAGTAGAGCCCACAAGTGCCTCAGGGCTTCCAAAAAAAGCCCGCGAGCTGAAGAGTCCGGTAGCTATCAGGATAGCAAACGCCGGTACTGTCATCTTGTTAAAGCGCCGACCAACCTTTACCATCAGCATCACCAGCTCTTCAACTGACTTTGTATACGATTTTAGAACCGGGACAAGAACGATTCCAATAAAGATCGAACCTCCCACCCAGATTGAGGCGCATATCAGATGCACCCAGGTGACTAGGCCGTCGACAACAGCCATCGAACCTTACTTGCAGCTGTGCTATATTATCGATGCTGCCGCACCTATCTCTGCACGATCGGGAAAGGTTTTAATCAGCTTACCGGTCAGCTAGAGTGAAATTTGATACTAGGTCCGAGAAGGTTGGCCCTTATCGGCGCCATTGCCGCGGTCGTTATTACTATCATCGCTTACCCCTATCTTCTTACTATTGTTTCTCCAGAGATCGACGTTGAAAAAGTAAGCATCGATCTCACGAGGGTCTCCCTGTCGCCCGAATCAGGTGAGCAAGAGCTAACTCTCCAGATAACTTTTACGGTAGTCAATAACAACGACGTCACGCTGACGACATCAAAGATAGAATACGAACTATTTGCTGACGGGACAACGGTGGGCACCGACATACTCTCGTACGAGGACATCCCGGTCAACGGCAGACCTGCTCTATTTCCTGGGAGTCCCGTTCCACTCAGAGATTCCTTTGTACTAAAGTATTCTGACGACGAAGCAGAGATATACAACACTATCTTGACCAACAGCACACAGCTGGATTGGAAAGTGACGGGCAGCGCCACCATAGAATCTGGAACGATTTTTGTGCCAAAAGAATTTTCTGACGAGCTGTAAAAGTTCAGGTGCAGTGTTTTGGTCTCAGGTTCAGGTTCTGGTTCGATTCACGGGTCGTCGCCCACCTTCGACCCCTGAAGGGGGTCGGAATTAGGTGGAAAGAAATAGTCCTCTTCATCGAGGATTTAAGTGAGTTGCAGAATTTACTTTTGTGCGCCTAGTGCATCTTTCGGATACTCATCTAGGATTCTCCGCTTACAACAGGACAGACCCAGTGACAGGACTGAACCAAAGGGAGGTCGATGTGTACTCTGTATTCAATGAGATAATAGATTACATAATCCGTACCAAGCCCGACCTTGTCATTCATGCTGGCGACCTCTTTGACAGCGTCAGACCTTCCAACAGGGCCATTCACGAAGCATTCAGGCAACTCGTACGTCTTTCAAAGGCTGAAATCCCGACTGTCATCATCGCTGGCAATCACTCGACTCCAAGGCAGAAGGTGACAGGTTCTATTTTTCGCCTATTGGAATTCTTGGAGCATATCTATCCTGTTTTCGAGGGGGAGTACAAGACGATTGAAATCGCGGATGCTAAAATACACGCAATCCCGCACGCTTACAACGAAGATATGTTGAAGAATAACTTTACAAAGCTCCATCCCGACAAGAGTTTTAGACACAATATCCTTATCACTCACGCGACGGTCATTGGAACCAACGCTTATGCAGGTCCGGAGTTCAAAGAGCAGTCAATACCACCAAGCGTCCTGCACCCAGATTTTGATTACATCGCCCTCGGGCACATCCACAGATTCATCAAGGTGGCAGGAAACGCATACTACTCCGGTTCTCCTGAAAGACTGAGCTTCAGCGAAGCGAATGACAACAAGGGTTTTCTTGATGTGGAAATCGGGAATCTTAAGGTGAAGCATATCAAGACAAGAGCGAGGGGGATGATTGACATCAAGCCCGTCGACTGTTCGAATCTTGACGCCTCGCAAGTGATGAAAGCGATTGAAAATGCTTTGCCTTCGGACATCTCTGGAAAAATAGTAAGGTTGACGCTACAGGACATTTCGCCAGACGTTTACACCTCGCTAGATTTCCAGAGAATCGACGAATTGACCGCTTCAGCGTTATACTGCGAAAAGAAGAGGTCAATGAAGAAATCTACCGGCGATGCAATGGGAACCGGCCACATCGGAGCGATTGCAGAGGAATTTTCTGCATTCGTCAGGAAGCAATCGATTGACAAGAAAGGTCGGCAGGTGATAGAGAAAATGGGTCTCGGGTATCTTGAGGAAGCGATGCAGACTGTGGAGGAGGACTAGATGATTATCCGCTCCCTGAAGTTGCAAAACTGCCGTAAATACAAGGAAGCTTTCATGGAGTTTCCGGATGGACTCTTTGGAATCGTGGGGAACAACGGAGCCGGCAAAACTTCTATCATAGAAGCGATAGCGTGGTCGATTTACGGAGCAAACGCCTGCAAGACGGGTCAGGAGCTTTTGAAAACAGAGGGAATAAGCCCTGACTCCGATTGTCGAGCAGAACTCGAGTTTTCGCTGGGTCCCGATTCCTATAGGGTCGTAAGGGAACTCAGGGGAAGCAGACAGTCCGCTTACGCCGCCGTATACGTCAATAACAGTACTCAGCCAGACGTGGAAGGGACCCACCCAGTCACCCGCTATCTTTCGAACAAGATAGGGATGGATTACGCCTCATTCTTTACCTCTGTTTTCGCCAAGCAGAAGGAGCTCGATGCGCTATCTGAACTGCAACCGGGAGCGCGCAAGAAAAGAATCCTGCGCCTGCTTCGTATAGACCGCATCGATGCCGCTATAGACAGCGTAAGAAAAGACAAGAAACAGAGTGAAGTCAGGATAGATGCGGTCAAGGGAACTTTGCAAGGCATCGACGAGCTTAGTTCTGCGCTTGACGAGCTGGGGGAACAAAAGGGAAAGGATGCGAATGAAGTAAAGACAGCCCGGGGTGCAGTCAAAGAATCAAAAGCATCGCTCGCAAAGGGGAAGAAGGCCAAGGACGCCTTAGAAAGAAAGCATAGCCGCTTTCAGGAATTGACAGGTCAGATGAAGGTTCAAGATGCCCAGAAGAAATTGAATGAACGGAGTCTCGGGCAACAAGAGGACGACTTAGGAAAGCTGGAGTCGGCGAGAAAGGAGCTAGCGGAAATCAAGCCTAAGTTGAAGCCATTGAAGTCCATAAAGACCAAGAAGGAGAGACTTGACTCGTCACGGGAAAAATATCTAGAGAAAAATCGCTTGCGAAAGCAGCTCTCTGAAATCAAACAGAAAGTAACGGGATTGAAACGGGACAGAAAGAGCACTTCATCGAAAGTAATCAAGGGTAAGAATCTGGACTCGAATCTTGCTGAGGTAGAAAAGGCGATGAAACAAATTCAGACCAAATCCTCTAGTCTGGACAAGAAGATAGCTGGTAAGAGAGCCGCAATCCAAGAGTACAAGAAGCAAAAAGCAAAGCTATCAGCGCAGTTCGAGACAATCAAAGAGCTCGGACCCAATAGCAAATGCCCAATCTGCGACAAGACCATAGGAGAGGATCTTCCAGAAATAGTGGAGCATTTCAAAAAGGAGATTGAAAACGCGAGCGACAGAATAAAGACTCAGTCAGAGTTGATTGAGAGACTGTCGATACAGCGCAAAAAGGCCGACAAACTTTTGGAGGACGCCGAATCGGAAAGGGACCGTGTAAACAGTCTAATCAAACAGCGGATAAAGGATGAGCAAAAGAGGATCAGTCTCGATAAACAAATAGTATCAGAAGTTCAGCAGCTAAGGAAGATTTCAGATGATAGCTGGAAAATCGGAACCGTGAAATATGACGAAGAGGATCATGATGAAGCGAAGAGATTATTCAGTGCATTGGAGCTACTGGACAAAAGACGCATAGCATTATCGGAACAAGTCTTGCGTGTTCCGACTGTCAAGAGGTCAATTCGAAGTCTCAGGTCCGGCCTGGTTTCGATAGCAAAAAGAACAGAGAAGATTTCGGATTCGATAACAGTCCTTGGATTCAGCAAGGAGGAACACGAGCAGGCCAAGAGAGACTACAGTTCTGCCGATGCACATTATCATCAAAAGAAGGAGAATCTGATAAATGCGAAGAACACGCTTGCAAATACTTCAAAGGAAATCGTTAACACAAACAGGCAGATTGAAGAAGAAAAGAGGAAAAGACGGCAGATACAAGAGGAGGAAAAGAAGATAGAAACCCTTAACAGCCTTGACAGGATATTCGCAGACTTCCGTCTGGAGCTCATTTCGAGGATTCGGCCATTGCTGTCCCTTCGCGCTTCAGAGCTATTCAGGAAGCTTACTGACGAGAAGTATCCGAGCATATCTCTTGATGAGAACTACGATATGCTCATAGAGGACGGAGGAAAGAGGTTTCCACTTGAGCGGTTCTCGGGAGGCGAGGAGGACCTTGCTAGCCTGTGCCTCAGAATCGCCATCTCGCAGGTCATTGTGGAGCGTTCAGGCGGCGCAGAAATCGATTTCATTGTGCTTGATGAGATTTTCGGAAGTCAGGACGAGACCCGGAGGAGCAATATCCTTAAGGCCCTGAACGAGCTTTCCTCCCAGTTCCGTCAAATCATAGTCATCACGCACGTGGAGGAAATAAAGGACATGTTTCCCTATGCCTTCAACGTGATAGAAACGGCAGACAAATCCAGCAAGATCATCGTGGAAGGCAATCATAGAATGGCGCTGTCAACATGACTGAAAGCTTTCGCCTGTCCTAAATAAAACTAGATGTCCATAAAGCAATATTCTGGCTAGACGGTCAAATTTGAACCCTGAACATTGCGATTTGAACGATGGTGCGGTCACCGGGATTTGAACCCGGGTTACGGGCTATCTTCGCTTTTGATGCGCATGGAAGGCCAGTGTCCTAGACCAAACTGGACGATGACCGCACTAGTACTAGCCGGACATCTGAAGGATATATAAAATCTTAGTCAGGAAAGATTACGTTTAGCAGCACGTCGACAGCCTTGCTCTTTGTCCGCTGTTTGTAATATTCCATGCCCTTCTTGGGAACGTCTAATGCCTTCTCTTCTTCCACTTCAGCAACGGGCCTGTGATCTAGGGCTCCGTAAAACTGGGCTCTATATCCTTTCAATTTGGAAAGTGCAGTGGAATTAAAGACCTCGTGAAGCCATACAGAACCGATAAAGTAGATGAAAGGCGGGTTGGGCTTTGACTTTATCATGCCGAAAATTCTATCAACGGTCTGCTCTATGTTGCGCGAATCAGAATCAATCGCGATTATCTTCTCCTGCACCCCTCCTTGTAGAAGTGCTGTCTTGACTTTTTCCGCCGGATCCGGTTCTCCAACGATCATCACCATAGTTTTGTGCCAGTCGGGTCTCGATCTCATGACCATGTCATGAGTTTCCAGGCCCACCTTAACCCGTTCCTGGACGTACTCGGGGAGTGAGCCGCCAGATGACTTGCCCTTGTGTACTGCGTAAAGGACGATGAGATTTCCGTCAGTAAAACGATACTCTGACATCGCCTAGTACCACGTTGTCGCAACCTTCTTTGGAGTTGCGATCTGCCGCTCAAGCTCATCCAGCCTCTGCATAGACTCTGGATTCTTTTGCAAATCGCGGTACTGCTTGTCATGTCTTACCCTTCTCACGGTCCCCATTACTTCGTCCATGGTGACACCATGCTTGATGTCGTACTCGATCTGTTTTGCGCAGCTCGAAACCGTGCTGTATTTCTTGTAATTGCGTTTTTCAAAAGAAGAAGCGTCAGGAGAAATGCCCTTGACAAAGCGGATTATGACTTTCTCAACATGTTCAAGATGCCAATCTTTCATCGCATAGTTGTTGGGCTTCATAACCCCATTCCTTGCCCTTGAAGGCTATTTATTCTCTTGTGAAATGATCGCTAGATATAGTCCGAAAGTTGCGTTTTTTCTAGTCCGGGAATCTTGGCTATCTCGAACCTTTCCTTTGGCTTGAGCAGAGTTGCCGTCGCGTCGATTCCAACCTTGGTAGTAAGCAAATTCGTCTGATCGCTTGAAGGGTCAAGGCTCGAACCTTTTGCATTTGGTATGACGACGAAACCCTTGTCAGCCTGACATCTGGTGGCTATTGCGTATTCTACGGCCACAGCATCGGCAGGATCGATATCGTCATCTACGACAGTGGCCATCTTCAGCGACGGGTGGGCAGCAAAAGCCGCAAGCAATGCGTTCTTTGGTTCACCCTCAAGCCGCTTCCTTATCTGAATGACGGCAGCCAGCCAGTTGCATCCACCGTCTGTTAGATGAACCGACCGTGCGGTGGGCACGACATTTTTTACATGATCATACATCTTTGCCTCGACCGGCAGCCCCATCAAAAGACGGTGCTCGGCATATCCGGGGAGTATGTCGTGGTAAATAGCTCCATCTCGAAAACTGATTCTATCGAGTTCGAAAACAGGCTGCATGCGCTTAAAGTCATAAGTCCGGAGCATCTCGACCATCCACTCTTCGTGGGTCCTGTCCTTTAGGATGCGACCCTCTAGGACTATTTCCGCATGAGTGGGGACATCCAGCCCTGACACATTTGTTCTTGATAGCGAAAGCTTGCCGTCAAGAAGTGAATCGGCAATATCCATCTCGTCAATTCCATACGCTGCCTGGTATGCTGCTGCGATGCTGACCGCGGGATGCACGCCAACTGTTATGGCAACTTTCAGATCCTCACCATGATCTCGAGCATAGGAATAGCACTTGTGGAGATGTCTTCCCTCGACCATTCGAATGGCCATGTGCCGGTCGTCGAGCCGGAGGAGCCTGTGCGTCGACGAATTCTGGTTTCCTTTCTCCTGGTCCTTGACAAAAACTATAGAGGATGTTACAAACGCCCCCGCATCCTTTTCAAAATGGGTTACTATGGGCAAATCGAAAAGACTAGTCGATGTGTTTTTCTCAAAGTGAGGCGATCCCTTTAGCTTCGGAGGCTCAGTCAACCTTGCCATCGCATCTGTTATTCGGCGATGAATTGCCTGCCTCGCGGTGAGATTATTGTTTGTCTCTTCGCCTTGTGAACCTAAGATCGCAAGGTGGAATCTTTTTGGAGTACCGCATACATTGGCCGCCACTCTGGAAATCTTGCAGTCGCGCACTTTGGAGAACAGCACGGCCTCGCCGCCGTCAAGCACTGCCGAGACCGCGGCGACCTCAAATTTCGCGCTTACCTCCCTATCGACGCGCACAAGCTCTTTCTTGCTTTCAAGCAGAGAAAGAAATCCGCGAAAATCTGGCGATTGTCTGTCAGCTTGGTCCACTGTCTTTTCTACTTCCAACTATGCTCATTATCTCTTCCATAATTGCTTTCATGTCGTCTAGCTGAAGCGGTGTCTTGCTGTGAAGAGAGACCAGGCAGATGCCGTTTAGCATTGATGAAACCTTTTCTGAAATCGTGTTTATGAAAATCGAGTCGTATTTGCTTGGGATTATCTTGGCAGTGTTCACTTTTCCCCCTGCCGAACCGATTGAAACAGTCAGGGCTCCTATCCGCGGCTGGTCCTCAGAAATTATCATAAAGCAGCCGTTCTGAAAAAAGAGGCTCTGGAGCGTGAAATTCCTTCGAGTACCTGATCTTACGATTCTGCTTTCTTCGACGTCAGACCCATCAGGCATTAGCCTATCTTACGCGTACGGTAATGGGCTTGACCACTTTGAATTCTTGCTTTTTCGTCCTTGCCCTGAGCTTTGCCTTGTACTTGAGATTCCTTGGCTTTGTCCTGAGTCTGTAGCCGCAGCACGGGCACCACAGCCCGTCCCACTTTATGAATATCTCGCATATCTGGCACCTCTTCTGTCCGCTGGCGTACCTGCCAGAGCCAACTGGCTTTTGAGCCTTGTGACGAACGCATATTCCCTTACATGTCATTTTTTCTCTTGTCTCCGGTAACAACCGACTAATGCGCCTGCCAGAGATTGCCGCGCAAAGCTTAGCGAGTTTACTTACCTGCTCTTATTACGCACAATATCTATTTAAGATTTGTACAAATATTTTATTTGCAAAAGCGAAGTTTTGTCAGAATTTGTATATTTGATGCAAAAATATTACCTGAAATTCCTAAACAAGGGCCTCAATAGTTGCAATTGTGATGCTGTTTTTCTAGTGAGGCTATAGAATTTCCTTTTCTCCATGTAGAAGGTGGTTTTGGCATGCACAGATACTTAAAGCCAGTGCTGGATCTTGAGAAAGTCATCTATAGGCTCCTTCTTTAGCAGCTTTATCAGTGCGAGCGCCTGCGGGACCGACAGCATCGGCTTTGTAAAGTGATTATCTGTCGCAATTCTTGGACATGCGACCTGTACAAAGGCATCTATTCCTCTAAAGTTCTGAACGCGCTCCTCGGTGATATCTGTAAGGGCTATCATCTGCACCTTTCTGCCCAAGCGCTCGAACTCTTTCCAAAGCTCAAGGGCCCGTATGTGAGCAAACTGTCCCTCCTTGAGCCCGATTACTATTCCGATTTTCTCCGCGTCGAGGGCCTTGTAGATGGCAAGTATGGCCCTCTTCTGAAGCCCCCGTGCGAATTCATTTACCTGACTGAACTCCTCAAAATAGGGGTCGAGCATGAACGTTGGCATTTCTGTCGACATCGCGATGCTCGCAGAATGAAACATGCTCTGGCCGAGAAAGACATACGCATCGACCTGTTTTTGGAGGCTGTACGCCGGGTAAAACTCGCAGCCAAACACCTGGGCATCACGCAGCTGCCCCTTGCCCTTTCCAATTATCACTGCAAACCCATGGTCTTCAAATATCCTCTTGACTTCCTGTACCCTGTGAAGGTGCTGGCTGTCAGTAAGTAGCGAAATAGTCTTGTACCTGCCTGCGAGCCCATGCGCGCACTTGTGTGCGACGGAGTCAAAGCTAATGTCATCAAAAGCCCCGATCATGAACACTTTGTCACCAAACGACTCCATGGCGATGCTATGACCGATGTTGAACAGTATGTCGGCGCCCAGCATTTCTGCAGCATGCGTATTGAGATCGCATGATCCCCAGCAAGCATCGCCTATGACGTAGGCCTGGATGCCGAACCTTTCTGTCACATTGTCTGCAGCGATCTGGATCTTTGGCATCAAGCCTTCGGGCCCATTGAGTGCCACAGACCGGGGATGCTTCTGCTCTATTATCTGAAACATCCTTTCCTCATCTATCTTTATCGTCATGGGCTGCTCTCCCGTGGCGCCGTGATTCTTATCGCAAATTTAGGACACACGGCCTCGCATCCAAAGCAGTATATGCAATCCCGTTCCCGAGCAGGAAGCGCCTTTCTGTCCGGTCCGGATCCATGCCAGTCAAAAACGTTAGCCGGGCAGACTTCGATGCACGCACCGTCGCCCACGCACAAATCAAAATCCACCGCAACTTCTGTACCATAGATCCCATAGCCACCCGGAGCTTCTTTCCAGATCTTCAGGTTCCCATATTCTGTGGAGGTCCTGTGGCTTTGGAAGTCTGGGTCAATGGGCACGATTCTTACATGACAGAGGGAAAATCATCCAAATTTAAGCATAAGCCGACCGAAGCGACAGTGAGCTGCATCGCGATCAAGACCGCCAAATCAAATCTGCTTCGGACTTGATGGATCACCCGGAAAGTATTTCTTATATCAAGCCTTTTTCGAGCGAGCTTCTTCAGCCTTGAGCCTTGTCAGTGCTTCGACGAGCGTCACGTTGGGGCCGTAGTTATGCCCGGTTCTGGAAGCGATAGAAGAGACTATCTGTGCCTCAAGGATAGATGCGGCCTGCCCGAAGATCACCCTGAGGGCTTTTGAAAATTCCGCGGGCTTGTCCGCAATCTCGGTTCTTTTTACCCCCAGCCTCTCGAGATGATGATAAAGGATTGACATGTTTTCTTCACCAAGAACGCTCAGCAGGTCTTCCATCAGAGACAAATGATCGAGCTGATTAGTGTTCATTTTTTTCAATTCTCCAAATGTCTAACCCGCGGATTGACTGGTGTGGGCGAAATGACCAGTCTTGTCCTTTTGCGCGACGACTTTTTGAAAATCGAAATCCGGAGCCCTTAACTTTAGTAATCCCTCCAGCAAGTCCAATACTTGCGCATGGGTTGGGTTCCAGTCCTTGATGTGCTTTATGTTGACGTTCAGATTGCCCAACTGTTCGTATACCGTCTTGTCCTCTACGGTGTCAATAAGAACATCTATTTCGAACGGTTTTTGCAGCAATTCGACCACCTGATCCAGCTCCTTGATGGATTCCACAAGGGTCTCTTTGACGTAAGCCGAAGCAAAGATTATTCGCTGTTTTGGCTGCATTTTGAGGATTTGTTTTGCTGCTTCCATCCCGTCCATCCTCGGCATTCTGTAGTCCAGTATCACCGCATCAAAGGCGGTTTTGGATTGGGTTCCTTGATTCTGACCGCCTTGAACGTTTCTTGCGAATAGCTCGATACATTCCTGGCCGTCTCTTGTTGCGACGACCTCATGGTGTCTGTTTTCAAGCGCTATTCGATATAGAAGTGAAATGTTCTCCTCATCCTCGGCAACTAGGATCCTCATACCCTTTTTCGGTTAAAGACTATGGATTGCTTGCAACTAGGTATGATTATGTATGTAGTACCACTTACCACGAAGTTGGGTTTATCGTCAAATGTCAAGCTATTCGGGATGCACGCGACTCGGCAGCCGGAAGCCAAGACTTAACGTCGCCTAGACTACTCTTTTCAAGACATAGGCTGGGTAGTGCTTTTTCTGATCTACAGCCAGGGCGAACAGTATGGTCGGCCCGTCAATCGAAGGCTTTTGCACTCTCATGAAATGAGTCCCAGCTTTGCTAAAAATCTGCAGGTGGACATCTGAAATTGTTTTTGAAAGCGGGGTGGTGTCAAGACCTGTTCTGTTTGACAGAACGAGCAGGTCGCCATTCTCTCGAATCCTTCTGCTGAGGTTGATTAGCTTGCTCTTCCAGAAATTCGCTTCTTCCAGTTTTCTTATTTCGTTGAAGCCGACATCGAATGTCATGACGGTCTGTCCGCCGCCTTTCTTTGATCCCTTTGATGCCTCGTATTCCTTGAACAGCAGCTTGTAATTCTCGCTTTCGTTCTCTCCGAACTCGGTGACGTTGGATTCCTTCGTCTCTTCCTGATGTGTGAACACCCTAAGGTTCTTGAGCAAGTCATTGTGGACGAACGGCCGAATGAGCGCGAGGCTGGCCTTGGAGGGTGTATCTGGAGCGTTCACGACTATTGCGTCATTCTTGTTGGATAGCGCGTTTAGTATGAACCCTGATAGCAATAGATCGAGAGAGAACCTGATCGCATCCTGAGCGGTTTCAATCAGGATGACGCTCCCCTTCCTTATCCCTCCTAGAATATTATCCAGATCGCGGTTACCGCTAGAAAAGAAACCATCCCTTAGCTTGGAGGGCTCGAACTTGGTAGGTGCGGAATAGTCAGCCACTTTGAGTCTTGGCAGGATCTCAAAACGCGAGTTGTCCAGAGTGTAAAGCAGATCTTGCCTGGGAATCGAAGTGCCTCTCATCTTGTCTATCGTGCACCTGCGAATCTTGACAGACTCGATACTGTCCAGTGACAGGGTTATTATTCCGTCAACCAGGTAAGCGCTGTTCCTAGAGTATTCGTCTTCTTCGCCTACGAATAGTATCAAACTGTTATGCGCATCGGCGATAGTTGTTATCATCCTCTCGGTTTTTGCCCGCTCGTCAAATGGAGTCTCCTTTGCAAGGGTATCCCAGCTGTCAAGAACCACCAGAGCACTGTCGCCAAGTGCTGCGTTTGTCACGATTTCCGTCAAATTCCTTGCTCTGCCGATCCTGGCATCAAAACCCTTGAGTTCCTGCTTTGGTGACTGCTCTGCTTCCAGAACACTTTCCTTCTTGAGAAGGCCCTTGGCCCAGCCGAACTGCATTTCCAGTTTTTCTAATGACACTCTGGTGGAAACATAATATCCGCGGTACTTTTCCCTGTACCGTCTCATGAACTCTAGCACAAAAGTGGTCTTGCCCTGACCGGGCTCTCCCCTCAGCAGCAAGGAGCATGGAGAAGTCTCGAGAAATTGGTCGAGAATACGAAAAAGCTCGTCATTGTTAGGCTCGAACTCCTCTTCTACAAGCATTCTATACGGTTGGAGATTCGAGTTTTTATAGTAATTAAGTTATGCCTGTTGTCGGTAAAGACTTACAGAGTCATGAGAGAGAGCTATTCCCTGCCGTTAGAGAACTTGTCGAGCAAGAGATAGTTGACTACCTTGTCTATCTCTGTCTTGCCGATGCCCCTGACTGGTATGGTGTCGCCAATGTTGCGACGCAGCTGCTTTCTGACGTTCTTGCCTATTCTAATAATCCCTTCGCTGCTGTCCGAAGGATACATGGGCAGAGCCTTCAACACTATTGGGCGGTCATCAGCAAGTAGCATAACTTTCTGACCAGCGGAAATACGGAGCTGCTTCATTGATTGCTTGTCAAGTCGCGCTATCCTGCTTTGCTTGTCCGCAAGGTACGCCTCCTGGATCTCCAACTCCATCTGGCCAAGTCCGACTCCGTCGGAGGGAGATCGACGTCCACTCATGTCATGAATATTCAGCCCGATGATCATATTTAAACTGAATTCCTGCCCGGGTTGATTAGACTCTGGTGGCCAGTCTTTAGGAAGTGCTCGATAATCTGCTTGCTATCCGTAATGGTAAAGCCGCACTCCCGGCACTTTTCAACGCGCACGTACTCGAATCCAGGTACCAGCTATAAAACCGACGTGTAGCGCGCACTACATAGTTGTACCCACATACGACAAACTACAGGCAACGTCGGATTCCGAAAAGCGGGCCGGCCGTTCTGGCTACGCTGATGCGCCGGAAAATGTAGCCCGGAAAGGAAACAGCGTATCTAAAAGGTGGAGGCAGCCTGCCGGTACCACCGCCGGCAAAAAACCCCATTTCAAGTCCTGCAAGATCCACCACGTAGACGTGTTAGCATGGACGCGCCGCCTTAGGATTGCTCCCTCCCGGACCTCACCCATTTCGACGGTTAGCAGTCGGCAACCACGCCTTCGCGTGACGCGCTGCTCATGCCCATCCGACACGGCGTAATTTCATTTCAGCAAGGCAAGCGGGTATCTCCTACCGGCGGATTTACCCAGCAGTTACTGATCCCGGCATGAAGCCGATTTCCGATATGGGGTACGGCTGGCACCCCGATCCTCCCTGCCTCCGCCAGCTATTCCGCGGAGAGGCTATATTTGCTTGTTGGACGTGAGCACTCTGACAGTCCTGCATACCGAGCAGACAGCGCCGGTAGAGTCGCGTCCACACACCGAGCATTTTCTGGCGGCACTTGTTGACGAGTCGCGCAGCAACTTGGACAACTTGATCATAGAGTTGTAGGCATTGTATTTGATACCGGGATGGTCTCTTTCGAACCGGTTGAAGAATTCCCGCAAGTCGGTTCTTATGCTTTCGTCCATGTATGGACATTCTTCAGACTGAAACGGAATGTTTGACTGGAGCGCGTAAAATGCAATTTCATGCTCGTAGATTTCAATGAAAGGCTTTATTTTTTTTAGTCTGGCCGCGTACTGCACGGGCTCGGGATATATCCAGCCTATTCGCTCAACATCTCCTGCTAGCAAATTGATCATGAACGTCTGAAGCTGATCGTCCAGGTTGTGCGCCGTCGCAACCACGCTTGCGCCGACCTCTTCAGCAGCAATGTCAATTCCCCTTCTCCTAAAGGTTCCACATATCGAGCAGGAAGACATCTTCTCGCTCGGCCTTACTGATATTGCCTCATCCATGTCAACTCCGAAAAGCGACTTGTAGCTAAACACCTTAGAGTCGACTTTAAGTTGCGAGCAGAATTCCGACACTATCTGCAGTGACTCATCGCGGTAACCCCTTATCCCTTCATCTATGGTTATTGCAACAAGTTCATTATTGTTATCGTGCTTGTCGAACATTTTCTTTAACACAAACAGAAGCGAAAGGCTGTCCTTTCCTCCGGAAACGCCGACCGCGACTCTTTCGCCATGCTTTATCATAGAATATTTGGAAATAGTCCTTGCAGTCTTGTCCTCGATTGATCTGAGAAAACACTTTCTGCACATACTTTCCCCAGAGTACGCTCTGTGAAAGACACTTTCACTCTTGCCACATTTTCCGCAGAGCATGCGCCTATAAGTTGAAGAATAGCGGTTATTAATCATTCGAGCGCGGTCGATTGCCAGGTTGGATCCAGCCCCTTGCAAGTCGAAGATCGACTCGTATCCAATCAATCATGCCCTCGCAAGCCAGTACCTGCGGATGTTACTTCTGCTGCTTTTCTTTTTTTGAAGACTGCCACCAGTCGAGGTAATCGTCTTGACGCTGTTTCCTTGGATCCTCGCTGGATCTCGAAGCCTTGTCCCTGAGCTCGTCTATCTTTTCTCTGGTTGCAAAAAGACCACAGCTCTTGCAGATAAAACTCTTGCTGGACAGGTCAAATTTCAGCTCCCCACCACATTCTGGACAAAAGCTTGCCAACCACCTTTCTATCTTGTCTTCACCCATAAAAGGTTTTCAAAGAGTGATGAAAACATACCATACGCGCTATTCTGTTTCGGTCAGGTTCAGCTCGAATGGGAAGCTGAAGAATTTCGGTAACACCAGGATATTTTCGGTGCATGGACTTTGATCGTCATTCCACTATGTGGTCGGTTCGCCCATCGTGATGCCATGCACCGAGATCAGCATGTGATGTTTTTTGAAATTAAATCTTTACTGTAATCCTGCCAGAATCTGTATCGACGCTCAATATTGATCCCCTTTTCACCTCGGCTACGGACATGCCACCAGGAAGGTCAACTAAAGGGATATTCGCTATTGCACAGCCCGAAGCAGTTGTGATGTCCGTTCTAGAGCATACTATGGCACTAGGCGCAGTTCCATATTCTCGCATTGAATAGATTACATAGGCGCCAACGCTGCTGCCGACTGCGAACGGAAATACTAGGACCGTGCCGGACAGAGGAACGTCGTGCAGCTCGTGCTTTGGATCGGTTATCTGTCCCAGCTTGGGATCAACCATGGCAAGAAAGTTGATCGGCTGAATCGTCACAACGGCAGGACCTTTGCCTTCGCCCCCAACTATCTTTCGGCAACCCGGGATTATCATTCTGTGTACTCCTTTGCTATCGTTCTAATGTCTTTGAGCGCGACTTTAACCTTGTTGGAGTTGTTCAAATAGTACGCTCCTTTGACGCTGTTTGAGATTACCGCATCGTATTTCTCATGGGTAACATACGGGGTAAGACAGGTGCACGAATCGCACATGAATTCTGCCCCGGATTTTTCGATTTCACCGGTAAGCCCCCTTTTCGATGCCTGTGTATGAATGGCCCGTGAGCAAAAAATCATGCAGCGTTTGGTAAATTTCTTGCCACGAACAAGTTCGGATAAGAGCTCCAGTTCGCCCAGCCCCAGCTGCGGACTCCCAAGCGCAACAAGATCGCCATCCTCCGATGTATCCAGCTCGGCCATGATGTCCTCTGCTTCCTTCCGGCCAAAGGAAATTCTCTCGGAGCCTCCAGAACCAATCCTGAACATGCCGCATGAGCCAGAAGTTCCGATCCCAGCGCTCAACGCCTTGGCCTGCATCGTAGAAGGAACTGCAACGCTTAGTGAAACGCAGCTGTCCCTCACGACTTTTCCTGCAAAGTACCCGAGCAGGCCATAATTAAGCTCACTCTGAAAGGGATGATCTGCCTTTATTTCCACCTTGGGATTTCGTGCCTCCACTGCTCTGAGATCTGAAAGGGGGGCTTTTCCCGTCACTGCACTTGCCAGCGCTGAAAGGGCGCTTTCCTTGTTGGTCTTTAGTCCGAGCAGGGAATTTGCAAACACTGCCGCGTTGCTTTCGGCAAAGCTGACTGCGCTTCCCGTTTCAGGAATATCAAAAACCTCATACGGCGTGCACGTAAATGATGGGGTCACTCCCATTCTTTCGTACGCGCTTGCGATGCCTTCCTGCTTTTCTCGAAAGTGATCGGATATGCCTGCGGGTTTACTCCTGTCATAGCCCATGGGATTTACTGTCGTCCTGACTGCAACTCTGGCGTCCTTGGAAAAGCTTTCCAGAAACTTTAGCCCGGCATCGCCAATCGTGTTATAGTTGACGCCAGAAACATGGGCCCATTTGATAGGAACGAGCTTTTCCGCGCCGGTAGCTTCGCCGATGGCAGCCAGAATTCTGTAGGCTGAAGCGAGCGCCTCGCCATGCTCTCCTCCAAGCGAGTCTTGCTCGCCCTTTGTAAGTTCCAAAGATCTACAGCATTGAACCCAGGATTTCAGTATAATAACCATTAGGCAATTATATGATGCACGTCTCTCCAGTATCGTAAAGTTGGTTAACCGCGGGGGCAAGATGAATGTGATACTGGACAGGATGATGCGCGCGCTCAACCGGGGCCAACCGCCGCGGCTTACCGCACTTCGTGGATTGCAGATGGAGGAGCAGGGCGATCCGTTCAAGGTCTTGATAGGCACAATTCTCTCTGCCCGGACCAGAGACGAGAACACGACCCGAGTTGTCAGCAGACTCTTTGCCCGATTCAAGACTCCAGAGGAGCTGGCATCAGCAGACATCCGAGAAATAAAGAGAATAATTCACAGCATTGGCTTTTACAACGTCAAGGCCGACAGGATCGTGCAGGTTTCCAAGATACTGGTAGGAAAGTTCGGAGGCCGCGTGCCATCGGACATTGAAAGCCTTCTGGAGCTTCCCGGGGTGGGCAGAAAGACGGCAAACTGTGTTCTGGTCTATGCATTTGACAAACCTGCGATTCCAGTCGATGTCCATGTTCACAGGATTTCAAACAGGCTCGGCCTGGTCAGCACAAAGACTCCGGAACAGACGGAACTTCAGCTGAGCAATATCGTGGACAGGCGACTCTGGACAAAAGTCAACGACACATTTGTAATGTATGGGCAGAACATTTGCCTTCCTGTCAGGCCCAACTGCAAGGCATGTGATCTTAGGGCAATGTGCAAGTACTATAAGGCTAATCGGAAGGCTTTCTCTTCTTCACTACCAACAGGCCGACGACCAGGGCGCCGACGCCGGCCATGATGGCAGCGGGTACAACATAAACAGGCGAATCCTCAAAGGCGCCGAAAAGGATGTCAAAAGTTATGTCGCCCCCAGACGCAACTGCGGGTGACGTCGCATCCTCTCTGCCATAGACTGAAATCGATCCTACTGCAAAACCCTGAAGATTGAACCGATCTAGGATCGTCCTCTTACCGTCAGAGACCGTCAGGCCAACGTTTTCTCCATGCGCCACTGCCACAGGACTGTCCAAAGACCACCCGTTAACGTCATTTGAATAGAGTCGCTGGTATCCTATTCCCGGCAAGTTTACAGAGACTAGGTATCTTCTGGATTCGCCGCCAAACATCACGAGCTCGATGAATTTCTCGCTCGGCGCCGGTTCCTGGATCTTGACGACTATCTTAGAGTCCTCTCCCGCAGCATACGACAGATTGTTCCGTATGCTCAGGATCCAGCTGGGAGTCTTTGGTTCGTCATATTCATAGACCAGTGGATCGTCAAGATCACGGTTTGCGGCATTGTACGGGAACGCAAACGTCTCACTCCCATCTGATTTTAAAAGCAGATATTCATCCGAGCTCTGAGCAAAAGCCGCTCCAGGAATCAAAGAAAAGGCGACGATCAGTATGGCGAGCTGCAAGTACAACCGATTGGAAATCGCACACTAGTAATATAATCGACACGTGCGGGAAGAAATCAGCAGAACTAATCAGAATTCGTTCCGTCACGCTCGCGTGGCTACGCTCCACTCCTCTTGCGTGATTCTTGTGCGTCTCTGGAACACCCGTTCCAAGGATTCCTGATATAACTGCCACCGAAAGTATTACATGGCAGCAGAATATTGCATACCCCTAACGATTCGTTGGCATCCACTAGAACTGTTCTTTCACTATCGTTGTTAGTGGTTCTTATCTTTCCAGTTGCATCGGCATTTGCAGAATCTCTTACTGTGACGACGAACAAGGACATTTACACTTCAAACGAGAGAATAATTGTGATAGGAGTCGTTCCGGAAGGCGCTCCCGGCGGATACGCCGTCCTTGTAACGATAAGTGGTCCAGACGGCAAAGAGTGTTCGCTACAGACCATACTTCCCGACTCTGACAGTTCTTTTGTTTCACGCCCGCTTCGTCTTGAATCCTGCGGGCCAGGTGAGTATACCGTGCTCGCATACTATGCCGAATTATCAGCAAATTCTACGTTCACCGTCTCGGACAGCGGCAAGAGCGGTCAAGGAAACAAGGTCGAACTTCGGATCCTAAAGAACGTGATACTCCAGGCACAGCAAGCGGTCAATCTGAAAATTCGAGAGTTCATAGATGCAAATTATGTCCTGCCGGAGGATATCGCGGCCAAGTACAGTCAGGGAGTGTTCGAGGCCTCCCTGGCAATCCAGGCAATAGACTTTGGAGACTCTGGTGAAGCAAAGAAGCATCTGATCTTTGCAATAGGACACTTACGGGAAGTCATCGACGCGCTATCGGCAGAACGGGCCGTATTCGACCAGGCAAATGAACTTCAGCTGCTAAGCGACGATGACGATTCGAGTTTACTTGAGAGATACGAGAGATTAAAAGAGTTCTACTTCCGACTGAAAGAGGTTACGGAAGCGAATGGAGTGGACAGGGCGGAAGAATTCGACAATGTGGTATCGCTGCTTGCCAATTCAAAGCAGATGATTGACGATGACAACTTTGAAGGTGCCGCAGACAGCCTCGAGCAAGTTGACGAAATGCTCGAGAGCATAAGGCAAAACCTTTTCGAAGATGATACTACCGCATCCGCTGTTGCGAGCAATTCCACCAGACAGGACAATCCACAGGCGAGGAGGCTAGCAAGCGCAGCGGACAAGTTCGAAACGAGGGCCAACGCCCTTCTTGAAGATGACAAAAGCCAGGAGACAGACTCTAAGGTAGAGGAAGCACTCACATTGATAGGCGCTGCGCGAGCCGCGATCGATAGTGGCGACTACCAGTACGCACGCAAGGCTCTCTCTGCCGCATTTTCTGCGCTGAATGAGGCGGAAAAGATGCATGACGATGATGGAGAGGACGATGATAGCAATAGCGGATCGGGAAAGAATGGTGAAGAAAGAGAAGGATCAAATGATGGCAGCGATGATGAAAAAGACGATGATAGCGAAGACTCTTCTAATGACGATAACTCTGGAACGGGTTAAGAGACAAGAGCAGTAGGCAATAACCGATTATTCATTCTGGGAATCCATGGCGCGAATTAGCGAAATTCGCTGATATCGTCTGTCATTCATTAACTTGGCATCAATCCTTCGGCACCACCTTCGGTCAGAATCACGCTGGAACGCCTGTTTCAATGTGCGAGTTCCGCCATTCCCCTAATATAACAACATGAACTTGAAATATCCGATGTCTGAAAGAAAAAATAACAGGGGCAAGATCGAAATCATGGCAGATGTTCTGTCCCTCTCTACCGCTGGCATAAAAAAGACCCACATAATGTACAGGGCAAACCTGAGCTACGAACAAATTATCCATTACCTTAGCCAGCTGCTCGGAAAGGGGCTTCTAAGCCAGGATAGTTCAGAAGGTGCGCTAGTCTACCGGACTACGGAAAAGGGAAGGGAATTTCTTAGCTGTTACTCGAGGATGACCGAGCTCATCACTGAAAAGTACGGCAGCAGCCCAAAGATGCCTCTTCTGACCACATGAGGTATCTGGAGCCTATTTTCTAGTAATCCAGAGAAGCACGCCTAGGCCCGCCGTCTGGGCAGAATTTATCGCAAATAGGTAGGGCGCCGCTGCATCCACGATATCCTTTATCGCAGGGCCGGCGGTGTAGAGATTTGACCAAAAAATCACGATCACAATATTCTGGACGATGAAAAGAGAAGCCACTAACACCAGACCAAACGTAAAGTAGGACTTTATGAGCCGCAAATTCTGGACATACGTGGCCATGATACCGCCAAGCAGGCCAATGTTGAGTATTGCAGCGGCGGCCGCTCCTAGCATAAAGTCCATCCTATGCTGTTCCGCCCCCTTGGTTGCCTAATTTACTTTTTCCCAATTCTGACCATTATCTCCTTGAACGAAGGGTAATTCTTTTCCATGAGAGGAGTAAGGAAATACGTCGCCCCGTACGAATCTTTGTTATCGGTTATGACCAGGCCGTTTTCGGAAAGAACCCGTAAATGATGCATCACAGTCTTGTAGTCCAAGGTCAGCTCCGAGGCTATTTGGTTCGCATTGGCAGGATGGTTGTTAATGAGGTCAATTATCTTGGCCCTGTTCACGCCGCCCTTGGTACTCCCGATGAGGTACCACAGTATGCGCTTGAACCTGGGATCCAGATATCCTCCCGAGCCACCCTGATCCCCAAAAGCGAATATGGAAGTAATAATCGTCGGCAGGCGAGGGAAATGCATCGGCACGCCACCGAAAAGTGCAAGCATCGTCAGCTAAAAAATCGCTCGGTGCGGCGAATATAAAGTTGATCTCCCATTGGGGTCAGATTTGGGTATGACTTGGGCAAAAATCCTTTATTGCCCGGACGATCCGAGCCGTAATGAACCTGAAAAAAAGTACGAATTTGTTCGTCACGGCAGCCATTGGAGGGATGCTCGTCGCAATGATCCCCGCGGTGCTTGCCATGAACGGTACGATACTGAACAGCGCAGAGGCAGACCACGCAATCGACAGGCCGTACGTCAAGGTCTTTGCCAAGACAGCTCTTTACGAACCAGGAGTGGGCAAAACAAATGTATTCGGGCCGGGAGGAATATTCCCGTTCTTTAACGACACCTTCAGCTGTGCCGACGACGTTCTTACATGCGGCGTAATGTCAGAGGGCGCAAGCTTCAAGGGAGTATTCAAAGAGGCAGGAGAAGAGGGTGACAATAGATTTGCAGCGGAATACACGGCTCCTATCACTTACGGTGATCACCAGGTAGCGGGAAACAAGTATCGGATCGAACTACTGGATACGGAATGGAACAGAGCCGATTCAACGCTGAGTCCGTCACCAACAAGGGTACCAGGATTCTTGACTGCCGGCAGGGGTGTCGCATTTGACCAGGTACAGCACGGTCACTCAATGGTTGACAGAGCAGACGCACCGATGTTCATGAACAAGGTTGCTCTGTACGGGCACGTAAACATCTATGACATAACAGACGGCCAGGAAAAGCTCGTAGTGGAAAGAGTGTTCGCTCACCTGATGGTAGGCCATGTCATAGACGAGGGCAAGTTCTACTCTGACATACAGTTCAATACATCGCTGCCGCTAGTAGTGGCATTGTTCGTGGTGAACGTGCCAAGTGGAGTGGAACTGCCGGGCGGAATCGGACCGCTGACATCAGAGCAGGCGCAAAGCTTTACACCGATGCCAGACGATCCGTCACTGACCAACCCACCCCCAGCGAACTATCAGCAGCTCGTAGACCAGGGCGTTGACATCGAGGAACCGTTGCCCCAGTCGACAGTATGGCCGGTAGACAACCCGACACAGCCCGTGTACTTTACCTTCCTGCTGTTCACGGAGACTAGATCGTTCGACTCTGCAACAAACACCGTGCCAGGCCTAGAGTAGAGGCCTGCCGCATCTTTTTTTCTATGTCGTAAAGATAAAAGTATACTCTGTGTTCCCTGATATTCCGACTTTCTCGATTATTATCTTGAAAACCATCGAGCCGCCTTCGTAGTTTTGAATGCGCTCAAAAAACATGTAGCCTTCGGCTTCAGATTCGGCCACCAGACTTGAGTCAAGCCTATAATTCCCGAACACGAGGAAATGGTTGATGTTCTCATGCATATCACCGCCGTGCGTCAGGAACGATTCTTTCTCTCTGATAAAGACGCTGTCCCCGCCGTCGGTGTTCCTGGCTGTAATCCCGATTCTAACGTGATCGCCTGCCAGCTGCGCTTTGTGGGCTGTGAGCGATATCCCGCCGAGGCTCTGCGTTTCGCCAATTTCGACCGTCTCTATGGGAGGAAGCGCGGAATTAATGCACTCCATTTCTGCAACGTTTGTCGAGTCGATGAGCGGAACGCGTACGTCCTGTCCAAACGAATTAACTTCTCCGAAACCTCCCCGCACTTTTCCTTCGACAGCAATACAATCACCCTTCTCGATGCTTGAACTCAAGAGTCTCGCCTGTTGATACATTACGACTGCTCTGGAGTCATCAGATTCATCGGCCTGCCCAAATATCCTATATGTCAGCAAGACAATACTGCTGGAACTCTGATCAACAATCTCATAGATCTTGCCGGAGATCGTTACGTTGTGGTTTGCATACTTGTCGGGGTCTGACGCAAGGATGTTAAAGCTCGCATCTGTGAATTCAAAGTTTGAAGGCAATGGGGGCTGCGCCGGAACATCGTCCGGGTCGGTGTCACCGGTATCATCATCAGCAGGGGTGGTCGGTGGTGAATCGTCTGGGGTGCTGGTTGTATCATCTCCGATTCCGGTAATCGGTCCGGGGTTAATGTCGTCAAACGAGTCGCGATCCTGACCCATATTCAAGCCTGCCCATACTGCTGCAACGACTGCTATTGACGCGACCACAGCGAGGATCACAGGTCTTGTCTTCACGATTGAAGCTACCCTGTCCACTACCCCCTCACTCCCGGTTTTCAAGATTGTATTCGCTTGAATCTGCCACGCTATAAAGTGCGGCAAGTATCTCTTTGATACTTAGCCAACGCGCAACAAGGGCCAGGCACGAAATCATGTATATAATGATATGTAAGTATGATGATAACATTACATAGCATCTCGTGTTGAGAAAAATCGGTCTCGCATCTTGCTTCATCGGGCAGGCTGTTTGTATACGTAACACACATGAAGAGGCTAATCAAGCTGGCGGGGCTAAAATTCAAAAGCCTTGGCTAATAGAAACAAGAGACTAGATGTTGCGGTAGTATTGACTGTAGTTCTGATAACATGTATGCTAACGCTTGGCCCTCTTCAATTTGCCGCAAGAAATGCTCTTGCGCAGCAACAGATTGCAACGGTAGGTGATGACGTCTCGGTCCGTCTGAATCTTACTCCATCGATAGTGGAATTCGGTGAGGCTTCACACGATATAGGGTTTGTGCAGCTTGTATCCAATAGTACTGGGGAGCCCCTTCTTGCATCAAGGGACATAGAGATCGAGCTGACCTCTAGCAGCGAAGGAATCGCGTCAGTTCCAGCCAGGGTTACCATTTCAAAAGGAACTGACTACGCGCGGTTCGCAGTAGCTGTGACAGATCTGAAAGGCGAGTCAGAGATCTCGGCTCTGTTCGGCAACCAAATAGTCACCAAGACTTTTGCGGTTGTGGAAGCAGGCAGCCAGATTCCTAACGACATTAACCTAATTGTCGACCTGCCTTCCAGCAGGATGCAGATAGGATCAGAGATGCCTGTATCTGTCTACCTCGAAAACAATGGCGAGATCGTGCAAGCACCTGAAGATCTTGAAGTTACTTTCGATTACGAAAGGTCGCTTATCCGACTGAGCTCTAGCAGCGTTGTCATCGAGAAGGGCAGCTACTATGCACTTACCACTGCCAGGTCGCTGGAAAAGTCTGGGAACGCCTTCATCAAGGCCTCGAGCAGTAATCCTGTTCTTGACACCGTCACTACCATAGAAGTATCTCAGACGCAGCCTGCCTCAATCAAACTCTATGTATTTCCAGACAAAGTAGCCAGGAGCGAAAGGACGGTTGATGTCTTTGTAGGTCTGGCCGATGCTGCAGGAACTCCAACTGTTGCTTCAAATGACATCAAACTTGACATGTTTGCAAGCTCACTGGGTGTGCAAAACATCGGCTCTGCCAACGCCGTAATAAAGAAGGGTGAATATGGCTTTTACATGAAGCAGTCGATAGTATTTTTCGGAGCACAGAACGTTACCATAGGCGCTACAGTGCCGGGCCTGGGAGTAAGCACGGATAATTTTGAAGTCGTTGACGAACCTCTCGTTGCCAGTCACCCCAAAGCGCTGAACAAGCAACTGATAGTGTCTGTAGTCACCGCCGGAACGCCAAGCGACGCTACCTCGGTGGTAAGTTATCAGGTAAATGCAGTTGAAGAGGACGCTGACGATGACGCTGATGTGAACGGAGACGGCGAAGTGGACGACGACGATAAACATGCCATAGACGAGTTAGATGAAGGCGGCCTTTATCCGATCGAATCCAGCCTGCTATACTCCACAAATCAGGGGAACCTGAATGTGGTCACAAGCGATGTCAGCATTCTAAGGGTGACTGATACCGGATCGATTACCCCCGGTGGTTCATACGGAACTGCGACTGTGGCCAGCGGTCGCCAGCCTGGCTCGGTGACCGTATCTGTTTCGCTTGCGAACATGGCTTCCAGCTCAAATTCGATGGAAGTGACAGGCGGCCTGACCCCCGTCCAGACACAGATATACTCGCCTGCGGGTTTGGCGGCAGACGAAAACTACAGAGTACCCTTCAACCAGGAAGGAAGCGCCGATCTATTCGTACTGACGCTTGACTCTTCTGGCAGACCGGCGAGATCAGAAGACGGAGTCGAGTACCTGGTAAAGCCAACGAACGAACTGACGCAAATTGCCCCCGATGGGACGTTTGCCAGCTTGAAGATTCAAAGCAGCCAATTTTCAGAGTCAGAGTCAACAGCCGAAATCTCTGCCATCCCTGTTGGAGTGAATTCAGATAATCTACTGACAGTACAATCAACATTCCACACCATATTTTTCAGCAGCATCACCGGAAAGGTATCATTTCCAGCCGACAGCATCATCGGCTTTAGCAAGGCGCACCCGATAGGCCTGGTACAGCTCACAGACACGTTCGGAAATCCGCTCCTTGCGTCGGAGGATGTCAGGGTAATGCTGACTTCATCGCGCTCTGGAACTCTCCCTGTCACGTCGATTACGATACCGATGAGAAAATCATTCGCAACCTTTGATTTAGTGACGGCAGGCAGGTCAGAAAGCCTTACCATATCTTCACATGCTGAAGGAATACGATCCACTTCGCTTGAAATTGACTCTGTCCTGGCAGACCTGTCCGGGTCGTTTGTACCGGGAGATGTGCTTGCAGCTACTCAGCCAAGCATCGTCGCTGTCGCCACCGATGAAGGCACCAGCGTTCTTTGGGGAGTACCATCTTCATTTCAGATAGCTAGCAAGGAAGACAAGGCCACTACCTTCGATCCAGTCACTAGCAAATACATCGCCAAAGCGGAAGTAGTTGCTCCAAGGCCAGGGAACTTCACAATAGATGTAACCTTACTCAAGGACGGTTTCAAGCCTGCAAGACTTTCCAGCACCATGACCTTTGAAGCATACCAGATCCCTCTGACACTTGCACTGTTCCATGATGCGCCCTCGATAGAGTACGGTCAGTCGGTCATGATGAGCATAAGGGTTGTCGATGCGAACTCAAAGCCGGTGACAGATGCCATCGTCAGGATTAATCCAGGACCTAACGCAACCGCCGTTCCTACCACTGCAACGACTGATGCAAATGGCTTGGTGACCTTTGAATATACTCCAACCGGACCTGAAGCAAGGGGAATAGTTATCGCAACCGCAGAAAAGGCAGGATACACGATGGGCCTCAAGACAACTAATTTTGAGGTAGAGAATGTGCCCCTGGTGCTACCTCAATGGCTGATGTTCGGAATAGTAGGTGCCGTGGCCGCCGCAGCTGGCGGTGGGGGAATCTATTACGTAAAGAGACCTAAGGTAGAGCAGCCCGTACGGCGACAGAGGGCGAGAAGGGTAACCGAAAACGAAGAAGAATTCAGCGAATAATTCTTGCGCGAGTGCTGGCAGAGACTAGGCGAGCCTAGGCTTCCAGCTGCTCCGCCTTTTCTGTCATGGCGTTCTCCGAAGCCCGTCCAGCCGACTCGAGATTCTGCTCAGAGTACTTGCGGATATAGTCAAGCATTGCTTCTTCCAGGGCATTCTTAAAATCGCCTTTCTTGAGCCCGTGCCTGCTGTAAATGACATGACGGAACTCCTTGACGAGCTTGTCGTCAATCTTTGCATTTATTATAGCCACTTAACCATCCCGCATCTAGCTTGATGCGGATAAATATAAAGACATATGTTTAACACTGATATGAGTATACAGCTCTATGTTACATGCTTGAACTACATATCTTAGGGGGCACTAATTTTCTTGGCGTTCTCTGAGTTTTTCTGGACATAGTCCCTTATCGCTTCCTCAAGTGCCTTGGTAAGGTCGCCCTTCTTGAGACCGTACTTGACGTATACAACATGCCTAAAGTCCTTGAGAAGCTTGTCGTCAATTCTCGCGTTAATCAAAGACATGAGAAGATGGTAACAAATGCCTTTATATAAACATACCTGTATGAGTGTATAACTACATATCATGAATAGGTCTATGATAGGATGCTGAAAAAGAGTGCGAGCAGGTCTCCGGCGATTAGCATTGTGACCAGGCCAGCTCCCATGAAGAGGAGGAAAGGCGTGGCCGAAGTCACCCAGACATCCTTCTTTGTTTCGTATTCTGCTGTCTCTGCCGGTTTGGGGGCAAAATCGAACTGTCTTCTTCCATTGACCACCCTCTCTATTGAAAATGCGTACTTTGGGCTCGCTGACCTGTGGCCGATCATGACAGCAATGATTTTCTTTGAGGCCGGTTCGTGCTGAAGCCCTTCAAATAGCCTGTCCTTGTGTGCCAGGTTCCGCAGCAGGTTCCAGAAAATCTGTGTCATTGAAAGTATTACGGCATTGGTAAGGACGATGAGCGGCGAAAAGGGATGGAACGAAGCCGCTGTCTCGGTTAAGCCGAAAAGAGGACCGTCATCGTAGATAGGCAGGATCGCCGCAAAAGTGATGAGAGCCAGCATGTCAGCGCCTCCGAAAAGGCCGCCTCTGTAAATCCCATACGAAACTGCAGCTGCTATCCCTATCGAAGTGGCTGTCAGGATTCCCTCTCCCTGGGTAGAGGGAAAATCGAAAATGTAAATGATGCCCGCTATGGAAGCAAAGACGATCCACAAAAGGTCGCTGACTGATCTCTTTCTCAAATCAAAGTACGACGCGCAAGCGAACATGCCTAGAGCAAGGGCCACTCTGACGAGCTCGAAATCTGCTACGAGCTGCACGAGCTTTATCGAAGAGTAATTTTATTTATCCTTTAGCGAGTTGCCTTTATGACACAACTTTGCCGTGCTCAGACAAATGGCTCTTTGAACGAGACTATTAGTTTCGCTATCTCGGGCCTCATGAGATGCTCTGCTGGGATCTCGCCAGAGCTCACCATCTTTCTCATTTTGGTGCCGCTCAACTCTTCCCTTACTTCAGCTCCATGAGGACAGTTTCGCTCATTAGCATAGCCGAGGCATTTCTTGCAGTAGTAGAAGGCAGGGAAGAAGACCGGCCGAATCTCCAGGTCCTCATAATCTCCGAATATCTCCTGAGCGGCAAATGGATGGTAGTAGCTGCCAACCCCTGCATGGTCGCGACCCACGATAAAGTGAGAGCAACCAAAGTTCTTCCTCATTATGGCATGATGAATCGCTTCTTTGGGCCCGGCATACCTCATTTCGGTGTGCAAAGTCACGAGCATGGCCCTCTCTCGCGGGTAATAATTTTCGATCAGGGACTCGTATGCTGCCAGTATTACCTCGTCCTTAAAGTCTCCCTGCTTTTTCTTGCCTATCAAGGGGTTCAGGAAAAGGCCGTCGAAAACATTCAGGGCGGCTTTTTGCAGCATTTCATGAGCTACGTGAGGCACATTTCTTGTCTGGAAGCCAACGGTCGTCCGCCAGCCCTTTTTCGCTATCTCCTCCCTTGTCTCAGAAGGCGTTTTCCTGTATTTCCTGATAGCAGACCGGGCTATCCTTTTCGCAACATCGATTTTTCCTCCAATGAGAACGTTCTTCATATTGATCATCTTGTCAACTCCGGGATGCTTGGGGTCGTCGGTCTGGTACACTGCCCTTGCGCTGCCAAGTTTGTCGAACGGATATGCTTCTTCCACATGAAGCAGGGCGAAACTTTCTCCGCCGGATGCCAGAAGCACTTCGCCGGCTTGCTTCATCCTGATTGACGTTTCCTCATCGACGTCGAGCACAATTGGGACCGTCCAAGCAAGTCCGTTTCTCAGCCTTCCTGACGATACCACGCTTTCAAAGTCATCCCTCCCAAGGAATCCTTCGAGCGGGCTGAATACCCCGTCCGCGATATTTTCTATATCGTTTCTGAGATCGCTGCTCACCTGCACAATGGGCATTCCGCCGTCAAAGTTCTTGCCAGTAAATCTGCTTACCAGCCTGCCTCCGTGAGGCAGTGGAATCGAACCATTTCCCGCCAACAACCATCACTCTGGCGCGCTTTTCCTTCTTGTTGGAAAGTGTATGCCGCATTCCTTGTTGGACGCGTTTTCCCACCACCATCTCCCCGATCTCGGATCGTCTCCAGCCATAACTGCCCGCGTACAGGGCTCACATCCGATGCTGGGATACCCCATGTCATGCAGCTTGTTGTATGGAATCTCGTTCTTGCGGATATAGTCCCAGACCGCGTCTGAAGTCCAGTCCGCAAGCGGGTTTATCTTTACGATGCCTCCGTGCGAGCCATCAATCTCGATCTTTTTCGTTGAGGCCCTTGTTTCGACCTGGTCCCTGCGCAGGCCGGTGATCCAGCCATCAAGCTTCATCAGCGCCCTGTTCAGGGGCCGGACTTTTCTTATCTCGCAGCACATCTTGCGGTTCTCCACGCTGTCGTACATGAGGTTCATCCCCCTGGTTCTGACCATTTCTTCAACCTCGAACTGGTCAGGAAAATACACCTCTATCTGGATGCCATACCTCGCCCTGATGGCGTCCATGACGTCATAGGTTTCCTGGTTGAGGCGCCCGGTGTCCAGGGTGAAGACCTTGGTCTTGCTGACGTCGATTTTAGCCAGCATGTCAATTATCACGACATCCTCCGCGCCAAAACTTGACGCAAGGGCCACCTTGCTGCCGTACGTGTCAATTGCCCATCGCAGGACCTGCTGGGCGGTCTTGCCCTCGAATTCTTCCGCCAGCTGCTCGAGTTGCAAAGGGGTGGGTCTGGACAGCATGTATGAAATTGGGAGCCAAAGTCCTTATAATATTTGTTCCCGGAATTCTTGTTACATCGGTGCATAATCCGAGCCGGAATTTGTACGTAGTAGGCAAGACATGACAAGGGTTCTATTGTAGAAGTTTGTTTATTAACCAGTATTCTTCTATATATTGTGAAAAATACTCTAGCTGTAGTGATTACTGGGGAGAGATTGTGGTTGCTTGATAATTTTTGGGATCATATCGACAAGTACAGGAGGCTAGGATTTGATCCGCTGAAGTGGATTGCGACCTGCTCGAACGAAGTAGATCCACTTGTCCTAAAGACCGCGCTGAATGACATCAAGAGAAGCTCGGTTAAACTCACACCTTCATGGTTTGAGCAGTTCTACCATATCGATGGCAAATCTCCAGAACTCACTAGGCGCGTCTTTGGCCTGACAGGTCCTGTTGTGGACAAAGAAGTCGAAGTAAAAAGGGCCCTTGCTATCCTCAGGATACATTCCGGAGTAGGCGAAAATCCGCAGTCGCTATCAGATTCTCTGCAGGCATTCCTCAAAGTATTCAACACAAAGGTCTCGGCAACATGCTCATCTGCCTTGCTGACAGAGCACCTTGACGCGCAGTTCGCGATGTTTGACTACATCGATCTCCATCGAGGAGACAAAGTGGGATACATGCCTGCGGTCACTGCCGCAACACAGGTGACAGACGTCACCAGGGCGCCTGATGCGGATATCCACACCAACATAGCCATTGCAGCTGCGATCGAGTCATTGAACTTGCTTGGTTGCGGCGTCTCGTCTGCATTCAAACTCTTCCCGGCATATGACGCTCCATCGGAAGATATTCTTGATCGAATCAGATCAAACCTTGATGCGATTACGTCCCGCTACAACCTTGCTATGGAAGACTATAACTCTCTAAAGATCGGCAAGCTATTTTACGGTACCACCGCGATGGCAACGACCACCAAAGAGTTGCCTACGAAATATGATCAGCTAGACGAAGGGATGGAAATCATTGTCACCAACAAGTTTGGAGGCCTTCCAGCTGTGAGTCTCTACACCCTTGGGCGCATGGATTCTGAGAATATTATCAAGTACGAGACGAATAACGTTTCTTTCGAGGCGATAGGTCTCGCAAGGGACGAAGCCATAAAGAACCTGAGCGAACCGCACTTCGCGCTAGGCAAGATAATCGCGAAATATTGCCCAGACTATGGCCTGCCTTTTGACAAGAGTTCGCACATTATGGCGGTTTATCCCGTAGGATCGAAAGGCATTCTTGCAATAGGCGCGCTGGCAGGGCTGTCGAATTCGCAGATCGTCATTAATGAGCTCCCGGTCAGGGACGAAGAGATTGCAAAGTTTGCAACCAAGGAGTTCCTTGTAGAGAACGCGACGGCCTCCGTTAACGGATGCAACCTAATTGTTGCCTCAAAAGACGCGGGAGCTCTTATTATGGAAGACCTGAGCAAGCACAACTTTGCTCCCATGCGGATCGGGTCCATTTCAAAGAAGGGCATCGCCTCTGTCGTATTCGAAACGAAGGAAAGCATTTACCAGTACGTGGCTTCAAGGAAAAAAATCGATCAGCTATCAGCCCCCGTCCAGCAACAGCCTCCTGCAAGCTAGCTTTTCCGGCAATAATTTTCCATCTAGCAGATGTTAATATAAACCGAATACGATATGCAACCATGCATGACCCCGACTGCATATTTTGCAAAATCGCGTCAGATAAGATCCCGGCAAAGATCATACTACAGAATAAAAGTACGATGGCACTTCTCGACGCCTTTCCCCTTGCTGCCGGTCACACGCTTGTAATTCCGAGATCACACTACGCCAAGCTGCAGGATATGGAGCTCCCTGACGTGGTGGCTCTATTCGAGATGACGTGGCAAGTGGTATCAGCAGTTGAGGCGGGGAGCCAATCATCGGCCACGACCATAGCAGTGCACAATGGCAGGGAGGCAGGTCAGGAGATATCCCATGTTCATGTCCACCTGATTCCGAGAAAACTTGGAGATGGTGCAGGACCTGTTCATTCCATGTTTGGAAAAAGACCAAAGCTGGGTCCAGAAGAAATGGAATCACTCGCAAGCAAAATAGCGGCCAACCTCAAGTGACAATCTCGGATCGACTATTTCTGATATCGCGCAACAAACATCGAGCCGCTCTAGCGGATGCTTCCCAGTACGCCAGGAATTTCGGAAAGCGCAGACACCGTGAAAGTAGGATTTTCGCATTCGCTCATCGGATTCTGCAGCCGGAACAATGAACTCGTAGTCCTGATGGTTTTCATTCCAAGCCTGTTCGCCGGACACATATCGGTGTCAAGCCTGTCTCCAACCATAATACAGTCGGCTGCTTCATGTCCCGCTCTGCCTAGAGCAAGATGGAAAATCCTGGGGTCAGGCTTTTTCAGCCCCACTAAAGAGGATATTACACTCACCTTAAAGTATCCGCCAAGACCAGAACTTTTTATTAGATCCGTTATGTCTTCAGACTGGTTCGCTATCAATCCCATCTCATAGCCCTTATCCGCCAGGTCGCGCAGGACAACCCGTGCTACGTCATGGAACCTGAAAAGATCCCTTCTTGCCTCCAGTATTTGTGGCTCGAGCCTCTCGGAAATTACCCTGCCGTATGCAGGAGACAACACCAAACTGCAGATTTCAGCAATCAGCGCGCCAAAACTACCATGTCCAATCCGCCTGTCGCGAATCACGCTGTCGCGCACCGCGCGGTAGCTGCGCTGATCCATCTTTGCACCAAAGCCATTCAGTAGCTCCAGAAACCTTTGGTCAAAATGGTCGACGAATTCACTTTCGTCCACAAGTGTCTGGCCGAGATCAAAGAAAACGAATGGCTTGTCCACTGCAATAGCCAGAGTCCTAGATCTTTTCTGTCTTTCTGAGGTCCAAGCGTCGCTTGAAATACTTTAAATATCGTTTTCAGTCTTCACGCGTTGTCACCAAGGCATGTCCTCAAGTTCAAGGGATTATGATATTATTATCGCTGGCGGTGGTCTCGCGGGCCTTATTGTAGCGGCTTCAGCAGCCTACTATTCGCGTCAGTCCTTGCGGACGCTGGTGGTTGACCGCAACGAAATTTCACAGCTTGGCAAAAAAACAGTAATGGGCTGGGTCTGCGGAGATGCTGTTGGCAAGAATACAGTCGACTATATGACTGAGCGGATAAAGATCACCTGGGGCCATCCGGAAATAGAACATCCCGTCAAAGGGGTCATGGCATATTCGCCGGATCATGAGTCGGGGATTCCCTTTGATGGTGAGGGCTACATACTCAACCGCAGACTGCTCCCACAGAAGCAATTCAATGATGCGATAAAGGCGGGCGTTGAAGTAAGGGACCGCATAGCTCTTCGATCGCTTGTCGTGGAGGACAACGCGGTCATCGGCGTGGAGGGAGACGATCTTGCGAACAAGACCACATTTAGGAAAACTGCACGGCTCGTTGTTGACTGCACGGGCGTTACGTCTGTCCTGCGAACGAACCTTCCGATAAAGTCGTTCATTCAACGAAGGATAGACAGGGATGATCTGGAGGCCACCGGGCGATACATTTACAACTTTGACCTCGCTCGGGACGACAAGACATACTTCGATCCTGACTACTGCATAATTCACCTCGACCAAAAGCTCGCCCCGGGTGGTTACGGCTGGGTATTCCCGAAGGGTAGGAGCAAGGTCAACATAGGCCTTGGAGTGCAGCAGAAAGCGTTTGAGGCCCGAAATAAGGAAATGTCGGTTCATACCGACCTTAAGGCACTCATAGACGAATACGTCGAAATGAACCCCGCGATAGAGAATCCCAGCCTTGCAAACGGAAGGGAAGATGACGGCAACGCCTGGGGCACGTGGCAGGTCTCGGTGAGGCGGCAGAACGACTGCCTCGTAGCCAACGGCTACATGCTTGTAGGAGATTCTGCGTGGATGCCAAAGCCTCTTGACGCAGGAGGAATAGGGCCCGCAATAATAGCCGCTACCATAGCCGGAAAAGACGCGGTGGAGGCGCTGCAGGCCGGCGATGTTTCGGAAAAAAGCCTTTGGCAGTACAACAAGCATTTCATTGACGACTATGGCTACAAGACTGCCGGTCTTGAAGTATTTAGGAGGATGCTGCAGGGCCTGACTAACGAACAGATCAATTACGGCATGAAACACTTTCTGTCAAAGATGGACATAGACAAGATAACAAAAGGCGAACACCCGGAATTCAGCACAGTCGACAAGCTGGGCATGGTAATAAGAGGGGCAATGAACAAGAAACTTGCAGACGACCTGCGATACTGTGCGGACACGAACAAGATGCTGACCGAACACTACAGCGAATATCCGAACTCGCCAGACGGTTTCCCGGAATGGAACAAGAAACTGCAGGGACGACTCCTGGAAGCGTTTGCAAGATACAAATGACGTCGCCCTACACGACTTTCCCGGTTCATGAAACCATAGACATTCGAGAGATGGCTGACATCAGAAACGCTGCTGACAGGCTGGTCGAAGCATACGCGCAACAAAGTAATGAAGCAAGTTTCAGCTACAGAATACTGCTGCCACGCGGAGAAAAGCTGACCGGAAAATCAAGGAGGATAGGCATTTCATTTCAGGGAGAGTTTGTGCTTGGGTTACGGAAGAAAAATCTGGTTCCGCGAGTACGCGAAATCCGATACCTGCACGACGAAGCGCACTACGGCTGGCTTTTGGCCAGCCCCGAGGTAATCGAGCGTTTCGAAAAAAAGCCCTGATCAAACTCTATTCGACAAGTGAAGCGACGGTTCATTTCAAAGCCTGCGGGCCTTCATCTTTGCCTTTGAACCGCGACATGAAGAAAGGCTGCTCCAGCTTCATGGCATTGCTCAAGATGACGGATATTACTACTCCAAAGAGAATTCCACCAACGATGTCCGTGGGATAATGCTGCATCACGTACACCCTTGTAATCCCAATCGTTACAGGAAAGGCCCACAAAATGTAACCCGCGATTCGAGATTTGTTGTATAGCGCGAATCCCGCGATAAAGGCCAGTGCAGTTGCTCTAGACGTGTGACCTGAGGGGTATGAACAGTCGTCCGCTTCCCCCGATGATGACAAGCAGCTCGCGGCTATTGGCGAAAAACTGTCACTTTCAATCCCAAAGTTTTCCGGCAGATCCAGGGCAGGGTCAAAACCGTAGGGAGGAATGGCTCTACCGATAGCAGGTTTGATGTACATCACCAGCACGACAAGAACCATCAAAGTGATGAGAAATATCATGCCCACCTTTCGCGTACGCCTGATTATAGTGATGATTATCCCAAAGGGAAAAAGTACGGTAACGTCTCCCATGGTGGTTATCGCTATCATCGCCGCATCGAGCGCGGCGTTGCCATGGATGGACTTGAAGTACCTGCTTGCTGCATCGTCGGCGACAAAGGTCGCGCCTGAAGCAACGAGGGCACTGAAAGCAACGAAGGCTGCAGCGAGCCCTACAAGGAGCATTGACCGCGTTTTTATCATCCATGGCGGTCTGATGGCAGCGAGCACTTAACCAAAAAACACGATACGTTGTTGTTTAATTGTTTTGCCTATAGTCTTGCTCTGCATTGAGGACAGACCTTGTCATCCTCGATTGACGCAAAGTAGGATTCCGCATTGCATGTCTTGCACGCAGCCTTTTCCATTGCTCCCCCCAGCCTGTAGTATCGGGTGTTGAAATTCTGGGCTATAGGCCGCAGCAATCCTGATTTTTCCATTTCCAGCAGCACATCCTCAAAGTCGAGAACGTCGAGCTCCATGGCACTATAAGCATCCATCCCGTTCAGGTGCGCGAGGATATCATCATTTGAAAACCTCACATCGGTGTCGTTAAAATTGTCGAAAATTACCTTGCGAATGTCGTGCCTGCTTACCTTGGTTGTAGCCGACATCTATAGGCCCTTTGAATCATCCTGCAGCTTCTTTGCAGAGTCTGGGTCCCTGTCAGCATAGTACTTTACCATGCCAAGTTTGAGTACTTTTAGCGAAAGCAGTGCGCATTTTATTCGCGCCGGGCCAAGTGAAGTAAGGCCAATGTTCTCCAGGATATCGTCCTTTGACAGGTCCTTGACAGAAGTAAGCGGCTTGCCCAAGACCATTTCGGTGAGCATCGACGCGCTGGCCTGGCTAATCGCACAACCCCTTCCTTCAAACTTTATGTCCTTTATAGTGCTTCCGTCAACTTTCAAGTGCATGTCAATCTCGTCGCCGCAGAGAGGGTTGCTGTCGTGAATGCTAACGTCAGCATCAGGCAACTTGCCCTTGTTCCGCGGGTTGCGGTAGTGATCCAATATTATTTCGCGATAAATGTCATCACTCAAATTTTGAACAGCTTCCTTGCTTCGTCAAGCGCGCCAATAAATGTGTCGATTTCTTGCTTTGTATTGTAGATATAAAAACTTGCCCTGGAGGTGGCTGCCACGTCCAGCCTTTCCATGAGCACCTGCGCACAGTGGTGACCGGACCTTATGGCAACTCCATGGTCGTTCATGATGGTCGCAAGATCATGTGGATGAATGTCTCCAATGTTAAAGGACACTACGCCGCCTCTGTCAGTCACATTGCGCGGGCCGTACAGTGTAACGCCCTTCACTCCGCTGATCCTGTCAATCGCATATTTTGTGAGCTCGATCTCGTGATCCCTTACCCTGTCCATGCCGATATCTTCAAGGTATTCAATGGCTGCAGCAAAGCCTATCACGTCAGCGATATTTGGCGTGCCACCTTCGAACCTGTATGGAAGGTCGTTGTACCTTGTCTCGTACTTGTGGACCTCCTTTATCATGTCTCCTCCGCCCATGAATGGTGGCATCTTTTCCAGGATCTCTTTCTTGACATATAGTATGCCGACTCCTGTCGGCCCCAGCATCTTGTGCGCAGAGAACGCCATAAAGTCGCAGTCCATCCGCTGAACGTCGACTTGCATGTGGGGAACAGACTGGGCAGCATCAACCAGCACGGGGATGCCCCTTTCGTGCGACATCCTGATAATCTCCTCAACCGGAATTATGGTGCCAAGTACGTTTGACATATGTGACACTGAAACAAGTTTGACCTTGTTGCTGTCAAGGTGAGTCCTGTATTCCTTCATTTTCAGGTAACCGTCGTCGTCAACTCCGATGTACTCCAGCTTTGCACCCTTTTCGCCGGCAAGGATCTGCCATGGCACGATGTTGCTGTGGTGTTCTATCTCGCTGATGACTATCTTGTCGTCCCTGCTGACGTTTGCTCTTCCCCAAGAGTAGGCTACAAGGTTTATAGCCTCCGTAGCGTTCCGGGTAAAGACTATCTCCTCGACAGAGCGGGCGTTAACGAATTTGGCAACCTTTTCCCTTGTCTTTTCAAAGGCAAGCGTTGCCTCCTCTGCCAGCTGATGCACGGCTCGATGAATATTCGAATTGTAATTCATGTAATAGTCGTGGATCGCGTTGATAACTGAAAGGGGCTTTTGAGTCGTCGCCGCATTGTCAAGATAGATAAGGGCTTTGCCCCCGTCCAGCTTGCGCTTTAGTATAGGAAAATCCTCCCTGATCTTGTCCACGTCCAGTGCGCCGTGCTTTTGCATCATGTCGCTAGCCCAGTTGTATATAAATGCCGTTTTCCTGTATTTTAACCTTGTAAATTTTCAGCGGTTCCTCAGCAGGCAGGTTCTGTGGTATCCCTGTGTCGAGTTTGAAAGTGGATAAATGTAGCGGGCAGGTCACCGTCTGCTCCTGCTCGTTCAGGATACCTGTTGTCAGGTCGGCATAGGCATGGGTGCATATCCTGTCAGTAGCAAAAACCCTTCCACCTGCCTTTGCAAGCATCACCTTGCTGTCACCGTGGTCAAAGTCGAGCATGTCGCCGTCCTTTAACGACTTTGCATCACAGACCCTAATCCAATCCTCCATTCAGATCACCTGTACTTGTAGTGCTTCTCGAAAATGTCCTGACTTTCTCTGTAGCGCGATTTTTCTACTTCGAGGATCTGTTCCATGGCCTCGTCGGTCCTCAGCATGAGAGGCTTGCCCTGCCACTTGTTCTCGATAAGGTAATTGACCCATGCCCTTATGGTCGGACCCATTTTTCTTGAAAGGGGCTCGAGAAATCCTGCAACTATCTCCCTCTTGGCTCCTTCTCTGCTGAGCCCTCTTGTCAGTAGGTAAAAAATCTGGTTTTCGTCCATCTGGGCCACTGAAGCAGCGTGAGTCGCCCTGACTTCGTTAGTTTCTATTTCAAGGCCTGGAATCGAATCCGATTTCGCGCCCCTGTCAAGCAGTATCGCGTGACTCGCAAGATACGATTCGGTGCCCTTGCCGTCCTTTCCTATTTTGATCATGCCCTTGAACAGCGACTTTGCCGTGTCCTTCAGGACGGATTTGACGAGGACGCGTCCCCTTGAATACTGGCCAAGATGAATCAGGTTTGAAGTCACGTCAAATGACTGGGTAGAAGCCCCGAATATTATTTCGACATCTTCTGCCGATGCGCCGGATCCCTTCATTATGCTGTCTGTCTTGTACCGAGAGAGAAGCGAACCAAACATCCCGATATACCATGACATCTTGCCGTCCCTTTCAACAAAGGCTTTCCGGTTTGACACGTCGATCGTGTCAGTTGCCATCGCCTGCAGGGTTACCATTTCAAGATGCGCGTTGGGGTTAACATGGGTCTCCACCAGCTCAAAGTAGCCCTGCTGGATATCCTGTTTTCCAGACGAGCCTGGAGCATATACTTCTTGAACGACCGTAGACTTTGAGCCGACGTCCGCAAATACAATGTTCCTTGACGCCATTGAAGAGCCGTCATCGGCAAGTGATGTGACGATCCTTATGGGATCTTCAAGAACAACGTTTCTCGGAATATAGATGAACGCCCCGGACTGAGAAGTGGAGGCCTCTAGCGCGATGAACTTGTCTTCAAGATAGTTTAGCGGGTTTGTCTCCATGCGGGATTTCAGCAGATCCTCGTGACTCCCCAGCGCGTCTTTTATCGACGAAACGATAACGCCTTTTTTCGAAAGGTCGTCGCGAATAAAGATCTTGCTGGTTTGACCTACCTGAAGTATCCCCGTCCCCTGCTCCAGTTCCTTGAGCCTGTCAGCCAGCTCTTTGCTGATAGCTGGTTGTCGTGGCTCCGCACCTGAAAAGTGGACACCTTCCGGCTTTATCTTGTTGACGTCAGAATACTTGCTGTATAGCGGCGACACTTCGGCAGGAAGTGATTGATATTGTGAAAAAGCCTTCTTGCGCATTGAACCAAACCAAGCGGGCTCGCTAGCCGCCAGCGACTCTACGTACTCTTCACTGACGGATGACAGATTGACAGTCATGAAGAAATCACCAACGGGTTCAGTAGGCCTAGCCGACAGAGCCTTCCATTTCGAGCTTTATCAGTCGGGTAAGCTCTACAGCATATTCCATCGGCAGTTCTTTTGTGAACGGATCCATAAATCCACCAACGATAAGCGACAGTGCATCAGACTCTGAGAATCCCCTGCTCATCAGGTAGAATATCTGGTCTTCTCCTATCTTGCCCACCGTCGCTTCGTGCGTAATAGTGGCGTCATCCTCGTTGACCTCTATGTATGGATATGTATCGGTCCTTGACTTTTCGTCCAGCAGCAATGCATCGCATCTCACGTTGGACTTTACTCCTGTCGCGCCCTTTGCAACATGCAGTAGGCCGCGGTAAGTGGTCCTTCCAGAGTCCTTGCTGACGGACTTGCTTGTAATCCTTGAAGTTGTGTTTGGCGCAAGGTGAACAGCCTTTGCTCCCGCGTCCTGATGCATACCTGCTCCTGCAAAGGCAACCGATACCACTTCGGCATGAGCCCCCTTGCCAAGCATGTAGACTCCAGGATACTTCATTGTTAACTTGCTGCCAATGTTGCCGTCAATCCACTCTACGGTCGCACCTTCATACGCGTACGCCCTCTTTGTTACCAAGTTGTAAACGTCCTTACTCCAGTTCTGAATCGTGGTGTACCTTATCTTGGCGCCCTTCCTTGCGATCAGCTCCACCACTGCAGAATGAAGTGATTCCGTGCTGTAGACCGGAGCAGTGCATCCCTCAATGTAGTGAACCTCAGCACCCTCATCGGCGATGATTAGCGTCCTTTCAAACTGACCAATGTTCTCGGCGTTTATCCTAAAGTACGCCTGCAACGGAAGGTCTACCTTGACTCCCGGCGGGATGTAAATGAACGAACCGCCAGACCATACTGCGCTGTTGAGCGCGGCAAACTTGTTGTCTTCCGGCGGAATGACCTTACCAAAGTGCTTCTTTACAATCTCCGGGTATTCCTTGACTGCCGTATCGGTGTCGGAGAAAATTACGCCCTGCTTTTGCAGGTCTTCCCTTAAATTATGATAAACGGTTTCAGATTCGTACTGGGCGCCTACCCCTGCAAGGAACTTGCGCTCTGCCTCCGGAATGCCTAGCTTTTCGAACGTATTCCTTACAGACTCAGGAACGTCTTCCCAGTTCTTGCTGGTCTTTTCCGACGCCTTGGCATAATAGTAGATGTTCTGGAAGTCGATCTTGGACAGGTCGCCTCCCCAGTTTGGCATTGGCTTGCTCATAAAGACCTCGTACGATCGCAGCCTAAACTCCCTCATCCAGTCAGGCTCGCCTTTCATCCTGCTTATCTCTTCAACCGTACCCCTTGAGAGGCCCTTCTTGCTGAGGTAAACATAGACCTCAGTAGGGTCCTTAAAGTCATATCTGCTATAATCCATGTTAAGGTCTTCCTTTGCCGTCATACGCTGGTTATAACGCTGTTATGTTTTATATATATTTTGCATCTTTCACAACGCGCTCTAGTGAATTTGTACAAGCTAATAAGGCGGTATTGGGCAATTAACTATATTTGCCATCAGCACTTGCTATGATTCCCTCTATAGCTCATCAGAACATCTAAGTTTTTCGGTGTCTCAAAATTGCCTCAAACCAATCCTTAGTTAAGTAACTCAGCAGCTTGAAAACTTTCGCCGTGGGTTAGGGAATGGGCACATTCCTCCAGTGAATTGCATTAATTCTTATGACTTAGATTTTTTCCGGAGGAGAGCTACATATTAAATTGAGCTTCTCGTCTATTCGAGCAGGAATGTTCGACGAGCTGGAGAAAATGTACAAGAATCTGTCGCGGCGATATTACATTAACAGAACCTATCCATTGTTTGGGATGATCGCTGCCATTGCCAGTGTTGCATCCTTGGCAGTTCTCGGAGTGTTGTCGGAGATTCCAGAGAAACTGCAAACAGAGCCCATTCGAGTAATTGCGGGGATTTCGGGTATTGTTGGAAGCGCGATCGTTGCTTCCTACTTCTTCAAAAAAGCAACTGCATCAGACATTGATGATAGTGATCAGATCACGGGAGTCTATATCTATAATGCTTACTCGGCGCTTGGGGAGATCGTACAGAGTGACAAAAATACTCACAAGAAGGCCATCAAGGCAGGTACTCAACCGGCCGGCTGTTTCGGCAAAGCCATCGTCGATCGTGATGGTGCTTATAAAGCAAAAGTTCATAATGACCCCTCCATGAAGAGTGCGTGTTAAGCATTATGTTCGCCATAGTGCACATGAGCGACGTTGTCAGAATTCCACCAAATCGGCTGACCCATTCCCTGAAAGATGCCGCCATCCAGATACTGAAGGAAAAATACGAGAGCATGATCAGCCCTGACGTCGGCTATGTGATAATGATTACTGACGCGGACACGAGCTCTGTAGGCAAACTTGTCGCTGGCGACGGGGCAACCTACCACAAGGTCACATTCAAGGCGCTCACATTCTATCCCAAGCTGCAAGAGATAGTGGAAGGAGAGGTTGTCGAGATTACGGACTTTGGCGCGTTTGTAAGGATAGGCCCGACGGACGCGCTCCTCCACCTATCGCAAATAACCGACGACTATTTGAAAAGCGACGTCAAGCAGGGTGTCATCGTCGCCAACCAGACGGCAAGGTCCCTAAAGATAGGTTCCAAGCTTAGAGCCAGAATCACGGCGGTGAGCCTTGGAAAAGGGGCGGGAATGGGCAAGATAGGCATTACGTGCAGGCAGCCATTCCTGGGGGCAGTGGAATGGATTGCGGAAGAGATCAAGAAGGCTAAATCGGGTGCACAGCAGGCGGCGCAGGCAGCTCCCAAGGAGAAAAAGGGAGGCGCAAAGCAATAGTTGGCAAAGGAGAAGGCTTGCCGCAAGTGCAAGACAATAACGATGGGAAAGGTGTGTCCGAACTGCAAGTCAACCGATCTGAGCCCTGACTGGTCTGGCATTATCCTGGTTTTCGACCCTGCCAGATCTTTGGTGGCCAAGACACTGGACATCACGGCCCCAAACAAATACGCACTAAAGGTAACCTAGTTGAAGCAGGACCTGCAAACGACTCTACAAGTTCGACAGATGCTCGAGAGTTTCTTGCAAGAGGATGTCGGTTCAGGCGACGTTACAAGTGAAAACGTTATCCCAGCAAGCGCTCGAGCTACGGCAGAAATAGTCTGCAAGTCAGCCACTCCCGCGGTAGTATCCGGTCTGGAAGAGGCGGCTCTGGTTTTTGACCTGTGCGGTTGTTCGGCAAGACTTTTGGTCAGTGATGGTACGACCATCAAAAAGGGCAAGGTCGTCATGAAGATATCCGGCGGCGGCCGGGGCATCTTGAAGGCAGAGCGAACGGCCCTGAACCTGATGATGAGGATGAGTGGCATCTCGACAGAGACCAAGCGTCTTGTCAACATGGCAAAGGGAGTAAAGATACTTGCAACACGCAAGACGGCTCCAGGTCTTCGATACTTTGACAAGAAGGCAGTTGTGCTGGGTGGAGGAGGCGCGCACAGGATGCGACTTGATGACATGATTCTGATAAAGGACAACCATATCGCCTTGGCAGGTCCGGCCGAAAAGTGCGTCAAAGCAGCAAGAAAAAACGGTCTGCGAATAGAGTGCGAAGTAAGAAACAGGAAGGAAGCGATCGGAGCGGCCACCGCCGGAGCCGACATCGTGATGCTTGACAATTTTACACCCGCCCGGGCAAAAAGCGCGATTAGGACTCTGGAAAAATTGGGGCTGCGCAAAAATGTAAAGATAGAGATATCCGGCGGGGTGAACTCTGAAAATATCAGGAACTACGTCAGCACAAGACCCGACTTTATTTCGCTTGGCAGCCTTACCCACTCGCCAAGAGCGGTAGATTTCAGCCTAGAAATCACGCGAGATCATTAAGAAATTGACAGCATGCGATCGATGGCGATCCTTGCCCTGTCAGCAGTGCGCTTTGGTACCTTTACTTCGTAGACATTGCGCGCAAGTGAGTTGTGCACTTTTTCCAGATCTATCTTTTTCATGTACTTGCAGACCGCATCGTCCTTGATCGGTATGAACTCTTTCTCAGGGTTTTCCTTCTTCATTCTGTACAGTATGCCTGTTTCGGTGGCAACGACGAATTGTTCGGCGCCAGAAGATCTTGCATGCTTCATCATGCCCTCTGTCGATAGAATGTGACCCGTCTTTACCAAGTCGCCCTTTGCCATGTGGTACATGGTCGAGGATGTGCAGCTGCACTCCGGGTGCACGAGAAAGTCTGCGTTCTTGAACGTTGCAAGCATCTTGTTGATGTCCTCTGCCTTGATGCCGGCATGGACGTGGCATTCGCCAGGCCATATGTACATGTTTTTTCTCTTTGTTATCTCTGCGACGTAGGACCCCAGGAACAGGTCTGGCAGGAACAGCACCTCTCTGTCCTTTGGGATGCTGTTTACTACTTTTATCGCGTTGGAGGATGTACAGCAATAGTCAGAGAGCGCCTTTACATCGGCAGTGGTATTGACATAGCTGACCACCACCGCGTCTGGGTGCTCCGCCTTCCATGCCTGCAATTCGCCAGCGTTTATAGTCGAAGCAAGCGAACAGCCGGCTTCCAGATCAGGTATCAACACCTTCTTGTCAGGGCAGATTATCGATGCGGTTTCCGCCATAAAGTGGACGCCGCAAAATACTATGGTGTCAGCTTCAGTCGTCGCTGCATTTTTTGAAAGTGCCAGAGAGTCACCTATAAAGTCGGCCACGTCTTGCACTTCTGGCAGCTGGTAATTATGCGCCAAAATAACGGCGTTTCTCTCTTTCTTCAGCGCAAGGACTTCTCTCTTGTAGTCAAGATGCATCATCGTCATGATAGTGATAAACAGTAAGTGATCTACATGCTATACATTTAAAGTAGTATAATCTAGGAGATCGCTGCCCTTTGAGCAAGGAATGGAGGCAATACTTGCCACAAATCGTGCAGATTTGAATCCGTTGATTATGCATACAAATAAATAAACTGAAGCATAAACTTTGAAAGAGAACTAATGCCAACACACGGATCGCTTACAAAGGCCGGCAAGGTG
>DADA01000054.1 GCA_002494895.1 Nitrososphaera sp. UBA210
CCGGCAAGTAGCAAGCCCGCAAACTAGCAAAAGCTTTAAAAGCGATTTTTCACCAGTTGTACCTGTCGATGGAAAGCCCCTGACCGAGGAGCTCGTTCAGAACCGCAAAGTCGCGGTTGCAACCGTCCGTGGCAGACCTTACTATAACATCATCAGCGCTTTGAAGCTGATGGACATGCAATTTGACTCTATTTCACCTGAAGAGGCAGCCCTGTCAAACGCCAAGGTCATTATCACCACGAGGGACGAAGCAGGAATAGTCAACAGGAAGGTGGCAGTCATGCTGGACACCGACCTTGAAAAGTACCCGGCAGTAGCAAAGGCAAAGATATTGCGGAGCATAGCCGGCCCGCAGGCCGACGACCAGCTGCTGGTCGGGATCGACCCCGGCAGCAGGATAGGGATTTCTGTCATCTACCTCCAGCAAGAGATAGCAAGCACGGTGGAATCTTCGCCGCATGATGCAATCGAGCATGTGTCCGCGTTGCTTGGCGGCATCGCATCAAGAAAAAAGGTTGTGAAAATAGGAGACGGCGACATCGGGATGGCAAGGCAGATCGCAAGGGCGATAAAGTCCCGGTTCAGGGACGTCCACGTGGAACTAGTGGACGAGAGCGGCACTTCGCAAAATGCAGAAGCTAACCGCCGCGGGGCAAGGGACAGGTCATCGGCAAGGACTATAGCGTTTAGAAGCGGAAAGGCTTTCACAACAAAGTAATGCCTGGATGCTGAATTGTTGTGGAAAATACCACCATAAAGCTAATTAGCAAAATGTGGTTTTTTGATGGCATGACTCACAGAAGCCGAACTGATGTTGCGGCGCAGATCTTGCAGGCAGCCAGTGATAGCGTTACGAGAACTAGGGCAATGTATAGCGCATTCGTAAGCTTTGCACAGCTAAAGGAGTATCTTGCGATCCTGACGGAAAATGGGCTTCTTGAATACAACAATAAATCGCAAACATACAGAACCACCGAGAAAGGCTTGGTGTTTCTAAGGGCATACAATGACCCTTCACAACGCGAGATCAGGTTAGCAAAATCGTGACCTTCCGCATGATGAGGAATCGGCTGAGAAACAGGACGAGGTCAGTGCCCGAAGAATCTGCGCAGTGTTGAAAAATGCTTTTCCTTGAAGCACGGGTTTAGTCTTCTATTTTGCAGCTAGTATCCTGTGAATTCTTCGACTTTTACCCTTTCTTGCGGGATCTGTAACTCTGTTCGAAGAAGCTTCTGCATCGCCTCCAGCATCCCCGGCGGGCCGCAAATATAGAACGTTGCAGATGAGCGATCTTCACTGGTTAGATGTCTAGTGACCATCTCTTTGTCGATTCTGCCGCGTTCCCCTGCCCAGTCAGCCTTTTTCGGTTCATCGTCCGTAATTGTATATACAACCTTCAGGTTCTTGTTTTCGCGAGCCCAGCTGTCAAATTCGTTCTTGTAAAGAATGTTCTGCGCGTTCCTGTTCGAATCAAACATCACTATTCTTGTCGAAAGCCGCTTGTCTGTCGCGTACTTTATCATGCTCCTAAAAGGTGTAACTCCTATTCCCCCAGAGAGAAGCACCGCCGGCCTGCGGTCATCATGCAACGTGAAATTCCCCTGAGGCTTTGATACTTTGACTTGCGCTCCAGGCGCCAGCAAAGAAAGCGCCTGCTTGTATGCCGTATCCCTTATTCTGGTGCTGATTATCAGCTCATCCTCAGTAGGAGAAGATGCCAGCGAAAAATGCCTGACCGGCCCTTTTACATCTTTCACATTGTCGAGTGGAAAGAACGCGAACTGTCCTGGCCTGTAATCCGGGTATTCTTTTTTTGCAAATCGAAATGTCATGATATCGGTTCCTTCCAGCTTTTCCTTTTTCGCCAGGGTCAGAGTAGCCGCCGGCTGTTGTTCCGGAGCAGTTTGCGTTTCAACCTCTTCGCCAGATGTTGATTTCAGGTTCACCGAGACATCGCCCGTACTTTCATCGACATTAACTGCAAAAGAGTGCAGATCAGTGGCCCATCCTGTCTCGGGAGAAACTTTGGCGGTCCTGACATCAAAAATTGCCTGGTGCCAGGGGCATGTAAGGCAGTAGCCCTCAATGGTTCCCTCTTCTAATGGGCCGCCTTCGTGCGAGCAGACAGCATCCATTGCATAGACCTTGCCTCCGACCGTGGCTAAGACAATTGGAGTTCCATTAACATCAACGCGCAAAAGGGCACCCTCTTTCAGATCCTTCTTGTTGGCAACACTCTGAAATCCAGACATCAACGATATGCATTTAGCTGAAATACTATATACACATTCACCCCTTTCATGTCGCAGTACGAAATCCCTTTTGATCTGAAAGAAATCTAGTTATCTTGCTACGAAATAAATCCTTATTAGCAAAAAGCGCAACTCACTATTGATGCACTTCAAGATACTATCGATATTTGTAGGGTCGGTTTTTCTAACAGGAATTATTTCAAACGCTGTGACACCAGCATATGCAGCAGATTACACATGTTCTGTAGCGACTCTGGACGGCTCCCAGGAGGTACCTTCTGTCAGCACTGACGGAACGGGATCTGCAGCGATGACATTTAATTCGACCAGCAACGAGCTTGCATGGTCAATATCATTTTCCGGACTGTCAGGCCCCGCCACTATGGCCCACTTTCATGGGCCCGCGCTTGGAGGCTCTAACGCTGGCGTTCTGGTGGACATTGGAGAGATCTCTGGACTGAATTCACCGATGAACGGATCCGCTGTCCTGACCGCGGATCAGGCGACTGCCCTGCTTGATGGCATGATGTACATTAACATTCACACAGAGACCAATGCCGGCGGCGAGATCCGGGGACAGGTGTCTTGCGAACAGCCGGGCGGCGGATTTCAGGACACATTTGACCTGGAGGCCTGCGACTTTTCTTCAACCGGGTCCAACACCTACTTTTTTTTGGAGCCGGGATACCAGCTAGTCCTGGAAGGCCAGGATGAAGGTGCGACTGTCCAGCTAGTGCTCACGGTTCTTGACGAGACAAAGGTGGTAGACGGAGTTGAAACCAGAGTTGTGGAAGAGAGGGAGACGGAAGACGGAGAGCTGATCGAGATATCCAGGAACTATTTTGCGATATGCGAGCCAGCGAACGACATCTTTTACTTTGGCGAGGAGGTCGATTTCTATGAAGATGGCGTGGTCACGGGCCACGAGGGTGCCTGGCTGGCTGGAGTAGCTGACGCAAGGCCCGGGATAATAATTCCCAGCGATCCCGAAGTAGGTTTCAAGTACTACCAGGAAATCGCGCCAGACATTGCCGAAGACAGGGCTGAAATCATAAGCCTGGACGAAGTCGTGATAACTCTTGCAGGCACTTTTGACAATGTATTGAAGGTGGAGGAAACCACTCCTATTGAGCCAGGGGTGACAGAATTCAAGTACCACGCGCCGGGAATAGGACTTATCCAGGACGCAGAGCTAAAACTGATCAACTATACTCTACCAGAAGAAGACGAGATCGAGCTGACACCCTCTGTGCAGTCCGTTACGGTAGCAGGCGAAACGATCACACTTGACCTGAACAGCTCGTCGACTATCAGTGAATTTGAACTGGACGAAGACAGCAAGAGCATTAGCTTCACAGCAGACGGAGAAAACGGGACCGCAGGCATTACCGAAATTTCAATCGGAAGAGTACTGGAAGGGCCCTACGCGGTGACCATCGACGGGCAGGTTGCC
>DADA01000019.1 GCA_002494895.1 Nitrososphaera sp. UBA210
CCAGGATGTCTTTGTAGATGTGTGCATAGAATTCAAAGGCACCAAACTTGACCGCAACTATCTGCTCTATGCCAACGACATGATGGAATTCTTTGAGAAACTGGCCGAAACCGCCCTTCTGGCGATCTCACCTGATTCCCAGGTATACACTAACTCGCAGAACATCTTTATGATTCAACTTCCACGCAGAGACGCAGCTGAACGAGCACTCGAAATAATCAAGGCAAACGCAAAGCGAGGAGGCAGAAAACTGGCTGTGGGCGAAACACAAAACTCTGCGTTGCCAGAAAAGCGCGCCAGCAAACGATCTCTTTCGTCAGACGACCAGGGAGTCCCTCCTGAGATAGATTCCCACTATAAAATGTACGGCAAACACGCATGGGAAGTGGAGTATGGAGAACGCTGCCCTACATGCGAGAAGCGAATCGATGAGTTCGGACTTTGTGCCTGCGGCGGAAGCGCCTGAAGCATGTCAATGGCGCAGAACAAGAGCAGTTCGCGATAATTCAGTTCGCAATAATTTTCATAAAGGTGCGACGGCCGGGATTTGAACCCGGGTTACCAGATTGGCAATCTGATGTCCTAGACCAAACTGGACGACCGTCGCGGCCGTTTTTTACGATGCTGAAACGTTATTTAAATTGTAGGCGGCCTAGACCAAAAGAATTATTGTAGAATATCCTCTGCTTTCGGCGACATGATCTCCTTCAACTTCCTCCACCACTGTGGTCACTGAAATGAGATCGCTTTTCTTTGCGCTTGCCGCATTTATTATGATATAGTCGTCAAGAATATCCGCACCTTTCATGCTCTCCCTGCTGACGAAATATTCTACCGGCGAGCTGGCATTGATAAGGAGCAACTGGTCTTTGTGATAATTGCCTATCCTTGCCATCCTGCCAGGTCTTGGCGCTGCTTTGACGTTCATTCGTATTTCACCGACCGGATGTCTGGCGTACCGGTTTGTCCCATTTACAAGCACGTCAAACCCAAACGGATAACCCGCGGTATTCTCGGCCATCTTGTTCACGCCATCATTCATCACAATGTCCACTTTTTTGATCGTCGTGCCATAACTCGCTATCCATTGGTTTGTCGTCTTGACAATGTTGCTTATGATCGATTTCCTTCTGAATGTTTCCTGCTCGCCCAACTGGTAGCGGTCCACCCAGTCCATGTAGTCTTTGCTGATATCGGTAATGAATTCGGCGCAGGTATTCTGGTAATCCTCAATGCTTGAGGCGCGCTCGGAGCCGCTGTCAGACGCGAACATCAGCGTTACCTATGAAGTCTGCAATAATAAAAATGTGCGAATATCCTAACGACCACTCGACAGTACTTTTGCCATTTTCTTTGCCTGATACGTTATTATCATGTCTGCCCCTGCCCTTTTTATCGAAGTCAGGAATTCGGTCATCACCGCATTTTCGTCCGCCCAGCCATTTAGTGCGGCCGCCTTTATCAGCGCGTATTCTCCAGAGACGCTGTAGGCGCATATTGGCAGGTTGGTTGATTGTCTGGTCTGGTAGATCAGGTCAAGGTAAGGAATTGCGGGTTTTATCATTACAATGTCGGCACCTTCTGAAATGTCAGACTGAACCTCGCGCATCGCTTCTCTTGCATTTGAGAAAGGCATCTGGTACGTCCGCCTATCGCCAAATTCAGGGGCGGAATGAGCCGCGTCCCTGAAAGGCGCGTAAAGCGGCGATGCCTGTTTTGCAGAATAGCCCATGATCGCAGTGTCAGAAAGACCCTCGGTGTCCAGGGCTCTGCGTATCGCCTGAACCTGGCCATCCATCATCGCGGATGGAGCAACAATGTCCGCGCCTGCCCTTGCATGGCTGACTGCTACTCTGGCCAGCGCTTCGATACTGCTGTCGTTGTCTATTTTCCTGTCCACGACAAGTCCGCAGTGCCCGTGTGAGGTATATTGGCAGAGGCAGACATCAGTGATCACTGCAATTTTTTCTCCAAAATGTTCGCGCACCAGCCGGATTGATCTCTGGACTATCCCGTCACTGTCAAATGCCACAGTGGCATTCGCATCTTTGTGCGATGGCAGGCCAAACAGTATTATCGCGCGGATACCAAGGTCCAAGGTCTCTTCGACTTCTCGGACAACCTTTGTCAGCGGCAGCCTCTGGACATCAGGCATAGACCTGATGTTTGCAGGTTTTTTCGACCCTTCCTGTACGAATATCGGGGCGATGAGATCCCTGGGAGAAAGGCGCGTTTCCTGCATCAAGTCACGAATCGCGGAAGTAGTTCTCAGGCGCCTCAGCCTGACGTCGGGAAAAGAGTTACCGGTTCTGCTCCGTCTGCCTGTCTTCATACCTGAACAACTTTGCCACTATCTTGATCAGCTCTTCGCTCTGACCTGTTTCAATCTCCTTCCTGAGATTGTTCATTGGTGCTGAAAGTATGCCTTCAACTATGGCGTATGAGAGCTGTTCGACTATCCTTGCCTCATCCGAGCCGACCTTCTTGCCAAGCATCGAGAGTGCCTTCTTCAGTTCACGCTCTCTGATCGTATCGACGGTCTTGAATACCGACACCACCACAGGTTCGCCCTTCATTCTCTTCATCATCGTGTCTACAGACTTCATTTCGTTCTCTATCAGCTTCTCTGCGGAACGCACTTCTTTGATCCGGGACTTCATGTTCTTTCCAACCAGTTCTGCTATCTGGTCCATATTGACCAACTTGACGCCATGGATGGATGTGACTTTTTCATCAACCGTCCTCGGGTTGGAGAGATCAAAGATCATCATCCCCTGCTGTCTGCCCTCCATTGCGTTTTCTATCCTTTCATGCGTGATCAGGCGATAAGGGGCCTTTGTGGCTGTAAAAACAATGTCAACAGTTCGCAGCATTTCAAGCGCGTCGTCGAATGGGACGGGGTTGCCAGCAACTTTGTCGGCAAATGACTTTGCCCTCTCTGGCACTCGGCTTGTAACGATAAATTCAACTCCCTTTCTCTTTAGGACCTTGGCCACCAGGCTTGCAGCTTCGCCTGTTCCAATCAGCATGACTTTCCTGCCCTTGAGATCGTCTAGGTACTCTTCGGCCAGGGCGACTGATACGGATGCGATCGATACGTTTCCCCTGTTCACTCCGGTAGCTGTTCTTACCCTGCTTCCCACCTTGAGTGCCCTGTCAAATACCACAGCCAGCCCGTTGCCGGCATAACGGCTTGATTTTGAAAATTCAAAGGCTCGCCTTACCTGACCAAGTATCTGATCCTCGCCAACGACAAGGGAGTCAAGCCCGGACGCAAGTTTCATGAGATGCTTTACGGCGTCCTCGCCACCGTCGATCTCTGCTGCTTCAAAGTCTGTATGGGAAATCCCTGCAAACGACGCCCATTCCCTGACCAGCTTCTCCCTGTCTGGTTCTTTGGAAGCGGCGTAAACTTCAACCCTGTTGCAGGTCTGCAGTATAACACATTCATCGAACCCCGACCTGAGAAAGCCCTTGTGGGCAGCGTCAACATCTTTGAATGTAAACTTTTCAAGCACGTGAATTGGCGCGTTTCGATACGTTACCCTGGCATTGATTATTTGCAGCGGAACACTTGATGACAACCTTTTCCTCCCTGCAGCTTCGCCTGTCACTGTGGTCACTTGGTTTTTCTCTCCCATTTCTGCAACAGCTCCAGGGTTGCGCGTTTAGCATCTTCAATCCTGTCTGCCTTAATAAGGTTCTGAATTCTATCGTCCTTTACAAGCGAATAGAGAAACTCCTTTCGCTCTCCAACGGTACCTATCCTGGGTCTTGCGGCCTGTCTGGCAAACTCTTGCAGTCTTGCATTCTCAATGTCTGCTTTTTTGATTATTCGCCGCAGGACCCTTTCTGCCCTGATGCGCACTTTGCGCGCCATTATGGGGCTCTTGCCTGATGTCGAAATGGCAACCTGCATGACGCCTTCCATATTGATTATTGAAGCATACGAGAAATCGCTTACCGATGGGTCGTCAGCGGCATAGACAAAAGCATCCATTGCCCTGCCCCGTTCCACCAGCTGGCGATTGAGCTTGCGGTCGTTGGTGGCCGCAAGAACAAGAAATACGTCCGGATATCGATCGAGAATATCCGCACTTTTGAGCTTTGCCTTTACCAGCTTTATCCTGCCAAGTGAGGATTGTTCAAGGAGAAAGCGGTTTGCCCTGTTCGTGATAACGGTGATCTTGCAATCCTGACCCAGGAGGCCCTTTACTTTTCTTACGCCTTCCGTGCCCCCACCTATGACCAACGCATGCTTGCCTTTGAGGTTAAGGTCGACGATCAATCACAACACCAAAAGATCGGACACTGAATTTTGGCGGTCATCTTTATTTAATCGTTGAGTTGGATGCACGATCTGCCCTAGTGCGCCACTTTTTTCAAATAGTTTGCATCAACTGTAACTGGTATCTGGTAGGGCGAGTCTAATAGCACGACAGTTGCCTCCTGCTTTTCATAGTCCACCCTGGTTATCTTGGCCTTCATCGCCTTGAACGGCCCTGCTATCACTTCTACCGTATCTTCGATGTTCAGTTCGGATACGACGGGCTTTTTCACAAGATAGCCTTCGATATCCTTGAACGGAAGGTCGCCCCTTATCTGACCGCGCACGTGCCTGATTCCGGAAAGCGCTTCATACGCAACGTTGGAATCCGGAGCTTCGACAATGATGTAACCCTTAAAGCTGTCAAGCACCATGATGGATCGTATCCCCAGCTTTTTGGCATTCACTCTTGTCTGGAGCAGGCTTGCTACGACGCGTTCCTGACCGCCAGTCGTGCGGATTGCAAAGAACTTTGAATCGCTTGCTGGAAGTTCCTGCTGAATCGCTTGAACAGGTGCCGAAGGACTACCAACTTCGGCAGACGCCCCTTGAGCATGTTCGAGAGACGTTCCGGCCTGCTCAGGTATCTTGACAGTATGCTGATTGTCATTAATTTGATCATTTTCTATGGGTTCTGAATCTCGATCCTCAAGACCCACGTCTTGATCGTGGGATTCTTCGGTCTTGTCGCTCATCTTTTCAACCATGCGAAGGTCTCATGCAATTTATAAATTTACTTAGCGACAAAAATGCTAAAATTACAAGCCCTCGAGGGAAGATCAATTGCTGGGAGACTATATCCTCGTGGCTTCAGGCCAGGACCTTGCCGGCCGTACTATGGTCCGATGCCTGCGGGATAGAATGGGATTTGAAGCAAGCAGACGGGACGGCGAGAGCACATTCCTCTCCGCCCGATACCAGCGCGTAAAGCTCCATGTCACACCAGATGACCTTCTCCATCAGGAACGTCTTGACGATGCGTATCCGCAGGCAGCTGCATACATTTTTCTATCAAAGCACAAGTCCGACAGCAAGATCCCGACACTCACGTGTCATTGTACTGGAAACTTTGCGGACAATCCGTACGGAGGCAACCCTCGCGAGATAGCGATATCCTATCCAAGTCTCCAAAAGCGGTACCTGCAAGCACTGGTAGCTGCTAAGGACCGAGTTCCGCGTTACGACATCACGATAGAGGCTAGCCATCATGGTCCGACATCGCTCAAAAAACCAATCCTTTTTGTCGAACTTGGCTCGTCTGAATCCGAATGGTCAGATGAGAATGCCGCTTCGGCCATATGCAATGTGCTTCTTTCGGTACTTGATGAAGGATTTGACCGCTGCGACAATGTTGGCATTGCACTTGGAGGCACTCACTATCCCACAAAATTCAACAAACTATTGCTCGAATCAGAACTTGGTCTTGCAGCAGTTGCATCGAAACACAATCTTGAAGCAATAGACCCGGAAATGTTGGACCAGATGATATCCAGGAGCGTAGAGCCTGTCACAAAAGTAATTGTCGATAGCAAAGGCCTTGGAAACCAGAAGGAGAGGATGATGAAGATGGCTAACAAAACCGGACTTGAAATTGTCAAGGTTTAAAATACTTGAGCGCTTTTGATATCGTATGTCGAGAAAACTCAGGTCGACCGATGTTTATGCCATGCTCCTCCGCATTCCAGAAGGCAGGATCTCTACATACGGCGACATTGCTGCAGCGCTGGGTAATCCGGGGGCGTCCAGGGCTATAGGCAGGATTCTAAACAAGAACCCCAATCCAATAACTGTACCATGCCACAGGGTGGTAATGTCAGATGGAAGCATAGGTGGTTATGCGTTTGGCAAGGACAGAAAGAAACGGCTACTTGGAAAGGAAGGTCTATTCTTCGTCGGAGATGCCATGGAAGACTTTGCGAACCACAGGCTGTCTGTCGCGGAACTTAGCGAGTTTTTGCTTCCTTTACGAGGTCGCGTAGGTGCGCAAGTGACCTCACCTGTCCACCGTTGACCTTCTTGTATAGCTGCCAGTAAGTGTCATTTGGAATGTCTTTTCTATCTTTCAGGACCTTCAGATGGTACCGCATCGACCTTACTCTGATGACATAGATTTCTTTCTTGCCAACTCTTGCGGTTCTTTTTCCTTTCTTTGAACCCGGTCCCTTGCCATGAACCTTCCACACCGATCTCTTTTCAGCTGCCCTACCTCTGGACGTTCCCCTAGGTTTGGTGGTCCATATGGCCCCGCTATTAACCAGCGATCGAATGTTTTCCCTTGTGATGGAGTCTGCCACATCCTCTAGCCTATCGGGTTCAAACCGTACTCTGTTGGCACCGACCCCCAAAATCCTCGCGACCAATTCGCGTTTTTTCTTTATGTTGACTACCATCAAGCAGCCTTTTCCTTTTTCTCTTCCGACTTTTTGGGTGAGAGCTTGCCCGAATTCAATACCTTGATTCCCCTTTCAGTTGCCTTTGCGATAATTTCAAGTCTTTTTCTCCTGCCTACTGTATGCGCCAGTCTGGCCGCGTCTTTCTTTGGATCGAGCCCGGCCAGCTCGTTTACGTTGTAAATAACGTTGTCAGTATATCCGGAAGGATGAAGTCCCCTGGCTGCTTTTGGCCCTCTATATCCGATCTTTACTAAGGCCGGCATTCCTGAGGTTTGCTTCCGCATTTTGTTGTCTTTTCCCTTGGGCTTTCGCCAGTTCTCTGCAAGTTTGTCGTACCTCCAGCTCTCCTGACGTATGAAACGCGGCCGTTTGCCCGAGATTTTTTTCCTTGCCGCAAGCAACTCCTCATTAATTACCATAGCGATACGCAAAGCAAAAGACCAGTTTATTACAATAAATACGTTACTGACTTTGCATTTTCATTGAAAAAAGCGTAAGGGTATAGCAGGAGTTCCTGTAAACTATGTTTGCGGAATACGCAACTGACCGTGCGTCTTCAACTTTGTTGGAAAAAGTCACGACCTCCTTGACTTGGTCGATTTCGTCCGCGTAGAGTCGCCTGGAATAGTCCCACATCCCTGAATGCTTCATTTCTGCATTCGCCTTTTCGGCTGCAGAGAGAACTTCGGATAGCGCAGGCACGGATTCCACTTCAGAAATCATCGCCTTGCTGTCGGCAACTGCGCCACCGGAACACGCTCTTATTTCTAGCCAGACATCTCTGAATTGCAATCCCGCCATTTGAGCACGCAATACACGTTATATTGTTAGTGGAAATGAGATTATCTGACCTGGACTCAATATTTAATAAGGAACAGTCTTTAACAGTACCCAACTCGGAGGAACTGGCTTTTCTGCAAGAAATTCTTCCCGGGCTGGAGACTGGCGCTTGGCAAAAGAAGTGGGAATGAAATCGGAACGAGGCAGATCGAATTTCGACATCGTTTCAATGCCACCTGCACTTGTGCGGTTTATTCAGCATGACACTTATTCACTACTTATCAAAGGACACGCCGGCACTGGCAAGACCACCCTTGCCTTGACGATACTGCGCGCACTTGAAAGCAGGGACAGTTTTTTTTACATTTCGACTAGAATTTCACCAAAGCAGCTGTTCCAGTACTATCCCTGGCTAAGCAGGTTTATCGAACAGCCACCGCGGTCATTGGAGCGAAAAGGCTCTTCAGCTCAGGTGATTCGCCCGACATTTGAGGACGGGAGGCTTGATGAACCCGAGTCTCTATTTGAGCGGATCACCAACCAACTGATGGACATAAAGTCACCGGTAATCATTATCGATAGCTGGGATGCGATTGCGTCTTTCATGGATAAAGAGGCCCGCCTGAACAACGAAAGGGTTCTCCAGACCTGGAGAGAGCGGGCAGGGGCAAAGCTCATTTTCATCAGCGAGAATCCTGACGACACAACGCTTGATTTTCTTGTCGACGGGATCGTCGAACTCAAACAGAGTCACTATGAAAACACAAGGATCCGGGAAATTGCGCTGTTGAAACTGCGTGGCGTTAGAATTGATAGACCCTCTTTCGTATACACTCTGGAGAACAGCCTGTTCCGCAGTTTCGCCCCATACAAGACCTTTGAATTGCGTCCCTCGCACAAGAGGTCCATCAAGTCTGGGAGCGAAATCCTGACCGCTGACAAGGTCAGGAGCGGCTACAACAGGCTGGACTCTGCCCTTGGCGGCGGTTTCCCGAGAAAAGGACTTGCCCTTCTCGAGCTCGATCCTCACGTAAATACTTCGGTTGCCATGGCCTTCCTTGGCGGTATCGTATCGAACTTTGTTTCAAGCGGGAACCCTGTGCTTTTTCAGCCCTTTGACTGGTTGGATCCACTGGGCGTAATGCGCTATCTGCAAAAGTTAATTCCATCGGGAAGAAAAAACCTCTTCAAGATACTGTGGTCAAAGAAGGTTAGCGGGCTGGCTGATAGTCTGATAGTGCCCTCGCAAAAACTTGCGCCCGCAACAGCCGCCGTGGAAAAGATGAAAAAAAAGTATCACGGCAAGGTCCTGCTCAACATAATGGGAACGGACATGTTGAAAAAATCGAACAGAGGCGTGAACCTGGGAGGCATTCTGGAAGAACTAATGTCAGCTGCTCGAAAAGGAGATCTGTCGATAGCCGTGATCAGTCGGTCCCAGACCGAGGTCCTGCAATATCTCTCGGAGCTTTCAGACGTTCACCTTAGAATACTGATGATAAACGACACGCTATTTCTGCAGCCTGTCGCGCCATCATCAACACTCTTCGCGCTTGTTCTCTATGGCAATCACATAGAGCTGGAGCCAATAGTCTAGAATCGTGGCCTGAAGTAACTTTCAAAAAAAGGAGGCAAGGCATTAAAGCTCCTGCCAGGCTGCATATCACTATGCCTGATACCGGCTCCCAACTCTCACCCGACGCGTCCGGATTCCTAAAGGTCTTCAAACAGACGACCGATGGCCTGCTTGCCGAAAGAAGCAGAGGAAAGATGGCTGGTGGAGCCGTGAGTGGTGGCCTCGCGGAAATTCACGAACTGGACAATCTTGCAATAATTAGCGATCTTCACGGGGATCTAAAGTCGCTCGACCACATACTTCAGGCGATCAGACCAGAAGGATTCCTCTCTAAACCCGGAAACAAGATCGTATTCCTCGGAGATTACGTCGACAGGGGAAGCGATTCCCTAGGCGTCCTGTATTCGGTATGCCAGCTAAAGAACGCTCATCCAGACTCTGTTGTTCTGATGCGTGGCAATCATGAGGCGCCATCCGAGTTTCCCTTTTCGTCACACGACCTCCCTTACAAGATCG
>DADA01000035.1 GCA_002494895.1 Nitrososphaera sp. UBA210
AAGCTCCCGAAGGCGGGGCGAGAGAAGCAACTTGATCTGGTTTAGGACTACAATGGAGGGAGTCCCCATGAGTTTAGCTCCGATAAGCGGTGAAAGCCGGGAATCCGAGACCACCACACCGGGGTCGTGCAATGAAATGTTGCGGACTTCTTGATTTACCTGACGCGAAAGATTCGTGAACCAACGGGGGATGTTCGCCAGGCTGTGCTTGACCGAAAAGCCGCCTTCTACGCTCCAGGCAAATTCCATCGGGGCAACGGTGGCGCACTGATAGCCCTTCATAGAAATGTAGCTAGCGGCCTCGCCGAAGGAAGAAAACCGGATTTCGAATCCATGCTTTTGAAGCTCATCGGCAACCATGACCAGCCGACTGGCATGGCCCAGACCCACGCCGTATGGAGCAAGATAGGCAGCGCCCAATCATGCATTTCTGTAACATCTGATTATTTATCATATCGTCAACGACTCTACCTTCACTATCAAACCCCCGGGCTCCAGTTCCTTGAACACGACCGCATGGAATTTGTACAATTTTGATCCGGGATCCATTAATGCCCCCGGAGGTGCGCCTGCCTTGTGACAAATGTGCGCCAGATATTCGTCAATATCCCAGTTTAGCTCGACTGGAACCTGGGGCAGCAAGAGCCCCGAGCCGCCTTTCCACCTCAGAATCAGGCCGTCTCTGCCGATCTTGATCGCTTTTCTGTAATCAGAGGGTTCGCATCTTATGTCCTCTGGGGCAGTCAAGACGCTTACCTCAAAGGTGATGTTTCTGAGCTCTTGCAGATCTACGGGCGGAAACCGCGGATCTTCTGTTGCCGCAGCTATCGCTGCCTCTATGACTGTCTGGTCTAATTTCTTCTCTGAAACTGGAAAGCCGATGCAGCCCCGCAGATGCTCCTCCTTTTTGGCTGTCCGGTAGTTCAGCGTGACAAAAACCCCTGATTCGGTGTCGAAATCGCCTGCCGGGGCCGTTACTGTTGATTCAGCCAGGTACTCTGTAACCGCCCGCCTGGCAAGGCGGACGAGACTTTCCCCTTGGCTGTCAGAGATCACAGCGCTAGTTGCTGCTTGCACACTAAAAAGCAAAGCGCTCACCTACTGACATATTTCAAATTCAAGGTAAGCGCGAGATGACAAGAAATATTAACTCTATCAAGACCAGTTACCATCAAACATGATGAACTGCCCCAACTGTGGCGCCATTATGGTCTGGCTCAACGGATCTGTGCTGCACAGTCCTCCCGTGAATCATTATGAATGCAGGATGTGCCGTCTTTATGTTGTCAAGCAGCCAGACAACACCTATGAAATCAAACCGATTGAAACCGGAAGCTAATAAACCACAGTAATCTTTGTTCTTGCGCGTTCTAGCAACACTATTTGCGCCAAAGTCAGCCGTAGAAAGCTAATATAACAAACGCTTGCTGCAATGCCTTATCCATGAGGCGAGACACGATTTCACTGAGAGAGAGACTTGAAGATACGAAAAAAATCATCGTATTACCCGGAGTTTTCGACGCGCTTAGCGCGCGCATTGCCGAGCAGGTGGGTTTCGATGCAATGTTTCAGACAGGTTATGGTTCGTCTGCTGCGCTTCTTGGAATGCCGGATTTCGGTTTCCTCAATGCCGGCGAAACGCTGGAGAATGCCAGAAGAATTATTTCAGCCGTGAAAGCTCCCGTCCTGGTAGACGCCGACACCGGATACGGGAACCCGCTGAACGTCTGGCGTCTTGTAAGGGATCTTGAGAATCTTGGCGCCTCGGGGATTTTTCTTGAAGATCAGATCTGGCCAAAGCGATGCGGACACATGGCTGGCAAGGAAGTCATTTCAAAGGACGATTACATGCCCAAGCTCAGGTCGGCCCTCGAAGCTCGTAGAAGCAAGGACTTTATCATTGTGGCAAGGACAGATGCCCGCGCGCCGCTGGGCCTTGAAGAGGCGATCGAGCGCGGAAAGGCGTACAAGAAAGCAGGCGCAGACGTCATATTCGTAGAAGCCCCAATGACAGTTCAGGAACTAAAGCAGGTCGCGGACGAGATAGACGCACCTCTGGTAGCCAACATGATAGAGGATGGCGTGACACCAACTCTTCCCGCCCAGGAGCTACTGAAGCTTGGCTATCGAATCGCAGTATTTCCACTATCTGCGCTTTACAGCGCTACTTATGCAATGCGTGAAGTCCTTACCGAGCTAAAGCAGACAGGTGCAACAAGACGCACTAAAAAAATGATGGTGACCTTTAAGGACTTTAATCGCTTCGTAGATCTGAAAAAGTACATGGATCTTGAAAAAAAATACTCGTGAATTTCTACCCGACGGAATTGTTTTCGTCTAACTAGGTCATCCTGTCAGCTCTGACAATCTTCAGATCTTGCCAGCTTCCTTTAGGCGCGAACGCATCCTTTGCTCGCCTTCACTAAAGCGTCGCTTGTCTTCCTCAGAGTCCAGGCTGATTGACGGAACCTCTGTCGGCCTTCCCTCTCGGTCTAGACCGACCATCGTAACAAATGCAGTGCCCGTACGCACTCTGGTCCCGGTGTCCAGGTTCTCTGATTCTATCGCAACTTCGACTTCCATTGAAGACCTTCGAACGTAGTTAAGGCGGGCCGAAAGTATCAGTGCATTTCCTATGTAGACGGGTTTCAGGAAAGTCATTCTGTCAATGCTCGCGGTAACGCAATTCGTGTTCCTTGCATGCCTCTTTGCGACCAGGCCGGCTATCAGGTCGACGTACTTCATGATGGTGCCGCCAAAGACGTTGCCCATCGGGTTCGCATCTGAAGGAAGCATCATGACAGTCATCTCGGTCATTGATAAACTCGGGCTCTTGCCACCTATCGACATTCGAATTGTGAGTAGGCAGAATTGATCTATAAAGCGTTTACCAGCCGCGTCATCTTTTCAAAGCTGATTTCGAAGCCAAAGCGCTTCTCTTCTTTCTTCATGTTGCGATACATGCTCATCATCAGGTTCAGGTGCCTCACCGTGCTCAGCTTGCCCTCCATCTTTAGTCTCACGATCCTGTATACGTCATCGTAATAGTCAAACCTATCAAGAACCTTCTTCCGATACTTTCGGAAATCGAACTTGCTGCCTCCATCAAGCACTTCAAGAAAAATGTCGCAGCAGATTAGTGATGGAATTATGCCTTCGCCCAACATTGGAAACACGCATCCTATGGATTCGCCTACTCCTATTACATTTCCTTCGTAAAAAGGCTCCATGTGTTTCGGGGGCGCCAGCCTGATGGGACGTCCTATCTTTCTTACGATTCTTGCTTCTGGATGTTCGCTGAAAAACTCCTTGACTCCATAGTAATTCTTTTCAACATCACCGGCTCCCATGTAGCCACGGCCGTTGTCCAGAGGAAAATACCAGAAATATCCCTTTGCTCCCTTGTATCCGATAACATAGAATTCGTCTATGCCATGGACGTTTTCCAGGAGATACTCGTACGCAGGTATCAAAAAGTCTTCTTTGGATCTTGGAAGAAGAGTGCGATGCAGGCCAGTGCAATCAAGAACATAGTCATACTCGTCGAATGGAAAGCTGTCTTTGCAGCACTTGGTGCCGTAGTTCACCTTTACGCCGTCCAGCAGGTCGTTTTCCCATCTGTGCTTGTCATAGGTTACGAGGCCCCTAAGATCCAGATACTCCTCTTTGTTGTCTGGCAACTCCATCCGCAACCTCGTCCCGGCGTGAAAGATGTACTTTGCAAAGCTTAGGCCGGCGCGGTCTGAAAACTTTTCTAGCATGTGCCTTGATGCGCCCCACGCGCACACAGGCCAGTGCTGCTCCTTTTTTGAGGCTTCAAAGATTTCCACCTTGTGCCCGCGTTTTTGGAGCAGGCTTCCAAGGTAGCTTCCGGCCACTCCAGCGCCTGCGATAGCGATATGCATCAGACATGTGAAACTCGCTCAGTTTCCTTATAATTCTTGTCGCGACTCGTCCGCGTACCTGTCAGCGATGCGGTACCTTGCGTACTTGTCGTCTGGAGAATATCTTGGAGGATGGGGGTCAATCGTGGCACTGCTGCACCTTGGACATTTCTCCTTGAGAGTATAGGTTCCACACGTCTGACATTTCCGGATAAGATGCTTCAAGTATCATCCCCGCCAGTACGACTCTTCTGACTCTTTATGGTCAAAGCTGAATCTGTCATGGTGCTGATGACACAATCGCAACAAAGGCGTTCTTTAAGGTTGCTTCTTGCAGTTAAGAGGGGACGCATCCTCTGAGTTTGAGTGCTTGCAGGAATCTCTTCATGTGGACTCTATCATCGTGATAGAAGTGATATTGACTAAGCAAATTTTCGAACTTTTCCAGATACCGAGATTGTTTGTGGTTCAATTTGTTATGACCCCATACTCTAAAGGGGATGTCAATACAGAGAGCCAAGGTGGGTACCGCGTTAAGAACGCACAAGATACAAAAAGCAGATCTACGATTCAGCTTGACAGGTGTATACCGACTCAGCATCCCCTGCCATGGTAGGAATAGTCGTCGGGGTTTCTCTGATTGTCTTATTCGCCATCCTGCCGATTCCAGAGTATCCTATTTTCTCGGACAGCATGAATCGTGGACAAGAAAGTGCTGACTATACTCCGTTGCTTCGACTACAGATTTCAGGCTTGAGAGATAGTTACAAGGTGGGAGAAGCTGTGGAATTCGACGTCATCCAAACCGCGGGAGGTGGCTGTGTCTTGCCTGAACTTGTCACGATTAAGGATCTCCTTACTGGCAAGATTGTCAAAGAATGGAACGGAACACAGGATAGTGCATTGCTTTTCTGTCCCATTGAAACAAATCCTGCCGATTTCGGAACTACATGGAACACAAGAAGCTATGAAGAGAATCCTATCATATTCAACGATACGGGCTCCTACGCCGTTGTGGCAAAGCATCTGTTCAAAACGGTTCAGAAGGAGTTCAAGGTTATCGCCGTTGCTGACGATGGTAGTGACACGTCACAAGAGGTTGTCGCTCGCCTTTCATCCATATCGAAAGACCTGGATACAGTGAAGGCTCTGCTTGAAAAGTATCCGAATGCAAACCTGACTGTGACTGCAAACTATTATTCAAAGCTGTTCCAAGAGTTTCAGAAATATCACCCGAGCGCGATAATTCAATATTCTGTTGCCAAGACAAAGCTCGTACGAGCTGACAGGGGCGGGTCCTAACCATGCCGAGAGGACACTTTTGCTGACTATTATTTTTGATAGATATTATGAGCGCAATACGCCTCCGGTGAACATAGTTGAATGTATAGGCGAGAACAATAGCTCTGTCTCTGCAAGCACATTACCTGTCGGAATTTCTGAGATCAGCAAGTGTTGATATTGTTCATGATGCCTCGACTCGCAGTCTATTGATTATTGGAGCGATAACCAAGGGCTCAAAAGGAACCGGCATCAAACAATGGGCATAGGAGTGGGAAAAGCGCTAAAAGTCAACGCCCTTTTTTGCCTTTATCCCTTGCTGATACGGGTGCTTGATTTCCTTCATCTCTGTCACCAGATCTGCGCTTGCAAGCACTGATTCAAGCGCGTAGTTTCCCGTCAGAACAAGGGTCGTCTTGGCAGGCTTGGCTGCAATCAGAGCGAGAATGTCCTGCTCTGAAATCAGGTTGAGTTTGGCGGCATAATTGATCTCGTCAAGTATCAGTATGTCGTACGCGCCCGAGGAAAGCTTTTCCGTTGCCAAAGCCATGGCCGCCTGGGCTGCTTTTTGATGGTCCTCTACCGGATGGCTATCGTCGATTATCCCGACAAAGCCCTTTCCTGCTGCTATCATTTCGAACTCGGGCTCCAGCCTCTTTGAGCTTGTCAACTCTCCATAGTACCATTCGCCTTTGATGAATTGAATCATGCCCACCTTCATGCCATGACCCACAGCACGCAGCACTATTCCAAGTGCGGCTGTGGTCTTGCCCTTGCCCCTGCCG
>DADA01000040.1 GCA_002494895.1 Nitrososphaera sp. UBA210
AGAAGTAAAGGCCCTTACTGACAAGGGACAGATGGTCAACACGGACGTAGTTTTTCAGGATGGCACCCACATCGTAACCAAATCGTTAACTCAAGAAGGAATCGTGGTGACTGGAGACTACAAGACTGGTTACACGTTGACGTTCCCCGGCTCGCAGGAGATAACTTCAACAATCGAAAACGGCGAGATCGTTTCTACGACTGCGACAAAACCAAAGGATCATGTTGAGAGATATTCGTATACTGCTGACCAGATAGCCGTGATGGAAGTCGGTCTTTCTGATCAAGTGACCAAGGAATACTTGGCAGCACATCAAGGTGACAATATCTTGATCGGCGCCATGTCCCGCGCAACAGGCGGAGGGGTTTACGACTGTCCTGAAGGCGGCTGCATGATAGTCGTTGTGCAGAATTTTGACAACAGGGACCTGATCACCACGCTCATCAATCCTGTTACAATGGCAATTCTGCATACAAGCGGTGTTCAGCCGGACATACCGATGAAAAAGAACTAGGCTTCTGGTGCGCATTCGGATGTTTCAACGCGCTGTTGTAGAACTCGATCTTTGACGCCTTAACAGAAATTGTCAGTTATTGGGTTGAGAGGTGTGGCCTCAGAAGCGTCTGAGTGACTTGGGCTTGAGCATCTCAGGGCGAGATCGCAGGCCCTGTATCAGCGAAATGAGCTTTTCTTTGTCGTCAGGGATCGTTCCACCCAGAGAGTAAACGTTTGACGCATGATTCGCACGAAACACAACAGGGGTTGCAGGGTCGAACCCGGAAACAAGTCCTTCGATCTCATCTAGCACATTGATGTCGTCAAGCGGAATGAATGGCTCGCCAAATTTGTCCATGAATTCATCGCGCACGCCGTCTTCGAGGTACAGGGTGAGCGCGCCAACATAATCTGGGGCAGTCTCGCTCAATATTCGCGCAGTATCAACAGTGTGCTCCTTTGTGTATGTCTTGCCTCCAAGACCGAGAATGACCATGCATGACAGCAAATACCCGTTGCGCTTTGCCTTCTTGCACGCTTCGACTATGCTCTTGTAAGTCGCGCCCTTTGTGACTTTTTTCAGCACGATATCGTTCCCGCTTTCTATCCCAACATAAAGCATTGAAAGTCCTTCAGCGCGAAGTTCTTGCAATTCCTCATCGTTTTTTTGAAGGAGATTTTTTGGCATCGCATAGCACGATATTCGTTCAAGCTCGGAGAATTGGGAACGAATGTAGCGCAATATCTGAAGCATCCTCTCCCTTGACAAATTGAGCGCGTCGCCATCTGCCAGAAAGATCCTCCGTGTCTTGGGGTAATACTTTGCAGCCATGTCAATTTCTGACTTGATTTCTGCCCAGGGACATTCAGCGTAGTCCTTCGTTCGATACATGTTGCAAAAAGAACACTTGTTAAAGGAGCAACCAAGTGTAACTTGGAAAATCATCGAATTGGCTTCTGACGGCGGCCTGTAAAGGGGGTAGTCGTACGCTATCTCCATGAGCGACACTAGCATACTTCTCAATTACATATATGCTTCACTCATAAGTCGATCCGCGCTGCGGTATTGCCACTATCTTGTGTCTAATTTGGGTCGGTTCGTCGCGAGATCTTCATCGGTTTTCCTCAGTCTGGAGCAGCGAAACTTACCTCATCCCCGTCCATAAAGAAACGTTGTCTCTCTTAAATTTTGGCAAAGCACTAGGCCGAAAACTTGAGCCTAACTAGTATTGCGCTTGATTTTCGACATGTCCAAGCCGCTTCAGGGTGCCTGACAGGGCAAGTGACACCATTGTGGGATTGGTCAGCGCAATGGATGTCAGCACCGCGTTGAGCTGGCCAAGGTTACACCTGATCACCATCACTTCATTCTCTGACTGCCTGACCAGCCTTATTGCGGCTTTTTCTACAGATAAATGTCCAAAAAGCTCGGAGTGTCGCTTCATCAGCGCGCTTAGAGCTTCGGCATCGCCCCCTCCATGCATGAGCGAGATGTACCTTCGTTTAGGCTTCCGCTTGAGCACTAGAATGTCGCCACCCTGGTCATCAGTTTTTGGTCAAGCCACAAGTTGAGGTCGTGCCAATGTCTTTTGGCATCGATACCGCACGATTCAAGGATTGCGTCCATGCATGGCCCGGCAACCATTTCCTGAACAGACTCGGCCCCGCTCGAAAGAATCAGCTGTTGCCCAGATGATCGACAAAATGCATAGAGCTCATGAAGGTCCTGAAACCACCTCGCGGTGCTCGGTCCATCTAATTTCCGGACCGGCGATATCAAGACTTCTAGCCCGATGCCGCGTCTTGGTTTCTTTTTCAGTCTGTCTTTTGCGCCGCGTAGATTGCCTATCGTGATGATGTCAGCGCGCGTGTCGTGCAGATTGTCCGAAACAGTCACATAGCCATATTTCGGCCTTGAACGCGGGGGATTTGGCAGTCGGTATATCGTACCTTCAGATATTGTGCCGGTAAACGCAGTGCCAATCCTGGCGAGCCCGAGCATCTTTCTTATTGCCGCCAGCTTCTCATACGGCAGGCCCGCCACGCACAGGTCTACTCGATTGAAGACAAAAGCCCCCTGTAGCTATCGACGCTGCCTGTGGGCCTGTATCTCTTCACGGGCCTGAATCGTATTCGTATCGAGTCGCTTTCAGACAGGCTGACCTTTCCTTGGCAGAGCCTTTGCTTGTCAATGCGAAGATAGAGGCTTCCTTTTTCATCGAGATACCTGACAAGGTTTCTGGAAAGCTCCTCTTTGTCTGCACTGTTTAGCAGGGATGTCATGCGGAAGGCAAGCGATGATGCTTCCTGGCTTGAGAGATTGGACTTGAGAAGCAGTATTTTATTCTTGAAATGGCCTTCTGCCGGCATTCGCGAAAACCTTTCTGGAAGTATCTGCAGCAAATCCGATATGGATTTCAAAACTATGTCAGCTGCCTCGGTGGCGTGAAGCACCAAGTCTACCTCGGCAGAAGAAAATCTCGGCTCTTCCTGCATTCGAAGCTAGTATGAGAAAAACACGAACTAAAAAGCTATCGCGCCGATAACACCGCGTCAACTGCGAAGGCGTATTTCCTTGGCGTCATTCATGTATTTCTGCAAAACGTCAGGAATTCTGACGCTGCCATCCCTGTTTTGGTAATGTTCAAGGATAGCAACCAGCATTCTCTCAGTAGCGACAAGTGTGCTGTTTAAAGTGTGGACAAGACGCGTATCTTCGTTCGTCTTGTCTCTGTATCTTATTGCCAGCCGGCGTGCCTGATAGTCAACGCAATTAGAACAGGAAATTATTTCGCGGTACGCGTTCTGTCCTGCCATCCATGCTTCTATGTCGTACGTCTTGGCAGATATCTTGCCGGTATCCCCGGAAGAAAGCAGGACTACCCGGAACGGGATGTCTAGCTTGCCCAGAAAATCCCCTGAAAGAGCGAGCATCTGTTCGTGCATCTTCCACGAGTCCTCCGGCCGGCAGTAAACAAACTGCTCAACCTTTTCAAATTGATGAACCCGGAAAATGCCCTTCATGTCCTTGCCATGAGCTCCGGCCTCCTTGCGGAAGCAGGGACTGAATCCGGCGTACTTTATTGGGAGTTTCTTGCCTTCAAGAATTTCATTCATGTGCATGCTGGCAATGGCGTGTTCTGATGTGCCAATTAGGTAGAGATCTTCACCATCGATCTTGTAGATGACGTCCTCAAAATCTCCAAGGATCACTGCCCCCGCCATGGACGCTTTTCGTATCATGTAAGGCGGCTGGATGGGCGTGTATCCGTTGTCGGAGAGAAAGTCAAGTCCGAATTGGACAAGGGCCTGGTTCATGCGGACGAGCTCGTTCTTTAGAAAGTAGAACCGCGCCCCCGATATTTTTGCTGCCCGCTCGATATCTACAAGATCGAGACCTAGCGCGATATCCACGTGATCTTTGACCTGAAAATCAAAGGATCGCGCTTTTCCCGCTTCGCGAATGACTACGTTGTCGCTCTCATCCTTACCCGTAGGCACAGAGTCATGAAGCAGATTCGGCAAGGTAGCAAAGAGCTGATTGAATTCCTGTT
>DADA01000013.1 GCA_002494895.1 Nitrososphaera sp. UBA210
GACCCCAGTTCGAATCTGGGCCGGGCTATTACAATAACTCTAGTTCATCACTCTGTCGACTGGATTAATGCAGGTAACCCCGTCTTCGATCGTTATTATGAAGGAAATTATGGTCCCGTTGAGGTCGCCGAGAACGGACGAGGGGACCTTTCTCACCTTGACGAAATCGTCTCCGACCCTTAGTTCGCCAGGCGATCGGAACGAAGCAGAGACCAGCTCTATTCCATTAGTGCAATCTTTATTCGACGCAACATTCACCACATGTGTATGAAGCACGCTATCGCCCACGTCGTCCTGGTCTTCGCTGTCGAGTATTCCGGCATGGGTCGCCACCGCGAGCAGACCCTTTCCTCCGTCGGCAAGCGCGGCAAAGCCATAAGCAGGTCTCTCTATGGTTGGAGCGACTTCTCCTGCTACTTCAACTCGCATCGCAACTCTGTTGTCTGTCCATAACCTAGTGTCCTGAATGTCAAGGTAATCGGGTGGAACAACGATGATCTTTACCGGCACGGGCCTGGATTTCGCTCCATGCTCGTCGACTGCCCTGAAAATCACGCCATAGGTGCCCACAAACGGGTGACCGTCTTCGAATGTAATAGAAGCTGAAGTTTGGCCCTCAGACATCTCGACGAATTCGTAAAAAGCCCCTGGCGGAAGAGGCGTATTGATGATGTCGACAAAGTCTCCGTCCCTGTCAGTGGCATCCAGGGCAATGTTTGCGCTTATCCCTTGCCCGGCTTCAAACGTAAACACCTGGCCGGCTGTGGGAAAGTTAATTACCGGACGGTGGTTTGGCTGCGCAAATGAAGGCAATATCGTAAGCGCAAGCAGAGAAATCAGCGCTACTGACAGATACCTGATTATGTTCCGTTCTGTCATTGACATGATTATTGTCAGTCCTTGTATAAAAGAACTGTCGATTTTCTTTCTATAAGTACGGATATCTATTTGTCTGAAAAGACCATGATGGTAATTGTTGACACCAATCGAAACTTGAACCAAAATTCAAATGGCTTTACGCGAAGGTACTGTCTATCGCCTTTTTTAGTTCAATCTGCAAGATGGGCTATTACAATAAATACGCTGTAATGGCAGTTTTGTGGCGTGACCAGAAAGAGGGTCTATGTCACAAGAAAGATTCCCGGCCCATGCGTTTCAATGCTTTCAAGAGAATGCGAGGTCGCGCTGCACAAGAGATCCGATCCTCCCAGCAGAAGGGAAATGCTGAAAAACGTTGCCGGCAAGGATGGGCTCCTCTGCATGCTATCTGACAAGATTGACGCCGAGCTGATGGACGCAGCTGGCCCGAACCTCAAAGTCATAAGTTCTTACAGCACAGGCTATGAGCACATCGATGTAAAGGCCGCCACTGCAAGGGGCATCCGCGTGACATTTACCGCAGATATTCTTGCCGAGGCGACAGCTGACCTTACCTTTGCTCTTCTACTGGCTTGCGCGCGAAACGTCGTTAAAGGGGATGTGTTTGTCAGGGAGGGCAGATGGAAAGTGGGATGGATGCCAGACCTTATGCTCGGTTACGACATCCACGGAGCAACTCTTGGAATCATTGGCCTTGGCAGGATAGGCTCTGCGGTCGCGCGCAGGGCCAGGGGGTTTGGCATGAAAGTGATCTATAACAACCGAAGCCGAAATGTCGAAGCAGAGAATGAATCGGGCGCATCCTTTGTCGAACTGGATGATCTGTTCAGACAGAGTGATTTCGTTTCCGTGCATACTAGTCTGAACGGCTCGAGCCGACACATGATAAACCTGGCAAAACTAGAATCGATGAAAAAAACTGCGTTTCTTGTCAATACTTCTAGGGGACCTGTGATCAATGAGGCCGATCTGGCAAGGGCACTGAAGCGGGGAATAATCGCAGGCGCCGGCCTTGATGTTTTTGAAAATGAACCGCTGTCGAGGACAAGTTCACTGTTGCGGGTGAAGAACGTCGTCCTGTTGCCCCACATAGGCAGCGCATCAATAGAGACCAGGTCGAAGATGGGCAAAGTAGCAGCAGAGAGCCTGATAGCTGTTCTGAACGGTAGAGAGCCTGACCCAAAGTTTGTCGTAAATTAAGCCAAAAAAAGAGCACTTCAAAGCGGATTTGCTATTTTCCAGCTTCCCACTGTTTCTTTTTCTTGTCGTATTCCGCCCTGCTGTAAGCAGGCTTTGCCGGGTGACCCATGACCACAGTGTCTGGCGCAACGTCCCTGGTCACAACCGACGCCATCGCGACGACGCTGTTCCTGCCGACCCTGACTCCGGGCTTGAATACTGCTCGCCCGCCGATTATCGCCCCATCCTCGACAACAACTCCTACCATTTTTGGGCTCATCGGGTACGGATCGTTTGTAAATGCCGCTGCAGGCCCGATAAAGACATTGCTCCCGATTACTGTCAGGGGCGGAATGTAGACGGATCCCTCAATTCTCGTGTTGCTGCCGATCTTTACCTTGTAGTCAACATGGGTCAACGAGCCTATCATGACATTGTCGCCTATCTCTGCTTCGCTGCCGACATAAGCAAAATGCCAGATCTTTACGTTCTTGCCGATCTTGGCGTTACTTGCGACGTAATTTGCAACTCCCGGAGGAGCAGAATAGCTACCCAATGTTTCAGAGATGCCATGGATTTCCTTGCTTTATAACTTTCTCAGGGATCTTTTCCTGCCATTTCTGCAGAAATTCAATGTCCTTTTGTTTTTCGCGCAGCTCATCCGGCAGCATTACGGGGATCTCCTCTTTAATCGGATAGAACCTGTTGCATTTCGTGCAAAAGAGGACTCCTTCCTTTATTGTCTGGCCCTCAGCGACTATCTCGAACAGCTCTAGCGGGTAGTGCTTGTCTATGGGACAGGCGAGTATGTCCAGCATTGATTTTTTCATTATGGCTTCAGATCCAGGTACACCGGGGATCCGGTGTTGCTTGACAGGATTGCCGCTTCAGCGACCCTGGTTACATTGGTCGCGTCAGCCGACGTCACCACGATTTCAGACTTGCCGGCGATGGCATCGACAAAGTTCCTCAACTCCAGGGTCAGCGGCTCCTGGAACTGCCTCCGCGGGACTATAGTGGCGTCAGCATGATCTATCCTTATTTCCTGCGTCAGAAAATCTCCGGTGATGATGCCGTCGGTGCAGACTGCGCTAAATGTTCGCACTTTCTTTGGCGTCAGCCAGTTTGATGCTATTATCGCGACCTTTTGACCTTCGAACCCGAGCATGATGGTTGCAAAATCCTCAAAGGAATGGAACCGCTTGCCAGCGCGCGAAAAGACCACGTTTGGCCGGCTTCCGAAAAGAAACATCGCCGCGTCGATGTCATGGACCGAGGTGTCGTATATCACTCCCACGTCCTTTACGTGTAGGGGCATCCTGTTCTCCCGGTGGAACTCGATCATCATCGGGTCGCCGTACATCTTGCCCTCTATGAGCTTCTTGGTGTCGCTCACTGCCGGATTAAAGCGCTCTACGTAACCCGATGTCAGGATCACCTTGTGTTTGTCTGCAACCTGCATCAGTTCCTCGCATTCCTTGGACGAAAACGACATGGGTTTCTCCACAAAGGTGTTGATCCCTTTTTCCATGGCTTTCTTCGCAACTGCCGAGTGGGTCTTTGTAGGCGTGCACACGAGGCAGCCGTCCAGTCTCTGGTTGTCAAGCATTTCATCGATGGAGGAATACGAAGCCACGCCATACTTGTCTGCGAGTTCTTTGGCGCGCTTGCCGTCCAGGTCGCAGATTGCCGCGAGGCATCCAAAGTCCTTCAGCACCCTGGCATGGTTCTTGCCCCAGCCTCCAACTCCCGCGATTGCTATCTGCGGCCCGTGTGAAGCTACCAAACCGGAGTCAGCCACTCCTTGAATTCCCTGCTCTCGGCGGACACTATCTTTGCATAAGCATCACGGATCCGTTTTGTCACCGGCCCTTCCCTTCCATTGCCAACCGCATGGCCGTCTATGCTTGTCACGGCAGTAATTTCAGCAGCGGTGCCGGTCAGAAATATCTCGTCTGACAAGTAAAGCTCTGTCCTTGGTATGGGGCGCTCGACAACTTCGAATCCTAAATTCTTCGCAATCGCCATTGCGCTCTCTCTTGTTATGCCTTCAAGAGCAGAGTCCGCAAAGTACGGCGTGTAGATCCTGCCCTTCCTCACCAAGAAAATGTTCTCCCCGGAAGCCTCGCTGACATTTCCAGACAGGTCAAGCAATATCGATTCATCGTACCCATTGCGCTTGCTCTCCTGCGTCGCAAGCACGGAATTTAGGTAGTTGCCAGCCGCCTTGGCAAGTGGAGGGATAGTGCTGTCATGAATCCTTCTCCACGATGAAACGCATGCCTTGATGCCCTCTCCTTTGAAGTACTTTGCAAAAGGAAACGTGATGATGATCGTGTGAGTGGGCGATTCCTTTGTAACATTCAAGTCGATGCCGTGATTTCCAACGAAAGAAAGCGGCCTGATGTAGCAGGATTCCTTGATGTTGTTCTTACACAAAAGTTCAACAGTCGCATCACAAAGTTGCTTGACCGAATAATTCATCGTGAAAGAATAAACACTGGCCGAGCGGCGCAGCCTCTCCATGTGGTCTTGCAACCTGAATACAAACAGGTTATTCTTGGCCGCATACCCCCGAATGCCTTCAAAGACTGCTGTCCCGTAGTGGAGGGCGTGAGTGACAACGGGCACGGTCGCTTCATGCCATTTGACAAACTTGCCGTCAAACCAGATAAACTCGCCCCCTTTTGCCTTCATTATCGTACAGAGGCAGATTTTGTGCCGGCTTATAAAAATCTTGAATCAGTGATAGCCTTCTTCTGGAAACTTCATGCCCATGACTCGCTTTGTATTGTCCTCAATCGCCGCAAAATGCTCCACTACATGCCAATTTCTTGCTATCAATTCAGCCACCTTGGCTGGCACTTTTTCCCGCCACGACTCTTTTTCTCCTCCTTCCAGTGCCTGCCTGTACATCAGGTTCTTGACGGTGGAAGACGATATCTCGTGCCTGCTCGCCCTGAGAGGATGGAGCCTGTAGGCCTTGAGCATAAGCCGCTCTGCCTTGTCGCCTGTGTATGACACAAATTTTTCCTCTTTTACCTGTGTTATTATCTCGTTTCGGAGTGCCCACGACCTCGAGGATAATAGCGGCGGCAGATATTTCGCGAACGGCGAGTGGAAGGAATAGTCCGGAAGAACTTGCAGCCCATCCCCAAAGACAGACTCTACCATGTCTTTTCTCAGCTCGTAAGAAAAAGGAAAGCTTTTGGTGTTTACTTCGCGGCCCTCTTTTAGAAATCGGACTGGAAAGACATAGACGTGATAATCTTGCTTCTGGAGTGATGATATTATCGCTTCATGAGCCTTTGTCATCGGGTTCAGGTGCGCAAGATATATTGCCGCTGTTGCCGTCATGCCCTCATCCTAGATAAGAATGGGCATATAATAAGAAAAAGAAAAAGCAGCCGGTCTATCCTTTCTTTATCTCTATTTCAATAGTAGAGACGTTTCTCGTCCTGCCGTCCTCGGACTGGACCGTTTCGGAGCCGATTCTTACGTCGCCTATCTTGTATCCTGCGGTTTCCATTCTCTTCAGCGTAATCTGTGACACGTCCACTGCCCTTCCGATGCTCAGGCCCCTGGCCTTGATAGTTACTACCGGCTGGTTGGCGAGCTGGATGAGCGTTGACGTAACGTATGTCATGAGTGGCTTCTTGCCGATGTATATTGTGTCATGCGGGCCTTCCCTACGCTGTGGCGGCTGCTCTTGGTGCGATGGTTGTGTTTCTGACATGCACTTGATAGAACCTTGGGGATAATTTAATCTATGGTTGGGGGGAGGCGCGCTCAATTACCTGCATTACAGATTTTTCTGTCAGAGATTTCGCGCCATCGACGCGATGATAATTAGATACAAATATCTCGAGAAGCAAAGGTAGCAGTTGTTTGACAAGAAGGTCAGATGGAAAGTGGAATACGATGATTCCCTTTACAAGATTTATGATTGGGACCGCAATCTGGCCGGCTACTTTTTTCCGCATTACGGCGACATCAAGCCCAAAGAAAAAGAAGACGAGGTAATCGAACTGCTCAATAAGGATCACGCCACGGTTCCCGAAGCGACTCTTCTCTTGCCAATGGTCAAGCTGGGGCTCTTGGATAACCAGGAAGGCATGGACGTTGACTTCGTAATTTCGTCGCTTGAAGCAAACGCAAAACGATCTGGCGCGTGGAAGCAATGGTTGCAGGGCAACGCCAAGTCGTTTGGTATTTTTGGTGCCGAAGTCCACACGGCAAGGGAGGACCGTAACATGCTCTCGATTGGCTTGGGCATTTCGAGATCCATCAAGCTTGGTGAAAAGGAAGTGCTTGATTTGCTGGCTCCGTTACTTGGAAGGCTGCATCAGGACGGCCTTCTCTGATATTTATATGAGGTCGCCGCGATACGTGGCGAGATGAAGGTCCAATTCGCGAACCACCTGGTATGCCTGCATCACCCCGAAAAACAGCTCCGGCTGACACTTGACAGCCTTGCAATGGACGGGCCCAACGAGTGCACGGAAGGGCTCCTAAGGTGTGGTGAATGCGGCGCTGCTTACCCAATAATTCAGGGCATCGCGATTGTCGTCAGGGACTTTGCGGCCTACGCGTCGGGCAGGTCGCAGACATTTGGCAGATGGCTTTTGGACAGCCGAACAAAGGAAATGAAAGACTTTCTGAAGCAGAGCGGTTCCAAACTCTCCACTGACTCAACAAACGATAGGTACGAAGAGGGAGGCAGCTGGTTCGTCCCGTACCGATGGACCCAATATGACCATTCGACAGAAGACAGGCTGCTCAAGTCGCTCAGATGGCGTCTAAAGCCGAACGAAGTCTACAACAGAATTGTTCATGGCATCAATCCCAAGATGGACGGCATCGTACTTGACATGGCGTGTTCAATGGGCTACAGCACGATGCTGCTCGCGTCGAAGTATGCGTTTGCGATAGGCGTTGACACATCCTTCTCATTTATCCGTGAAGCGAGGAAAAAGATGTACGAATCAAAGCACGGCAACGTAGAATTCTGCGTCGCGGATTCGCTTGACACGCCTTTCTCTCCAGGCAAGTTCGACTTGGTTCTGGCACTGAACCTGCTAGAGCTAGTTGATCCGGAAAAACTACTTGCGTCGGCGCACAGGCTCTTAAAACCACATTCGGATTTGATATTGTCTGACCCCTACGACTACAATCGCGATCCGCCTCTAAAGAAAATTTTCGACGGCCAATCGTTCAGAAGGTTCGTGGAGGATTCCGGCTTTGAATTGGGAGAGCGCAGTGGCAAGGAAGAGTCCTTCATTCCATGGATGATGAAGCTTGATGAAAGGGCGTACATGGTTTATTTCGTTGATTACATAAAGGCCAAGAAAATTTCCAAGCAGAAATTCTAGCATGCGATGGGTTTAATAACACATCTCCATCAAAAGCAGTAATGCCAACCGCATACGTCCTTATCAATTGCGACTTGGGTTCTGAAGAAGAGATAATTCGGGAGCTCAAGAAAATATCAGAAGCCATTGAAGTAAGTGGAGTTTATGGCGTATATGACGTAATTGCGAAGATAAGCTCAGACACCATGGACAAGTTGCGAGAGACCATAACGTGGCATGTCAGACGCATCGACAAGGTAAGGTCCACCCTGACAATGATCGTGATAGAAGGTCAGGGCGAAAAGAAAAGCTAAATCTATCAAGTTTATTTGCATCGCCTGATTCTGCCATGATATGAATTCCGTGCAGGCGATGGAGCAGGAGACAAAGGACCAGCTCCGATATTTGCAGAATCCGAAACTGCTAGATCCTGTCGACAGCTGCGTTTTCGTTGGCGCAGGCGATTCCTATGCCGCCGCGTTGGCTGCACAACACGTTTCGAACAACCAAGCGCTGTGTCTGTCTCCGATGGACGTAGTGCTCAATCCCGCACTGGTGGGCAGCCGGACGGTGTATTTTGTTTCGGTCTCTGGAAGCACGAGAGCAAACATACTGGCTGCAAAGGCCGTTAAGAGACTCGGCGTGAGGACTGTAGCAGTAACTGCAAAGCCGGCGAGCCCTCTGGTTGGAGCGTGTGGAGAGGTAATCGAGCTGAAATACGAGGGTTCCGGCATGACAACCGCTGGCACGATCAGTTTCATGGCGACTATGGTTACTTGCCTTTCTGTCGCTACGAGGCTGCGGATTCCCAAAAATATCAACAGGCTATTCAGCCTGGCAACCTTACAGGCAGAAAAGGCTGCAGCAGTGCTGCATGGAGCAGGGTCTAACGTTCTTTTGGGCAACGGCCCGCTTTTTTCTATCGCGACGTATGGTGCATTCAAGTTCAATGAAGTTCTCGGCGAGAAGGCTTTGTACTATCCGGTGGAGGAATTCTGTCATTCACCCATTTTTAGCATCAAGGACAATGACAGCATTCTCGTACTGGGCGGCAAAAAAGACAACAGCCAGGAACTCGATGCGCGGCTGCGCAAGGAAGGGTTCAACTCTTGTTACATTGATTTTGGTCAGGGCGTCATTGATGCAATAATCCAATCCACCTTTTTTGTGCAGCTCCTGGTGCTATCGATCGCAAAGTCGCGAGGTCTGACCGATTGCTATTTTCTAAGGAACAAGCAATTACTGTCGGTGAGTTCCGATTTCATTTACGGCTGACCGGTAACTCTGGCTTGTTCCCCCACTCGCCCCATGACCCGAGATACATCCTTACATTTTTGTATCCCAGCATCTTGAGAACTACGAAGCTATTCGCGGCGCGATAACCGCCCTGGCAGTACGTTATCACTTCTGCGTCCTTTGGGATCTGTGCATAAATGCGCTGGAGTGCCTCAGGGTCTTTGAAGGAATCCTGCTGAAGGTTGTCGTTCCAGTCGATGTTTATGGCGCCGGGGATGTGCCCCGCTTTTGCGGCGCGAACTGTAGACCCGTCATATTCCTGCTGCGAACGGGCATCGACTATGATTGCCTTCTTGCTTTTCGCTGCAGTGCTTACTCTCACAACATCTGCCAGAATACGGCGGTCAGGTTTACCCCTGAAATTTGAGTGGACAAAGGGATTTGTCTTGGTTTCTGTCTCGTATCGCCGGGCTTTCCACGCATTGATACCGCCATCGAGCATCGCGACACTGTTGTGGGAAAAATACAAAAGCAGCCAGACGCCTCTGGCAGCCGAAGAACCCGAAATGTCATCATAGAACACCACGAACTTTTTGGGCGCAACGCCAATGTTTGAAAGCAAGATCCTGCCCTGTTTTTCGAACTGCGACATGCCTTGCTTTGAAGTGTCTATCCAGTGAAACTGCATGAGGTCGATATTGACCGCACCCGGAATGTGTGATTCCGCGTAGCTCGCAAAGGGCCGGGCATCTACCAAGAGCAGGTTCTCGTCGCCAAGCATAGTGCGCAGCCTATCCACGGAAAGTAGCACAGACATGCCGTTGCAAGACTTTTTAACAGTGTCAATAATATCTATTGCTGTAACCTGCTGGAGCAAGAGTGATTGGCTAGGAAACCAAAAACATCGGAACCCAAGCCGGCCGGGACTGCAAGGAGCAGCCGCCTCGAGTCGATACGGGATGCGCACAATATGCAGAAAATGAGCCGGACCACCCGCATGGAGGACTACCTCGAAGTCATCTATGAGCTGATAGAGCACAAGGGCTACGCCACGACGGTGGATATCTCGAACTATCTTAACGTAAGTTCGCCGAGTGTCACAAAGATGCTTCAGCGTTTGAACGAAAGCGGCCACATCAACTATGAAAAATACAGGGGGATCAGCCTCACAGAATCCGGAATGGCCGTTGCGGAGAACATGCATGAACGTCATGGGGTCCTGGCAGAATTTCTAAAAATGATCGGAGTCGAGGAAGAAACGGCGAACAGAGATGCAGAGGGCATTGAACATCACCTTCATCCCGAAACTTTGCAAAAGCTCGAAGAGTTTATCCGGATAGTCAAGGCTCAGGGAATCCCGGGATTTCGCTAGCGCCTGCTCAAGAACACCTTTATCCCTTCTCCCCCGAGTATCGCGTTGACTATTTTTCTGCCCGCCTCGGACCGCTTGTCTATCTTTACCCTAGCCTTCTTGCCCACCTGGCTGCTGATAACGAGTTCATCGTCAACGTATACGTCGACCGTGCGTCCAATGACATTTTCGTCGACCATTATGTTGACAGAGGGGCCCGTCTCGCTTACTTCGAAATCGATCTCTTTTCCGAGTGTTGGGATCTTGGCTTCGACGTCTATCTTGACCCCGAGCATGTCCTCAAGTTCTGACACCGTCGCGCCTCCTCTGCCTATCAGCCTGGGCGCTGCTTCCTTGCTGACCCGAACCTGGACTTTGTTGTCAGATATGATATTGACTTCGGCGTGCGGATCGAACTTGCGGACGTAGTCAAGTATCCGCGATTGGGCAAGTTTCTTTATGCCGCTTTGAGCGGCCTGGTTCTCGGAGGCGAGCTTTGATACTGGGACGACAACGTTCTCTTCGCCGTAGGTGTAGATCTCGTATTCTATCGCACCGGATTCGAAATCCCGGACTTCGACCAGCGGCCTCGCAAGATCCGCCTCCGTCATTCCCGTGGGGACTCTCACGGTGAGGTTCAGTTCGTAGACCTTCTTTATGTCTCCATCACGCACGAAAATTATCGTATCCAGTATGTGGGGTATCATGCCAAGCTCGACTCTGCCCATGAACCTCTGTATGGCGTCAAGCGGACTGCTGGCATGGACGACCCCAACCATTCCAACTCCGGCCAGCCTCATGTCGGCAAAGACTTCAAAATCGTGGGCCCTCCTCACTTCGTCAAAGATAGTGTAGTCAGGCCTTACCAGCAAGAGTATGTCGACAGCCTTTTCAAAGCTGCCTTCAAGCGGACCATACTGCGTGACTTCGTCAGGCACTTGCAGATCCCGGGGCGATTCGAATGTCTTCACAATCTTGTTTCGTTCGACATAGAACTTTGCCAGGCTGCTTGCCAGGGTGCTCTTGCCGGAACCTGGAGGACCGGCGATGACGATACCCTCAGCCTTGCCTGACAATCTTTCCATCAGCTTTTCACTGGTGTCATAATCCGAAAGCGACAGCTGGACGATGGGCCTCACGATCGTAACCTCAAGCCCGTCAGAGAATGGCGGCCTGGTTATCGCTATCCTAAAGTTGCCGTACTGGATCACCGTCGCTCCGCTCCGGCTGATCTCTATCGACCCGCTGCCGGTAACGCGGCTTGCCTCCGAGACTTCCTTTATGATGCTTGTGATCTGGGCAGATGTGAGCTTTTCTTCACTGGTCCTTACCAGCTGGAACTCGCCGGGCTTGCCTCGCTTTGCCATCGGAAGGGTGCCCTCTTTCAGATGCACGCTCATCGTACTATCGTCAAAGTATTTCTCAAACGCCAGATCTGTTGTCTTTGTGGGGGCGCGTATGTGAAGGGCCTCGATCCCCTGCGCCTCTGCCACCAGCGCCTGGACATAGTCCGCGGTAATAAGCGTCGCGGATTCCTGCATGGCGACATCTTTGATTATCGCGTCGATCCTTCCATGCTTTGCCAGGCGGATGTCGTCGATATCCGGCCGCTGGCCCACGAAACGGAGTTCGATGTTCCGCGAAGAGAACAGATCGCGCATCTTTTTTATCTCTGCCAGTCCGACAAAACCGTGCTCCTTGTTGGTAGAGGCCTGCGATTGAAGCTCATCAAGTACCGCAAGGGGAATGATTATATGGCTGCCTTCTTCAATGCGTCCAGCTTCAACCATTTTGGTTACCTCGCCGTCGATAATTATGCTGGTGTCTAGTACGAATTTCCTGCCGGTCAAACGGGTCTAGCTCCGGCTTGGGTGTTTAAAGCGTTTGTCATGGCAAGACCTTACTTAAATAACGTTTTATGGCTGGTTCCGCGAATTAACTACAAGGATGGTCGGGAGTAACAATTTGAAAATCAGCATCTGCTGGAGACTGCTACCCGCTTTCTTGGCAGCAGTACTCATTTCTTCCTTCAACTCTACTCCTGCGTTTGCAGCCACATACTACTCTAGCCAGACGAATTTTGCAGAGACTTCGGTGCCTGTCGCCAGCTATTCCTGGGACCAGCCCGAGATCGAGACCTGCATATACAAGGATGGCAACGTAAAGAACTCGTACTACGCCTGGACAAAGCTGGCGGTGCAAAAGTGGAGGCAGGCGCTTCGCGAATACACAAATAGCCAGCAGGACTGGACCATAACTGCCAGGTACGTCAAGTCGCAGGCGGCACTTGAATCCTGCGACGTAAAGATCTACATTTATGACAGCTACAAGGATTTTCCGGATTATCCGTCACAGACAGGGGCGTATACATCGGTAAAGCAGGAGGCTGGGCAGGAGATGGATTCCAGGGTGTATCTTTCTCCCTTCATACTTCATGGAGATGGCAAGACAGAGCTGAATCTGCCCTCGCACGCGTTCAGGAATTCGGCGCTGCATGAAATTGGCCACGTGCTGGGCTTGGGCCACATGAAGTCGGACAAGGGCTACCTGATGTCGCCCCAGTTCGATTTTCACGAGCAGGACCAGGAGCATCCCATCACGACACTGGAACTAAAGACCCTGGTCAATACCTACGACGAAGATGGATTCGAGCAACGACGGCTTTTGCTATGAGTTAGAACGCGCCACCATCCTCAAAATCTCTATATAGGAACTCTTGCGCAATCCTAAAGATGAATTTCGAATGCTATCAGCAGGCTGGCAGGATAGCATCAGAAGTGAGGGAGAATGCGCGCAAAAAGTATCACGTGGGTTCGACCTTGTTTGAAATCTGCGAGTCGGTAGAGGCCCAGATACGGAACATGAAAGGCGAGCCCGCATTCCCCGTTAACGCAAGCCTCAACGAAATCGCTGCACATTACACTGCCGAACCCCATGACACCACTGTCGTGAAGGAAGGCGACGTTCTAAAGATTGACATCGGGGTCCACATTGACGGCTACATTGCCGACACTGCGGTAACCGTGTGCTATGATCCGAAATTTGAGGCGCTCGTAAAGGCAGCTGAAGCGGCGCTTGGTGAAGCAGTACGAATGTCTAGGGCAAGCACCAGGGCAAGCGATATCGGAAAAATGATAGAATCTACCATCACAAAGTTCGGGTTCAGGCCGATACAGAACCTGAGCGGCCACTCTTTGCAGCAGTATACCATTCACGCCGGCAAGTCCATACCAAACATCTGGACCAGGGGATCTTCGTTTTCACTCATTGCGAACGAAGCGTACGCCATAGAGCCGTTTGTAACTACTCGCGACGGCCAGGGCGTGGTCTACGAAGGAAAGACGAGGAACATCTTTGGCGTTTCTTCCCGCAAGCCCGCCAAGGAGTCCGGAGCCGATGAGCTCCTGGAGGTTATCTGGAACAGGTACAAGACACTGCCATTTGCACTCCGCTGGCTGGCGGACAAGTACGAGGAAAAGGACTCGCGACGACTTGTCGACATCCTAGTAAAGAAAAAGAACCTGCACGCCTATCCGATATTGGTCGAGGGTCACGGCAAGAAAGTCGTCCAGGCGGAGCACACTCTCATTCCCTCCGAGACCGGCGTGAACGTTATCACTCTCTAATTCTTGACTTCTTCCGGATATTCGCCATATATGGCACTGATCAGCGTATTTGGAGACTCGCATTTCTTGCACTGCGCCCCGGTTCGATACACATAATCGTTTTCCTCGAACTGCCTCCTTGATTTCTCACCACAGGACTGGCAGGTCTGCTCGGTGTATATTTCCGGCTTTACTTCCTTTTTCTTTCTGAACAACATGCTACTGGCCGACCCCCAGGGTGTTTCCAACACCAATGACCAGTACCGACTGGCCCCCTGATGTCTTGTCATCGATCACAGAGTAGACCGTGCTTGTTACCTTGTCAAACGAGTCTGCGATTTCTTTGCGCATAATGGTGATGGCATCTCCGACTGACTGCTTGACAATGATGGCGTAGACGGGAATATCCAGTTTGGTTGCGACCTCTTCTATCTGGTACTTTTCAACGCCTATTCCTCCGATAGCCGCGCCTATTCCCTCTGCAATGTCACCTGTCCTCTCACCTTCCAGTTTTAGCGCCGCGTCTATCATGATGATGGCGTCTATCTTGATTCCGAAATCACCGGCGAGCCGGCTTATCGCCTCGCCTGGCCTGCCCACCGTCCCAGTTGGACCCTCTGCCTTGAGGAGGTACAGCTTTCTTCCGTTGTACTCGTCCTCGCTCCATATAGTTTCTTTTGCCGCAAGTTTCTTTTCTTTTCCAAGCATCATCTTGCCAACTATCATTGGGCCAATGCCGTCACCAATTGGCTGCCCTAGCTTGAAAGCGCCTATCGCCTTTTGAAGCGCCTCGGCCTCTTCAAGCAAAAGTGGCATCACCATCTGCAGCTGGACCAGCACGAACATGCTGGTGGTGCGCTTGCCCATCAGGTAAAAGTGGCGCACAACTTTATAGATCATGTTGAGCGCGGTCGCGGCTTCAAGAATGTTCTCTGTTCTGGAAACGTCGCGGTCGCTTCCTCCCTGGCAGAGTTTCTTGACCTCTGCGCGCATCCTGTCATCTCTTGTCCTCATGACGTGGTCCAGCTTGCGAACGATGCCACTGGGATCGAGATCGACGGGCATTATCGTAAAGTATTCCAAGAGCCTGTCGACTCCTGCGCTTGGGTCCGCAATTGGCCTGATAGAAGCCTTCACGAAGTCGATTGCTTCTTTTCTTGCATTTTCCTTCATTGTTTTTAGCTTGACAAGCGAATGCGATATTTCGTTTAGCAAGATGCGCGACTGGAACTTTTGCGCGTACATCATGAAAATAGGAATCATCGCAAGCGAAGCGATTGTCACCCACATCCATGGACTGCTTGGATCCGTATCCGATCCGCCGAAAAGGGCCTCAAGCTGCAACAGAAACTGAGAGAAACCTGACATTTGGTTGCCTTGTTCCAGATCGAATTTGTCGTTTAGCTCAATTTAAGGTTACTCGAGCTTGGAACAATCATTTTTTCAGGTGGCACGCGCACTGGCACTTTGCCAGTTTGACGTCAAATGAACAGTCGTGGCCAGGCCCGCAGGCATCGTTCATGGGCCATTCCCCGGGGCAATCCCCGTGCCGGTCACGCTTGCAAAAGAACGTCAACATCCATGCTCGATTTGGTCCTGAATAAGATTTAATGCTTTTGATTATAGCTGGATGTTGAACAGCTGAGGGGCGTATATCGAGCCCTCGCGAACGCGCTTTACCCTTGCGACTGACAGGTAGTGCGGCCACACCGTCACCATTATGCATCCTTCCGGCACTCCTTCCGGCACCTCGATGACTACGATGTCATTGACATCGACGCCATATTCCGCGAGCTTTTCCTTTGAAGAGGCGACGTGGTCTAATGGCATGCCGCTGCTGTAGACGTAAACCTTGCCGGTATATTCTATTTTTTCCGCTGCCATATTGGTGGCGGTACGTAAGGCTCGCACAAAAATGTATCTAGAAGGCTAGTCGGAGCCGGCATCGCCGAATATCAATTTCATTTCGTCAAACGTGAGCTTTTCGCCACTTGACATCTTTTTCATGGCCGCTTCCTTCAGGGTATTCCATCTGTCCTGATATTCCTTGTCGCGCTTGGCGCGCTCTTGCATCGCTTCCTGCCTCGCAGCCCGCCTGTCGTCAGTCTCCCTTTGCTTTCTGTGCCGAGTCTCTGCGGCCTGCATGCGCGATTTCTTGAACGCAATGGCATTCACCTGCGTCTCGATCATTTCCAGCTTTGCGCCTGCTTCTCTTACAGCGTGAATAACACTCCGCCTTTCCTCATAGAGGCTTTCCCTATGGTTGATCAGGTTATCCAAGCTCTCTTTCAGCTTGCCAATGTTGCTTCCATATTCTTCCTTCAGCTTGAAGATCCTGTTTACCTGGCCCTTCAAATGATCGTAATTGTTGGACATGGTGCGGTACTTGTCTTCCTTCTTGTGCATCAGCTTTAGCGTGTGAAGCTTGGTCGCGATTTCTTTGGTCCGGGCAACCAGTTTTCTCTCTTCGTCTTTTGATAGCTTTTTTGTCTGCAAGTCGCGTTCTATCTGCTCAAGAGTCCGCTGAAGGTTGTGCATGTCGCTTCGCTCCTTGCGTGATTTTGCCGCGGCAGTCCCTACCTTGTCATCCAGGCTCTTCATCTGGTTCTTTGTATCAATCAGGCTGTTTCGCAGCTCGATAAACTTGGGATATTCGGCGTCTTTTTGTTCGTTAACCTGTTTGAGCTTTGTGCGCAATTCATCCAGCAGAGTCCTCTCGTCATCTATCTGCTTCTTTACACTCTCCAAGTTGTTGTTTATCTCGTCAATCTTTTTTTCGCCCGCTTTCTGCTCTTCCTGGACGGATTTCTTGAATTCCAGAAGAGTCTTGAGATTGGGATCGGAATCCTGTGCTCCATGATTGGCGTTTGTCGTTGTTGCGGTCAGTGTTGCGCCGCTGCTGTTGTCACTGTCTCGTACCACGTTACTTACGGCTTCTTGTAGCATCAAAAATATATTTTTTGTCATTCTAGCCCCCCTAAAGGGTGATTATTATCCTCGAGGATGTCCCTCGATCCCATCCGTATCTGCAAAACGAGTTTTCCTGGAGTGCATGTTTATAAGAGCAGGCCTCATAGCTAGATGTGGCGATGGACGATTTTGAACGAGATTTTCCAGATTTTGACTGGAAAAACATTCCAGCCTACAAGCATCCGGGAGGCAAGGACTGTCCATGCCCCAAGCACGAATACATCAGAGAGCAGATAAACGTGGCAAAGACGGTCAGCGACAACAACAAGGATATTTCACCGGAGTTCAGGCAGAGGGCCCAAGTCACGCTGAAATTTTGTCCTGATCACTACAATGTGTACTTTAACGAAGTGATCCCGTCAATGCCGCTAAAGTATCGCTTCATGACAAAGGTGGCACTAAAGCTGGGGGCGATTACCGTGCAGAAACTTTCCTATATGCAGTCAGACCAATGCTTTTACTGCAAGTTCGGCTCCGGCGGATTTGACAAAAAAACCGAGCTCCCGCCGATCTAGACATCCAACATTGCTCTAGTATCGATCAACATGTTCCTGAGAGTCAGCGCGCTGTTGGATGAAAATCCCATCGACAGCAGGTTCCTGATTATTATCGAAAGCACCGTGAACCTGCGCCCCGACTCTTCCCGGTATCCATCGTAAAACGAATCTGCGATTCTTGCATAGTCATTAAGGTCCATTACACTTGCCAGAAACGAACCAAGGTCCATGCTCCTTGCGTAAGAAGAGCTGTTCTTTTGGGTAAATCCGAGATCTGTCCGGACTACCGAGTCACCGTCAACGAGAAAGTTCTGTGCCTTGTTGTCAATGAATACGTATCCGGCACTATGGAGCTTCGCCGTCAGCTCGCCTGCCTCCCGGGCGAGATAAGCAGCGCCTCCTCTTGATAGTGCGGCGTACAGATCCCCTCCTGCCACGTATTCCTCGACCAGTGTGGTCTCGTCGATGGAAAATAGCTCGGGAGTAGGAATTCCGATTACATGAAGACTGTTCCTCATCTCGCTGCCCTCATTTCTCATGATCTCATCGAGACCCGATGGCCGTGACGGGTGTGCAAGAAGCATCGATATGAGAGAGTAAGTATAGACTATGACGAATTCGTGAAATTCCTTTGCCGGCTTGTTTCGCTTCACCACTACCAGCCTGCCATTCTGTTCTTCGATGGTGATCTTGCGCTGCCAGTTCACAAAGTACAAGCTATGATAATTCATCTGGTGCCTGCCCTTGATTTAGTTGCCGTCGTCGTAAACCTTTACGCATAATAGCAAGTAACGACAACACACTGTAGTTGCTCGTCCACGATGGTCATGCAAGCTCGCGCAGGTTCTTTACTCCTGCCAATGCCAGGAGCTATGACAGGGTCGCGAAATACGCGACTTTCGGTCAGGACTTGAAATGGAAACGCCACATAGTGGAGGCTCTCGGAAACCAAGATCCTGTGCTCGAACTCGCATGCGGGACCGGAGTCCTGTCGTCAATGCTTGCATCGTCAGGCAAAGATGTCGTGGGACTTGACTTTACATTCGAGTACCTGCGCGAATCGATGCACAGGCTTGAGATTCCTCTCGCACAGGGGACGGCAGAAATTCTACCTTACCGAGACGGGTGCTTTGACGCTGTAGTTTCATCCTACTTGGCAAAGTACGTCGAAATAGATCGACTTGCCGAAGAGTGCTGGAGGGTGTTAAGGCCGGGAGGGGCTGCCGTATTTCACGACTTTGTCTATCCATCAAGCCCCATGATGTCGCGCCTGTGGAACGCCTACTTTTCAATCCTTCGGCTTTGCGGAACTTTCACTCCTTCTTGGCGAGTTGTGTTTCAGGAGCTTGATAGCGTCGTAAAGGAATCGCGCTGGGAAAAGCAGTTGCAGACCTCACTGCTGGAAAAAGGATTCAGAGTCGTATCGTGCAAATACTATTCCTTGGGTACTTCTGCCATAGTCTTTGCTGAAAAGCCATGACCACAGCGAACGAGACTCGGATTAACGAGTGGTTTGTTCCGCGGCGCGGACCGCTTCGGTTCAGGATTTTCGTCGGACTATTGTTTCTGCCGTACACTGGCATGTGCGTGGCCTTTACCGTAATCGGGTCGCTTCTTGCAGAGGAATTGCTTTTGGACAGGCTGGCCGCGATTGCCCTTATCTATGCCCTTGCCCTGGGGGTTTCTGCACATGCGGCGGACACTCTTGGCTCCAAGAAGACCAAGCCCTGGGGTGACTACTTTTCCAAGAACCAGTTGCTGGCGCTAATGGTAGCATCGCTCGCTGCGTCGTACGGAATAGGTATCTACTATATCGTGGTTCACGTTCCGTTGCTTGCCGCAATTGCAATCCTTGAAGGCTTTTTCCTAGTCGCATATAACTTTGAAATCCTTGGAGGCAGGTTCCACAATGATTTCTGGTTTGCCGTTTCGTGGGGTGCCCTGCCCACTCTGGCTGGATACATCATGCAAACAAATGCCCTTGACGCGCTGCCTGTGATAGTGGCTGGCGTAGCCGGGGCTGCGAGCTTTGCGGAGATAAGGATGTCAAGACCGTACAAGGAACTGAAGAGAAAGGGGCAGAGCTCGCCAAGAGTCAGGAGGCTGGAGAACGGCCTGAAGATGCTGAGTCTGGGCACGATAGCGTTCGCACTGATTCTCCTAGCAATTAGGATAATCTTATCATGACGCATGTTCTATCCCTGCTGTGGTCAGTGCAACTCGTGAAAAGGGCGACTATGGCAGCAGTATGCTCCGCAAGATTGAGGAACTCGAAAGGAGGTCAGGCATCTCTATTGAGACCCCGCAAAAGATACTGCTTGCGGAGACTGGAACCGTGGAACAGTTACTGAGCGTACTCGTCGGATCCGACATCAGGGTCAGGATAATTGACCAGAAAGAAAGGAGAGGAGTTATTACGAGAAAATCCGTTCTCACCACCGCGTCGGGCCGTGTTCTGCTAGAGGCAAACAGCAAGATAATCACGCGCGGATTGCCTCCTGCGATGGTTAAACAGATCAGGAGCCAGCGCAAAGGCATCGGAAGTATAATTCAAAACACCGGCCTTGAAACGTCAAGAAGGATCACAGGCATAGGATATGATCCCAAAAGTATGCATCTGTTTCGCAGATACAAGATAACGCACAAGAAAAAAACTGTGATTGACATCAAGGAAGTGTTCCTGTCTTAGGTGCATCTCGTTGAATCCCGGGCACCATACGATCGAATTGTCAGATCTTTGGGCAGGCTTTTTTGGTCCTCGAAACTCGCGGGTACGTGAACGCCCGGGATCATATAGAAGTATTCACTAGAACATGCAACCGACTTTAGGCAAATTTATCTACTCAGGCGCCTGAAATAGCAACACCAACATCTCACTTGCGGGGATCGGCCGTCATTTTGCGCTAGACCTGTGTGTCGTCGACCGACCCCGCCTGTTTCAGTGTTTAACCGGCCCACGATTGAGTCTATACGAAGACATTCAAAACAGAATAGAGCCTTCTACGTTCTTGTGTTCGACCGTAGAATGAAAATAGCAATGCTCCAAATATGCTTACTGCGATAAACATGATGGTAAGTGGGCCGTTAACGCTGGTTTCAACGCAAGAGCCGCCTACGGTACAGCAGCCGCCTTGTGCTTGGCAGCCGTGCGCAGAAGCCTCCAGCGGCAACAAATGCCCGACCGCCAGTACCGCAATTGCCGCCACTGGAAAGTACGAAATCACGTTTGTTTCTACTCATGTTTGATATTTCAGCCTTGTCGTGTTCTAGCCTTAGAACGTGATTGATACGGGTTCGGATCGACAAAAAGAATGAATAAAAAAGTGGACCGGGTGGGATTTGAACCCACGACCTCAGCGTCCCGAACGCTGCGCGCTACCAAGCTGCGCCACACCCCGAGGATTTAGTGCGGGGCGTCCCGAACGCGGCGTGCTACCAAGCTGCGCTAATCCCCGATTAGTCCAATTTTAACAGATGATAATCTGGTTATGGTAGGAGTGAGGCTACGGGAGAAACAGTTGCCATCACTTGATCAACTAATGTGGGTTCTGGTGATTGCTCAGATAGCTGATTGGGTGCAGCGGAATCACTCTGAGAGCTTGCGGGTTGAGTAGCGGCTGGTTGACTATCAGTAAGCGCAGTTGATCGCCTATTTGTTGACTGTAATGGAGTTTGATTAGTGGGGGGTGGATGTGTCGGGGCGGCTTCGGCATTAGCCTCAGCTGCGGGCAAAACCGTTGGTGGGCTATAGTCAATTGCCGCCTCACCACTGGGAGGCGTATAAACAATTTCGTAATCAGGATACGAAGAAGCTGTTACCACAGCCGCCACAATCACCACAATTAAAAATGAGTGGGCCCAAAAGCGCCGCTCCTGTGCAGGCGAGTCACCGTCAATGGCATACTTAGCAATTGTTAAAAAGACTTGCTCATTCTTAGCGGAGTCGACTTTAACAACTGCCATTTTCACCACCTTTTATATTACAAGTCTAGCATAAGCCTTTTAATCTATCGAGTCAATATTATGTTCAATACTCTAATTTTTTGCTTCTGCTAAGCCCTTTTTTCGAATTTTTTTAAGATTTCTTGAGCAAACGGCCGCGATGATCAACCACCCGTAGATGGGGGTAGTACTTTTTAACCACACTGGGCCAGTGAATTTTGAGCCAGCGTTTTTGGGTTAGGTATAAATCTTCTAACCCCCTCTCGGCAAATTCCTGTCGAACCACTCCGCCGCGGTGCGGATGAGCAAACTGTTGTTCTAGACCGGAGTGCCAGCCATGAGCGTAATGACAGAGCTCATGAACAATCGTGGCTTTAATCACCACATCTGGTACTTCTGGATCTTGAAAGAGCCGAGTCAAGCGGATGATGGCGGTGTTGTTATTTTTATCCATACCTAATGACCCCAGGCGGTTGCGGGCTCTTTTGCCCCATATAATCCGAATCGGATATTTTACCTCCACATCGTGGAAGTGCTGCACCCAAATACTCTTAAAAACACGCTCTAACCAAGCTTGATCACGAATATTACCGCCAGAGTATATGTTGTGTTTCATACTATATCTCCTCTGTCTGATACTTTACTGTCTACTTGAGCATTTTCCGATTAATCAATGTCTTTTGTCTTTTTCTGTCTTATACAATCTTACCCTAACTCCTATCTCCCAACTACCGTCTACTGGAATGTAGCTAGAATCCATATTCCATGTGGGTGCAGAAAAGGTGCGAGCCGCTGGGCTTGAAGTCGCCGGTTCGAATTCTTTCCGCTACCTGCTCAACTTTACGCTCGGCCGCCTGAAGCTGACGTCTGGTCTTGGTGGCTCGACCAATAAAACCGCTGTCCACAAAATCGAGGCTCACCACGTCGGGCGCTTGGCCTTTGATGGTCTGCCAGGCTAGCGCATAAATACTCATTTGCAAACTAGCCTTAGCTTTTTGATCGGCTTTGGCTTGTGAGGTTACAGCCGCGGCGCCAGTTTTGTAATCCCTAATCTCCACCCCGTCAGAAACAGATCGCCCCGAGGCGGCCGTAGCCGTGCCTTTGGTCTTCGACTCTGCCGTTCGA
>DADA01000073.1 GCA_002494895.1 Nitrososphaera sp. UBA210
AAGCTCAAAGATTTGCTTGAGTAAAGCTTCATCGGCTGTCGTGTCTGAAGCCACCTCGGCTACTTGCGCAGAAACAAAACTCGTTCATCTTTGATAGTATTATACAATCCAAAGATTTTCTTCGGCAAGTTTTCAACCAATTCAAAGCCGATTTTTTGGCAATACTCGACCGCGTCTTCTACTGATGTTGTCTCTTCGCCATCAATGACCGCTTCACCAATCACAACAGCGCACTGTGAGCCCTTTTTAAGCGCCCGATGCATTTCTAAGTAAGCCTTTTGCATATCTTTTTCATACTGATTCAGTTTTTGTCGGCCCTTGCCCGCAACGCCTATACATCGACCAGCTAGCTCTGAAACATTTACACCTAGCTCTTCGAGAGCATGGCGATCGTTGTCCATGTAATTAAGTGCTATCGAGTAAGGGGGTGAAGTAATGACAGCATCGATCGATTCATTCTCAACAGACTTCAGATTCCTTGCATCGCCAAAATCAATCCTAACTTTTCCAACCGGCCGGTCCTTGGTTATTTCTTCCTCTACTCCGGCTAAATCCAAAGCCGAAGCGATCATCACATCTAGATTCTTTTCAAACGCCCTAAAATCTCGGCGCCTACGACCTAGATCGCTAGCAAAGATTAACCGTGCTAATAGGTAGAAGTTGCGTATCCGCTCGTCATCTATGGTCTTGAGAAACTCTTGATACGCGCTTTTGAGCGGCTCATCAATTAATTTCGTGTTATTCTTTGTCTTACCTATGCGCGCCTGATAATCCAATTTCATGTATTTCAGGGCCTCTTTCTTATAGAGTGGCAATTTCTTGGCCACTTCGCCGGCCGTGACCTTCACTCTGCTCATGATAATACATACCGGTGAAATATCAAAACCAACAAGATCTAGACCAAAAAGATGTGACTCTAACGCGGTTGTGCCGCTGCCTAAGAACGGATCAAGCACCTTTTGACCATACTTGAGGTTAAGAATGTTAAAGATTGATCGAACCAATCTCGGATGATACTTGCCTTTGTACGGATAGTACCAATGAGTCAAGTATTGATTATCTGAGCGTTTTTGATTTCGTTCTGCAACTGTTTTACAGAATTCGGTCTGCTGACCAGCTATAGTATTGAAGTGAGCCAGTCGCTTTGCAAGCATATTCGCGTCGAACGGTGGTTTAATTTCGAACCGAATCGTCTCTTCGAGCTTGGTGTCGAAGTCTAATCCTAATCCTTTAAGTTCACGTTTCGCGAAAGCAACTTCGTAGACAAATTGAATCTTTTCGTCGAGCTCGGCCACAATAGAGTTTGTTTGCCGCGAGGTGTTTTTTTGCACCATTACTGCGGGAATATCACTACCTAATAAAGCAATCGAACCAAATTAACTGTTGCTCAAACAATAAATCTTGGAAAAGCTTGTTTACAGATGTTTGCATACGGCAGTAGAAGAGCTGAGGCAAGCGATAAACCGCGAGCTTCAGCAAATGGGCTACCATCTACGCGTAAGACATCTATTCCCGGTTGGTGCTATGATTGGTCATGACCTTGTACCGCCTGTTGACCCGTGGGCCGATGAGCTGCCTGAGGTTATGCAGTTGATTGAATCAAGAATTCGCGAGTTCATGAAAGATCACGGGTATCCAGCAACATCTGACTAAACCTACAAGGAAACCAAGGGCGGGAACATCCTTCTAACCTAACCTCGCGTTGATTCGTGAATGATTTCGTCTACCTATTTCTACAAAAGTCACAACATAGATCGGCATTGCGGCTCGTCCGCACAAGCTTAAAGCACTGCTAAAAGGACGACGAATAAGACCAAACGTCTAGCTTCAAAGTACCTCATTACTTCGGTGTTTGTACTACAAAACAAGCAAGAGTCAAATATAGTGCAGGGCATATTTTACTTATGGCTTCTAGTAGCCTGCATCAGCGCCATATCCTTCCTTTTTCAATGGTGGCTGTAGGGCTGTTGTTCGTATTCGGTTTGGCTCAATCATCCTTTGCCCATCCCGTCTATCTCGATTCATCGCCAAGGGCATTTCAAAGCATACCCGGGTCACCTGCGGAAGTCAATGTTTTCTTTAGCGAACCTATCGAGCTGGACTATAGCAAGATATCTGTCCTAGGACCGGAAGGCAGCAGGGTAGACATGAATGACCCGCACCCAGTCGCGGGCGACACCGCTTCAATAGGAGTCACTATGCAGCCGGGTCTGCCCGAAGGCGTCTACACGGTAAGCACGCGCGTTCTCTCTGCAGTTGATGGGCACGTAGTCTCGGAGACTTTTACCTTTGGCATAGGCACTGCGGTGCCCACCGATACCCCACAGCCTAGGGACATAGTATCGCCTGAAGAATCCGTGTCAAGGTTCCCGGGAATGGTCGGGCAGGTGATGGCGGTTGGCGCGGCATTTGGGGCGCTTTGGATCTGGAAACCGATAGGCAGGGTGCCGTGGCTTGAAGCCGCGCTTTCGCAGGCAAGAGTCGGCATTGACAAGGCAATGATGAAAGTCATCATTATTGGCGCAGGGCTCGTTCTTGCATCGGGAGTCGCGATGATAATAGTCCAGGCAGTTTCAATAGAGGCGAGTGTTCCGGAAGCCATCGCCACAAGGTTTGGCAACGTCTGGATAACCCGGATGCTCCAGTCCTCGATACTTCTGGGGATCGCAGCTGCAGTCCACCACAGATTGGCCAGGAGCAATGCTACCGCAACCAAGGCAGAGCTCTACGCGATACTTATCATTGGACTGGCAGTGCTCGTAACTTCAAGCCTGATCGCGCATGCGGCAGCCACGGAGGAGGTAGCCGCAATAGTACTCGACTTTTTCCACAACGCAGCGGCCTCGATCTGGATCGGCGGGCTGGTACTGCTTGGCTTTGCCGTGGTGCCAAAGTTGCTCGCGGTCAAAGACGAAAGAACAAGATCGGCCGCGCTCTCACTGCTGATTCCAAGATTCTCGATAGTAGTAGTGACGCTGCTTGGCATCGCACTGATCACCGGGCCCCTCCTGCTGTCCATGATTGAGAGCGATCTTTCGCTTACGCTAGCCTCGTTCTACGGCCAGGTACTTGCAGTAAAGCTCACCCTTGCCGGAGTAATGGTCGCCATGGGGGCGTATTCTCAGTTTGTGGTACAAAAGAAAGCAGTTTCAGTAATGAACGGAGGCGCTCAGCTTGCAGCTCCGAGGCTCAAGCACTATGATCGAACACTAAAGGCGGAAGCTGCGGTCGGAATAGCTCTCCTGTTTGCCGTGTCGATAATGGCGAATGGTGCGCTACCCTCGGGTCAGTTTCCGGCGTACCAGCAAGAGGACGGGGACCGGGAGGCATTTGCCGAAGAGCTGAATACGACCTTTGCACGAACTGTTTACACCGCAGAAGGCCGAATTCACGTATCAATAGCCCCGTTTGCTGTGGGGCAGAACAACTTTACGATTTCCTTTGTGGATCGGCAGGGCAACAGCGCCACGGGGCTAGAATCCGCCACCATGAAATTGACGCAGATCGAAAGAGGGATCGGCCCGATTGCTGTCGAGCTGACGAAAAAGTCTGATGGCGTCTTTGCTGCGAACGCCGCGTTCAGCCTCCCCGGGGTCTGGTCGATGGAAGTAGAGGGTGTCAATACTCTGGGCAGTAACATGCTAGCAGCCGTGGATGTAAATGTAAAGCCTTCCATCGAGAATTTGGAGTTTGCCATCGAGGAATACAGAACTCCGGACAGGAGCCTCCCGCTGTTTCCGCTCTTTGACGCGCAGAGACAGTCGGTGTGGGTCGGCGACACCCTTCCAGGCAGTGGAAGGATCTGGCAGCTGGACATTGCGACAGGCAACTATACAGCTCATCCGGTGGAAGGCGCCAACCTGATAACCCAGACCGTACTCACGCCGGATGGCAGCCTGTGGTTCATTGATCCTGCAAACGGCGTGCTGGGGCTATACAATCCAGAAACCAATGCGACAAGGAATTTCGAGATCCCCGAGGAGGGGGTGCTCTCAGGGCTTGCGATGGGCAACGATGGCAGCCTCTGGGTTCCCGTAGTTCAAGCAAACAAGGTGGTCAGGTTCAATCCAGCAACCGAACAGTTTTCCTCTTTTGAAATACCGACGCGCGGATCCATACCGGTCGGCATCATTGCAGACGGGCAGGGCAACATCTGGCTCGCAGAGGCAGCTGGGAGCATTGCCATGATAGATCCGGCTACTGGCAACATTACAGAGTACAGGCCCACGATCCAAAAGCTAGAGCTCGACGAGCCTTCTGCAGTTTTCCATGACCCGAGGGGCGCAGGGATCTTTATTGCAGAGCATGGCGGCCACACCGTTTCCGCTTACAATCCGATGCTTGGCACTTTCCGCAAGTATCCTGTAGTGAACGAAGCCGGTCTGCCGTTTGGCATGGCAATGGACAGCTACGGATACCTCTGGTTTGCGCAGCATGAAATAGACAGGATCGGAGTGTTAGATCCAAGGACCGGGGCTTCGACAGAGGTCAGGATACCGATTGCGGGTTCATTCATCCAATGGATCACCTCGGACGACAGAGGCAGGATATGGTTTGCCGCTCAGCGGGGCGCATCTCTTGGAAGCATTACGATTACGGCAAAGCCGCCTTCATCCGGACCGGGCGATGGCAATGGTCAACAGGGCGGTGGCAAACCCGATCCTATCCCGCAGCTTGGATTTTCGCTGCCTGACGTGGCCGGGCCAGCCATAGCGGGTGGGATAATAGTTAGCGCACTTGCCTTTACGAAAAGTACCATGGATCTTAATCGCAATGTCCGACACGCCCTCCGGTTGGGGAATTCCTAGCCACAAATAAAGGATCCATGACTTCCCTTCTTGTTTCGGGGCATGTACCACTCCGCTTATTAGAGGCGCGCCCTCAGCAGATAGTGTATGCAGAAGGGTAGCAGCGGCGAGCCCGCGCAGAGCTCTGTAAGCAAGCCGGTAATGCTCGGCCTGATTACGGCCATTGTCATCGGCGTCGTCGGCCCCATAGTCATTCCTCATCTGGCGCACCCCTCGATGATATATCACATTACTCTACATATCGCCAGCCTTACCATTGCGGTCTTTCTGAGCATTGTTTCGCTTCTTGCCTACGCAAGGAGCTCGGGCACGCGCTTGCTGTTCATGACCCTTGGATTCATGGCACTTGCCGTTGTTGAATTCCTCTACCTGCTCGACTCTTCAGCCCTCGTCAGCATGCTTGACATTTCCGCACTGAATATTGAGTTGCCACATGTCATCCTGCTGGCAATGCTGGCCATGTTCGGCCTGGGCGTGCTCAGGGTGAACAAATAGCTTGCAGGTTCGAGAAATAGCAGATACCAAAAACGTGCTTTTGCAGCGGATACTCCAGAATCCAGGGATACGCTACCGTGAACTCATGAGGCTCACAGGGCTTGCCAACGGGGTGCTTGCCTATCACTTGTCATCGCTTGAAAGGTCGGATCTTGTTCGAGTCGACAGAAGGTCTCGAATGACGCGATACTACCCACTTAGCGTCTCGGACGACGAATCAGCTGTCCTAAAGTACATCAGACACGAACCCGTCAGGAAGATCCTGCTTTTCATCTTTGATCACGAGCTGTGCACTTTTTCCGAAATCGTCGAGTACACCGGCAAGGCCCCTTCTACGATTTCTCTACACTTAAAGAGGCTCAAGGAAGACGGGATAATAGTCGTGAGGTATGGCGAGTACCACCTCTACAGGCTAGCGGACAGGGAGCTGGTGGCCAACGTGCTTTCAAAGTACAGGCCCGGCTTTGTGGACAGAATGGTCGACAGCTATGCCGAGACGGTACAAGAACTATAAGCCGGTCGCGAAAAACAATGCGTAACGTTGAATCCGCAGGGATTGCTTCTTGTCCTTTCTATTGCGACAGGAATCCTGATTCTGGGCGGCGAGGCATTCGCTGACCCGCTGTTAAACGCCAGCAAGCAAAGAATAGGGAACTATGATTTTGAAATGGCGACCGAGCCGAAAAGTCCGGTCGTCGGAAGCCCGACAAAGATCCTGCTGCGGATGGCCGGAGTCAATGGCGATGATCTGGTCGACGTTCCAATAGTAGTCAGGGTGGTAAAGGACGGCGAGGAGCTCCAGAGGACCAGCCCGATAGTTGTTCCCTATGGTCATCACACGATCGACTATACGTTCCCGGAAGCCGGGAGGTACGCGCTCTATGTGGACCTGAAGGATTACGCCTACAGCGGGGAAACGCTGACCTTTACTTTTCTTCTGGATATCGCCAGCCCGCTTGCGTATCTGAATGTGGTAATTCCCGTGCTTGCTGGTGGTGTATCTGCGGCCGCTATAGCGGTGGTAATGATGAAGAAAAGAAGGCGGATGACACGAACTAGCGACTAAAATTAGGAGTTGTGGTGCGCTATCATAACGCGTACCACGCATGATTGAAATATGCTTAATGCGAGAATTCTATGAAAGATGCGCAGGATTCTTCTCTTGCTGCCAATGCTGGCCCTAATCTGTGTCCATGCTAACAACGCGCAGGGGCATTTTTTCGGAGAGACGAGATTCGTGGACCAGTACGAGATTATTTTTGCGCCATCACCTTCAATTCCCCAGGTCGCTAGCAATACCACATACCTAAACTTTAGCGTCCTCAAGAACGGCTCGAACATTTTTGGCATCTATTCCGCAGTCGTGATAGCAGAAAAGAATTCGGACGAGGCTGTGGAACAAATCCCGTACACTCTCTACGAGTACAGCGACATAACGATTCCTTACATTTTTCAAGATGCGGGCTCATATGTTGTTACGCTTCAGACCAGGGTGCCCGGCGACGAAAAATACCAAGCGGTACCGCTTCTTGCGAGCTTTGATCTTTTAGTGGAAAATCCAAACCAGGTAATGCCGATTGATGAATTGATGCTGTACTTTGTTACACCGGCGGCGGTCGTCATCACAGGTATTGCGATCTACCTTCATGCCAAGAAAAAGATTTGAGGAATTCGGTGAATGTACTATAACCCTAATTAACAGATGATGCGTAATAGATTCTGAATTGAACGCAAGGAGCGTTTCGGCTCTGATAGTTACCAGTTTCACGGTTTTCGGGCTCGCCTACGCATCAAACTCTGCCTACGCACATGATTTTTCTGGCGATGAAAGCGCGTCGTTTCTAGCTCTCGTTGAAAGTATAAAGGTTGAGCTCGCGCTGGTTCAGACCAACGCAGCATCCAATGCGACACTTGCAGAGAAGCATGCAGAGCATGCCCACCATCACCTTGATGAGAACACGATAGAGGAAATAGCCGAGAGGAACGAGAGGCTCGGCGAATATCTTCCCGCCGCACTTGAAGAACTGCACGATTCGGTCGGAACCGCTACGGAGGAAGAAGTAACCGTCATGGTGCGAGAGATAAATGACCTTCTAGCAGAGACAGTGACCGTCAGGATCGATAGCGAGCAGAGAAATAACGTTACTGTGTGGGCATTGACATTGGCTGGGATGGCAGACGGAGTGAACGAGCACTACAGGGCCGCGCATGGCACAGAGACGGACGGAGGCGGCCATGGGCACGACGAAGAGCAGACCAGCATGACCGGCCACGGGAACATGGGTGATACTACCGAAAACGACCACAGTGAAATTATTGATTTCGCGCAGTATCAGAGCGCCTTGATGCTTGCAAACAGGACTCTTCATCTGTTCAATGATCAGGTAAAAAATCTCAGGCCCGTAGTCTCGGTAATCGCGTTGGTGGACCTCGAAGAAGGGCTGGAACATCTGGTAATGGCTGTTGAGGCAAAAGAAACGACAACCGATGTCGAGCTGATTCTTCATTCCCAGGTGCATCCCAATCTTCAAAAGGCATACGGCCTGAAACTGGATTCACACCCTGGCAATGAATCCAACATCAACAAGACGATAAGGCTTGACGGCAAGACCTATGAGGTCACCGGCAAGTCCGCCGGAGCGAACCTTACTGCAATCGATATTGATCCCGGCAAATCAGTAAAGCTCATCTTCGAAGGCTCGGGCGAGGTGGAACTTTCGCTGCCCGTGACAATGATCGAAGGGATCAACATGGTACAGACAACAGACGGACACACGATTGAATATACCACGAATCAGACGACCTCCGCAACTACTATAACGTTTATGCTGGACGAGAATGTGACTTCCATAGAAGTCATGGGCGCAATGGTGGTTCCAGAATTTCCGCTGCCGCTATTGATAGTGTTGCCTGCAATCGTTGCGGCAATAGCCGTGACTAGAGCAAGGCTGCTTTACAGAAAGTAGCAGACAGTCGCGTTTTCATTTGCTTGACTACCGGTTTGGCCCGACAGTTCCCGGATCGGCCTGCAATCACGCATGAACAAAAAGCTATATCTGTTCGAATCGCAGCGAGACCGGCATCTGCCAAATCTTTATCTTGCCTTTCTGTCGCAATAGCTGCGTGAAGCGGAGCTTTTTCGCGCTCGCCGCGCTGGCCTTTGTCGCTTCGATGTCACTCGCGAACAGCGCCTATGGACACGGACTGGGTCAGGACCAATCACTTCCCATCACTGTCGGAGGAAGACAGCTGGCTGTGGAAGGGATCATACGTCCCGCTGTCGTACCGTTCACCTTATCTGACAGGCCAATTCTGCTCATCAGGTCATTTGATCAGAATAGCAATGCCACCATTTCTGGCATAGACTACAGGATAACCATCGAGCTGCAAAATGATACTCTGCTTGACCAGCGCTTCAGGTCTCCTGATGGAGTTTTTCTTGCCAACTTGCTGCCAGACAAGAACATCACCGGCTGGCAGATCACCGGTCACGTGTCTACAGGCCCTCAGGACCAGATAGAGGTGAACCAGCACGACCCCGTCGAAATCAGGAGTGGGATACTTGCTACCGGGGGGCTGTACCACATGACCGTAATCATTGAGAAAGAGAGCCCTGGCATAACTGCGCCCAATGACGTCAGATTCGATCTTTACATCAGCGTTTCTCATGCACTCCACTTTACTGCGGAGACTGATGAAGGGCAGGAGGATATCGTCATCAAAACATATTATGACGACGTCACGGACTTTGGCTATCAAAACGGCACAATTGAATTTGAAATGCCATTCGACTGGGATCCAGTCTATGTTAACCTTGTCAGCGTGCTCCACATGGAGTTGCAGTTTCCAAAATCCATCGAGGCGCTGAAGACAAACAGCTACAGAGGGAGCCTGAATGGCATCGAGCTCCCAGCCGAGTCGATACAGATTGACGACTATACATCTGAAGAGAACCGCATCGTGCATTTTGTCATATCAAACGCCCGGCTGCTGCGCCTGGCCGACTCTGTGGAGGAGGAATCCAACACGGCTTTGTTCACGCTGCGGCCGGCCGAGAAACCAAAATTCCCGCTTGACTTCCTCTCAGCACCGACAGAAAAATACCTGCTGCAGATGTCATGGGGACCTGAAGTGATCGAAACAGGGATGCCCATCACGTTTGTCATGAACCTCCAGGACCCCCTGACAGGCGACCTGCTGCGACATTCATCATTTGATCTTGTGCTTACTCAGGGTGGGAATGAAATTCACAGGAAACACCTGACTTCAGAACTGGGCACTTTTTCCTACCAGTACACCTTCTCCCAGCAGGGCAGCGTAACACTGTCAGCAGCCAACATTAACGGCCAAGGCGAACGTACAGAAATAGACCTTTTCGTTCTTCAAGGTAGCAGCTTACCCCCTCCGCCAATACAGGAACCTTCAGGGTGTCTTATCGCAACCGCGGCATTCGGATCTGAACTTACACCCCAAGTTCAGTACCTCCGGAACTTCCGCGAGCAGTACATACTTTCAACTGCATCGGGGTCCGCCTTCATCAGCGCCTTCAACGCTGTTTACTATTCATTCAGCCCCCAGGTTGCTGATTATGAGAGGGAGCAGCCATGGCTTCAAAATGTGGTCAAGGCAGGGCTGTACCCGTTGTTTGGCATGCTTGTCGCCTCCGAGCGCGCGCATTTCGCCATTGGCGGCGAGGCGGGCGCGATCGTGGCAGGCGCCTTTGCAAGCTCTATGATAGGCTCACTATACCTTCTTCCCGCGGGTATCGCTGTAAGCAAAAAGGTCAGAGTAAGGTTATTGTTGGTGATCGTGGGAGCCGCAGCGTCATCGCTGGTGGCTGCTCTTGCCCTGGCTCCATCGGCGCTGCCAATAAGCACTTCCGCGTTCGTTCTGGCGGTTGCAGGCTCGTCTGCAATACTGGCTGCAAAGGCTGTACTTGCAATCAAAAGACGCTTCTATAACTAGGTCACAACTGCATCAAGCCTGCCCTTTCGTTTTGCCGTCTTGATCTCGCGTGCTATTCTCCTCCCCATGCTCATCGGCTCGTCATAGAGCAGGTCGGAATAGGGGGAACCGTCAACGTACAGGTTGGTCCCCGCAACTATTCGCGCAGAAAACTCAAAAGTTGTAAATCTGCCCTCGCTGTCATAGACTCCCTCTAGACAGAAGGGCCCTGTCATTCCCGGAGGCACCAGGCGTTCCGAAGCTCGCACAAAACTTTCGCCTATTTTGTAGACTTCATCGAGCAGCGATTCCCGCAGGACCAGCGGCAGGTTTCCTATGACATTGTATGACGGCTCGGCTCCGGCGCCCAGCTGCTGCTTTGCAGGGATCCTGCCTAGGCCATCGATATCTGATTCGTACCTCCTGTCTATCCCCAACAGTTCGAGGCTCTTGCTCAGGGGAGAGTAGAAATATTGAAGGTAGACCGGCACTCCTCTGATGAATTCCTGTATGTAGAGATCGTTTTCGCCCCGTATCGCATTCTGTTCGACAAGTCGCCGTGCTCCTTCCTCAAAGCTTTCGCGGTTCCACGCCAGATAGTAACCCCTGCCACCCGCGGCGCCATGCAGCTTTACGATGCACAGTCCGTCGATTTCGGTTTTTGACCCGACCGACGCTGGAGTCCTCAATCCGGCTTCGCGCATCATTTTTTCCTTCATCTCTCTGTCGGCCTCCCAGCGCAGGATCCACTTGTTGCCAAAAACCGGTACCTTGATACTCTCGATTTCTTCGCTTGACATCTGGGAAATTAGCGTGCCATGCGGGATCAGAATGGAATTCTTTTTTTTCAGCTTTGTAGCTACAGAATTCTCCAGGATCTGCGAAAATGCGTTCACTTCGATTATCTCGTCAATGAATCGAAAGCGGTGATACAGATCAAGGCGCTTCTTTTCCGATACGAGAACAGTGCGAAAGCCTTCGTCCTTTGCTCCCTTTAGAACCTGCAGCGCGCAGTGCGACCCAAGTGTCGCTATCGTGACCTTGGCGCCTGCCGCGATCCCAGCCATTACGATGAAAAGGTTGTTTCGGGGAGGTTAAAATCCTTCTTGCGATTGAAGATTTATAGCCGCTCAGAATCAGGACTCCTGTGCATGACAGGTTAGCACACACTGCGGAGCACGCATTCATTGGTCTGACGCCAGTGCCTTACGCTAGACACGAACTATAAAAATATCCTAGTCAAAATAGGATCGGTTTGATAAAACAACCCATAGGTGAAATCAAGGAAATTGACAACATACGATCAGTATTCGCAAAAGAAGATATCGACTTTACTCCCTGGTTAAACTCGAAGTTATCATTGCTAACTCAAAAACTGAATCTGGAAGTTACCGATAATAGAATCGAACAACCTGTGGGCAATTTTAGTTGTGACATAGTGGCTAAGGACACACTAACGGACAAACAGATGATAGTAGAAAATCAATTTGGGGACACGAATCACGATCATTTAGGCAAGATCCTGACATACGCCGCTGGTCAAGATGCTAGTCTGATAATTTGGATTGCAGAGAGATTTAGAGAAGAACACAAGAAAGCATTAGAATGGTTGAACGAGAATGTTGACCCGAATTCGGAAATTTCATTCTTCGGTGTGGAAATCAAGCTCATAAGGATCGATAATTCCAATCCAGCTCCGGATTTTAACGTAGTTGTAAAACCCAATAATTGGGAAAGAAACATCAAACTAGCAACACACTTGGGAACTGAACGTGAAAAAAAGTATGTACACTTCTTTACCCGACTAGTTGAAGAATGGGACAAGATAAAACCAAAAGAACTTCCAGAACCGCGAATCAAGAGTTATTATCTCAAATTCGGAGCGGGAAGAAGTGGGTTGAGGTATGCTTGGACGTTCAGTAGAGACACCCTTCTTGTTGAGCTTGTCGTGTTGGAAGACGAAGATAGATCGATCTTAGCTCAGTTCCAAAATCGCAAATCGAGCCTCGAAAGCGAGCTGGGGCAGTTGACTTGGGATCTGGTCGAGGATAGAAAAAGATGGAAAGTATACTTATCGAGGAACCTAAAAGGAGATATAGAAACCCTGACAGATGAAGATTATCCTGAGGTAATCGAGTGGGCGACGAAGACCATGTATCAATTCGTTAAGACTTTCGAGAAACACATCAGGCAATGGGGTTAAGTTAAATTAACCTACTCGGTACAAGCACTGTTTAATTGGACGAAGTGCTGGAAGAACAAGATCTTGGTCACTGGAGACGAACACATTACTCCTCAGAAATATTGGCTTCTGCGTCCGATGAAAGCGCGGAAGTTATTGTTATGGGCTGGGTCTCAAGTGTCCGAGACCATGGGAATATCCAGTTTATCATCCTAAAGGATGCGTACGGGGAAATTCAGGTTACCGCTAAGAAAGGCGAATGCTCCGACTCGCTTTTCCAGATGGCAAAGGAAGTCAAGGAGCACAGTTCGATAGCGGTACGAGGAAAAGCAAGGCCACAAGAAAAGGCGCCAAACGGGGCAGAGCTGGTGCCTACCGAGCTCAGGGCATTTTCGATAGCAAGGAAAGCATCACCATTCATGGTGCAGGAAAAGACATCTTCCGTTGGCATCGACACGCGCCTTGACCTTCGGGCCGTCGACCTCAGGCGCAGCTACCTGGTCTCTGTATTCCGCATACGACAGACCGTGCTTGCCTCGATAAGAGAATTCCTCGTAAGGCAGGGCTTCATCGAGGTGAACACTCCAAAAATGATAGCGACTGCAACAGAGGGCGGAGCCGCGCTTTTTCCGATATTTTACTATGACAGGGAGGCATTTCTTGCGCAGAGCCCCCAGCTGTACAAGGAGCAGCTGACGATGGCTTTTGAAAGTGTTTACGAGATCGGGCCGATTTTCAGGGCAGAACCATCGCGGACTAACCGACACCTCTCTGAGGCAGTATCAATTGATGTCGAGCGAGCGTTCGTGGATTACAACGATGCGATGTCGCTTCTTGAACGCATGATAGTCCACGTAATAGAATCGATCAAGGAGCGGAACCAGCAGGACCTGAAATTCATGGAACTCCAGATGCCGGCGGTAGAGTTGCCATTTCCGAAATATTCCTATTCAGACCTTGTTGACAAGTTGCAGGAGGCCGGCGAGCGCGTGCAGTGGGGCGATGACATCGCGCCACAGACGATGAAGAACCTGCAGGACGAAAGGCTCAACGGGTTTTACTTTATCATCGACTGGCCAACTTCGACAAAGCCGTTCTATGTAAAGCCATCTGCCACAGAGTCTGGCAGGATCTCTGAATCATTTGATCTGATGTACGGACCGCTCGAAATGTCATCTGGCAGCACGAGAATCAACAGGAAGGACCAACTGATAGAAAGGATGACAAAGCAGGGTCTAAAGCCCCAGGCTTTTGACTATCACCTCAGAGTATTCGACTATGGAGTTCCACCGCACGCCGGCTTTGGCCTGGGGCTGGAGAGGCTCATGATGGCACTGACAAAGCTCGAGAATATACGCGATGCAACCCTGTATCCAAGGGACATTGACAGGCTGGCTCCATAATGGCCGTGACAAAAGACCAGGTAAGACATCTTGGCTGGCTGTCCCGGATCGAGCTGTCTGATGACGAGCTCGCCAGATACTCCGGCCAGATCGAGACCATAGTAAAGTACCTTGACAAGCTGGACACGGTCCCGCTTCAGGAGGTCAAGCCTGTCGTCGCAAGGAAGAAATTCTCCGATCT
>DADA01000020.1 GCA_002494895.1 Nitrososphaera sp. UBA210
CCGGGGCTGGGCTGACGTGTGTCAGTATATTAGGCAGGGACGGGCTGGCAGTGCTCTGCTCTCCACAGGAGTCGCAAGCTGGTACCATACGGCCGCGTGGAGCTGCGGTTAGATAAGAGGAGCTAGTGCTGAGACTTGCCTCTCGATGAGGTGTTTGCTCGCGGACGAAATGGCCCTCAGGCATCTGGAAATCGAGTGTGATGCAGGAGATTGCGATGAAAGCAATTGCGAAAATTGCTGCCTCTCTGGTAGTTCCAATAAGCGCTTTTATCAGTGCCAGCGTAACGGCTGAAGATAGCGGACCACCACCGATTGAATCCCAAATCGTAATGCTCTATTACGATGACATTTCGGAGGCCGTTAACTTCTATGAGCACATCCTTGATCTACAGAAGACACTCAATGAAGAGTGGGTGAAAATCTATCGGTTGACAAACTCGTCATCCATCGCGGTGGTCAAGGTAGGTCCAGGGGCTTACCATACCGCGCAGGATAGAAACTCGGTAATGTTGAGTCTTGTTACCACTGATGTGGATGGTTGGTACCGGCGCCTCAGGAAAAATGGCGGAGTAAGCTTTCTTAAGGATATTCACGACAGCGAGAACGTGCCGATAAGATCCTTCTTGGTTGAAGATCCTGGCGGGTATACTGTTGAATTCTTTCAGTGGCTAGAGAAGGACTAGCTAGAGCGGAAGGCGCTTCCAGTTACTTATCGCTGACTCTTCGCAGACGACTTTCGAAGCGCATTACGAAGTCGCCATTGCATCTTGAAACACTCGCTTGAAATTTAATCCAAGGATCTTCAGTACCACATCTTCCTTGTACCCTCGAGACAACAAACCATCAGCAATCGTCTTATATCGCCACTCGTCGTTGACCTGTTCAATATACGGCGGCCAACGGACCTTCAGAGTCTTCTGTTCCTGTTCAGAATAGATTCGAAGATGGTTTTGCCATTTGTCATCCCCTTCAGTGCCACGATATCCTGGCAGCCCGAAATCCGATCCTATTCCCACATGATCTGGCCCAACCAGCTCCACTGCGTAGTCAAAGTGGTCGAGCAGGTCATCCAAAGTTGAACGTGGCTTGTCGCTGACGAACCAGTTAAAGGTCGAGATGCCCATCACCCCACCTTTGTCAGCAAGAGCTCGTATTTGCTTATCAGTCTTATTGCGGGGGTGTTTGCATAGGGCCATGCAGTTTGTGTGAGAAAAGACAATCGGCTTGGTAGATACCTCAATCGCGTCTAGAGTGGTTTGGTAACCAGAATGTCCCACGTCCACGACGATGCCCAACTCGTTCATCCTGCGTACAAAATCAACACCAAAATAGCTGAGGCCAGCTTGCGTTCGTTCAGTGCAGCCATCGCCCACCCAGTTCCGCCAATTGTGCGTGAGCTGGATTTGCCGAACTCCGAGATCGTAGAACAAGTCCAGCTTCGACAAATCTGTTCCTACGGCCGTTGTGTTCTGAAAATTAGCCAAGATCCCCAATTTCGATCGCCGCTGGCATTCTTCGATATCTGAATAGCTTCTGATGAGTATCAGCCGATCCGGATATCGATCTACGGTCTCCGCGAGTTCTGCAAGTTCAGTAATACTAGATTCGTAGCTTTCTTCAGCTACAACAGATCCTATAGTTGGGGATACGATAGTGACGCCAGAATTTTCAAGCATCTCAAAGCTTTTTTGGGCATTCACCTCATCTGGTCTGAAACCTGCCATGTCGTCAATTATCATTGCTTGAGCGAAGAGATCATTGACATCCTTAAACCTCATCTGCTTGCTAGGAGATTGGGCACTCCGAGCTGGTGCTAGTGCTGTCGAGATCACTCCCGCCGCAATACCACCCAGAACGTGTCTTCGCGTCTGTTTCATGTGTCCCCCGTTTGCAGGCAGTGCGCCTTGTGTAGCATCCTTTTGGGTGAGATTACTGCAGGTTCGTCAAGCTAAAATGAAACGCGTACACCTAAGTAAGGGTTAGCGCCCACGGTGTCAAATGTAGCTGTGTCCGTGCCAAATTCGCCAAAGTGATTTATGCCAAAGGCGCCTGGCAAGTTGTCCGTCAGATTCTGAATTCCACCGTAGATTTCAATCTGATCCGACATGGAATACCTGGCCACAAGATCTAGATACGTCTCGGAGGGGACTTCTTCGACAATGGTCGTGATCCGAGGGTTCGGGTCAAAACTTCCAATGAATCTACCTGTTAAACTTATTCTCAATAGTCCGGTGTCATATGCTACTGCGATGCGACCTTTTAGATCCGGAGTAAGATTTATACCGCGGCCACCAGAACAGGAGCCGCCAAAGATCCCAGCGCAATCCACCGTGTCTTGACCTGGAGCAGGCGTTACCTTGCTTTCGAAAACATGAGTTATGAAGCCCTCAATAAACATTGAGGCCGAATCTGTTCCTCGTCGGAATAACTCAGGAACATCGAAGCTATAGTTGAATTGCAAATCAAGGCCACTGGTCGACAAATTCCCTATGTTGGTGAACCTGGAATCCACAAAATCTAGCTGACCTGTTGTTGATATTCGGTGAATAGCTTGGCATGGGGCGCTATTGATATCCATTGTCGCAATGCATGAAGACAATATCTGGTCCGGGACAACGCTGGCAATCGCATCGTCTACAACGATATCGTAATAGTCCAACGACAAGCTGAAATTGGGCAATGCCTCCGGCGTTACCACGAGACCAAACGACCAGGTTTCAGAGGACTCCTCTTCCAAGTTGGGGTTACCGCCAAGCCTTGTAGAGAAACTTATCTCGGTCTGTTGGAAATCGTCAATGAGGGTCTCTGGGATACCTGTTTGGACGCAAAGATCTTTAACTGCTTCAGAAGGGTTTTGATCCGCACG
>DADA01000110.1 GCA_002494895.1 Nitrososphaera sp. UBA210
AGATTTGATAGTACGTTTAGCGCTGGCATTCCATATCCCCTACTCGTATTTTGCGAACCCCAAGCTGGCGGCCACTTCTCTGAAACACTGCCTGCAAAGCATCAAGTCATACTTTCTTATTAGACCAGTATATGAACCGCACCTTCTGCACCACCGGGTTCCTCTGCCATGGTTTAACTTTTTTCTTCCGGTTTCTACGTACTCTCTTGGCTTTGGCGGCTACTCCACCTTTGCTCCAAATTCCTGCGTAAAGAAATCGGCCGCCTCTTCTCTATTTATTCGGTGGTGTTTTCCTATTTTCGCGCTTTTCCTGCTCCTCCTTGCGATTCTATAGCCTGGCCTGCTTAGCGTGACGTTCACGTCCATGCCAAAGATTCCGATATCCGGATTGTACTTTGTTCCAGGAATGTCGATGTGTTCATGAATGCCGAGCGAGATATTGCCATAGCCATCAAACGATGAAAGCTTTAACACGTTCTTTTTGGCTGCCAGGACACGTTTTAGGAACTCTATTGCGGGGGCTCTACGCATAGTCACAATGGCACCTATTGGTTCGCCTTTGTGGATCCCAAAATCCCTTATCGTCTTTTTTGCGCCGCGCACAGCTGGATGCTGTCCTGTAAGCTCCAGGAGTGCCTTCTTTGCCTTTTCAACCGGCTCTCCAGACTTGCCGACTCCGATATTAATGACTACTTTGTCGACCTTTATTTTTTTCATTGTGTTTTGTTGCAACGCTTGACTCAATCTAATCAGCTCACCTTCATGACAGGTCCGTCCGAACCCACCACCATGACCATCTCCACTGGCAACTCTACCGATCGATCTTCGAACGAAACGAGCGCTCTCTTGGGAAGTGAAAAAATGCCATCCTTAAAGTCGTCTACCTTTCCAATATGACCTGCGTTCTCCCCTGTTATGATAAGGACAGTCGTGGACTTTGCAAATGGAATGTGGCTCTTTATCTGGACTTCTGGCACCTGGATTACGCAGCTGTCACCGACCTTTAGGTTCTGGTCACTTGTAATAGTCTTGCCATCGTGGAATCCATACTGCATTTTCTTTCCCTTGATTGTCTTTTTGCTTGTAACCTTTACTAGTTTCATGTTGCTCTCAGATTTGTCTATAGCAACAGCCGTCAGGAGTAACGAATCCTTGGGAACCATGCGAAAAACCTGGCCAGTCGACAGTTCGACAACGTCCATGAGCCCGACCGCTAGATTCACATCGTATCTTTTGACACCATCGACCTTGACTTTGCCCTCGATCAGAACGCGTTCGGCCTCGTGCATCGTTCCAGCCAACTTTAAGACGTCCCTCAATATCATGCCCAGCGGATACGATCTTTTCTTTGGATGCGGTCCTGGTTTTGTACTAAGAACAAACTGGCTCTCTTTCCTCCTGATGTCCCAGAATCTCGGGGCCATCTGCCGCTTTATCCGGGTGTCGCCACCTTTCTTGCCCATTACGCGCTATCCTCCTTTTTGGTTTCTTTAGACACAGCCTCTTCCTTGCGTTCAACTTTCTTCTTGGCGAGCGCGGCCTTTGGATTTTCGCCCTGAATCTTGCCGGCTCTGTACTTGTCTTCCAATTTTAGATTTATGAGCATGACTTTGGAAGCGTGGATCGGTACCTTTACCTGGCCGCCGCGGATTTTTTCCCTCTGAACCCCTTCGATGTTTAGCGTTCCAAGTTCCGTGTTAATCCTTTCGACCTTACCTTCGACCCCCTTGTATTCGCCCCGCATGACCTTGACCGAATCTCCCTTTACAATGCGGGCAGTCCTCTTTTTGTACAGTTCCCGCAGGCTATCCGCGAGCGGCGCTGAAATCATTCTGTCGCGCTGGTGCTTTGACAAGTGAATTAGTTTCGGATTAATCTCTGCCATGGCTATACTATCATCCCCGCCAGATTCGCAATCCTGGGCCACTTTTCTGCGGCTTCAGATGCAACAGGTCCCTTGATATCCGTGCCCTTTATCTCTCCTTCAGGAGTCACAAGCACCGCGGCGTTGTCCTCAAATACTACACGCACGCCACTTAGCCTCCGAATAGGATACTTTTGCCGAACTATTACGGCCCCAAAAACCTGCTTGCGAAGTTCAGCTGGACCCTTTTTTACCGTTACTGTAACAAAATCGCCAACTGCCGCTGCGGGTTGCCTGGAGTGCCTGCCTTTGTATCTGGTAACCTGTGCAATGCGCAGGATCTTTGCGCCGGTATTATCCGCGCACACCAGGTTGGCCGTTACGGGCAACGCCCTGGTGATATAAGGCCTGAATTCCTCTACGCCTTTGGCTGAAACCGCTCTTGACTTAGTTCCCGCTGCCATCCTTGATGTTCACCTCGATAACTACGAACGATACGGTTTTTGAAATTGGCCTGCATTCCGCGATTTTGACTTGCTGCCCTTCATTCACATCGATGCACGAAGGGAGATACGCGTGAACCGTGGATCTGCTCCTCTGGTAACGCTTGTATTTTGGAGTAGAGCGCGGGTACTCGCGTGACACGACAACCATCTTTTTTGCCTTTGAGCTTGAAACGATGCCTGTAAGCAGTTTGCCCCGAACAGAAAGGGTCCCATGAAAGGGGCAGAGCTCATCCTCACAGGTCTTGCGGGGAGAGACGACTGAAACACCAATATTTCTTACCATCAATCATCACATCAACATAATCGCGATATACGATCCTCAGGTCTTCCTATCAAAGATGAACCACTTATAAAGCAAACGCCAGCGTCTGTTTGCACTTGCATCTTCGACACAACTTTCTTTGCTACTTTAAAAATACGACTTGAACTATCCCTGATTGAAATCATGTTCTTTGTTTCAAACGCCACGACTCCGCTCATGCCATAAAGTGTGGGATCATTGGACTCCATCACCTTAACCGCAAGACCGGTGATCTCGTGTGATAGAATGTTCTCCGCGGTAATGCTCATTCCGCAGCCGCCTTCCTCTCATTTAAGATCGTCATCATGCGAGCAATGTCACGCTTTAGCCATCGCAGGTTCGCCGTCTGTTTTTTCAGCGTTCCCTTTGATTTTTCCAGCCTAAGTTTTGCAAAGTCTGCCTTTAGCTCTGCGAGCTTGTCGGCAAGATCATGGTCGTTCATTTCCCGTAGGGTCTTTAACTTAAGCCTGGCCGTCTTGCTTCCCTCCCTCTTGGGCAACCACCGGGGTCGCTTCCGTGCTTGCTGGTTCTACCGCAGCCGGAACACCGGGTTGATCGGGTGCTGCTGATCCGTTCTTTAGTTCAAATTCCTCGGGGATAGACTCTCTCGAAGCAATTTTGAGTTGTATGCCCATCAAACCCATCTTTGTTAAAACATGCGTGATCCCGGTCCTGACGATGTGACCCGCGATGTCGCCGCTCTTTGGCACGACACCTATAGTGTGTTTCTCAAAATGGGCCCGCTCGGTTCGCAGCTTGCCAGCAATTGTGACCTCCACCCCAAGTGCACCGTTGTTCATTATAGTATTAAGAGACCACATCGCCGCCCTCCTGAACGCCGTGCCCCGTTCAATGAGTTGAGCTATCCTGTTGCACATGATGTCGGGGTTGAGCTCGGGGTTCATTACTTCAAGGACAGAAATCTGGGGATTCTGCAGACCGAATTTCTGTTCGAGTTTTGCCATCAGGTCCTTGATACCGGTTCCCTTGCGCCCGATTACAAGTCCGGGCCTGGTCACAAAAACAGTTATTCTCGCACCAACAGGGGTCTTTTGGACTTCGACGCCGCCGTAGCCTGCGTCCTTTAGCGCCGCGGCGAGAAATTCGTTAAGCTCCATGTTACGGTAGTTGTTTTTTACCACGTTCTTTACGGCGCTCATTCTGCCTTTGCCTCCTGTCCTACAAGTTCAACGTGGACCAGCGTATCGTACTTTGGACTTGATCTGCCAAAAGCCCTTGGCTGGAAGCGTTCCAGTTTCGTGCCCTTGTGGACAGACGCGCTGATAATGCGCAGCCTGTCGAGATCCATCCCTTTGTACTCTGCATTTGATTCCAAGTTGTCCAAGAGTTTCAGAAACTCGCCGGCAGCCTTTTTCGGGAATCTGCCAGCGGAAAATCCGTCGCGGATATTTGACCTGTGCGCGACTTCGTTATTGTAGCGCCTGTAAGGCACCGCGACTTTTCGCGCAATGACATTCTCGAGAAACTCGCGCGCTTTTTCGATCGACAGCCCCTTGATGGCAAGTGCAATTTCTCGAGAATGCTTGTGCGAAATGTCCTTTTCCCTTATCGCCGCGCGCACGTGTTTTGTTTTTTCGTAATTTTGGAAGGAATAGCCGAACTGAGGCATGTCAATCACTTTAGCGGGACGTAGAGGCTGGACCTTGAAGCGCCCACACCTGGAGCGCCGTGCTGGACACGCTTGTTGGTTATGGCATATTCGCCCAGGTAATGACCTATCATTTCCGGCTTGATGTTTACCTGAAAGAATTCCTTTCCGTTGTGAACGTGGATAGTGAGACCGACCATGTCAGGCAGTATTATCATGTCCCTGACATGAGTCCTGAGCTGGCCCTTCAATTTGCCTTCGCGTGCCAGCTTTACCTTTTCTCGCAGTTTTCTTTTGTCGTCGTTCATGTAGGTGCTGACACGTTTGTCAAGCGACCTGCGCTGCCTAGAATTAAGGAGTGGCAAAAGATTTTCGATGGAAAGCGTTTGAAGCTGTTCAGGTGTATAACCCTTAAACTTGAATTCACGTACCAACTATATCATTCACTCCTTCCCTGACACACCACTTTTAAATCTAGCGAGAAATGCCATTCGGACTGTTACACCAGTCCCAGCTTTGTGGCTAGATCCCTTGCGCCTTCCGGAGACTTGAACCTTGCAAAGGCCTTCTTGCCGCGTATCGTCCTAGCAGTATTTACTTCATCGATTTCAGATTCGTAAAGAATGCGTATTGCTTCGATTATCTTTTTCTTGCTGGCCTTCTCAGAGACGATAAACGCCAGCTTGTTCTCTTTTTCTATCTGAGTGAAAGTCTTTTCCGTGACATACGGCGCTATTATTAGCGCGGTTGCCTCCTCGGCAGTCATTGCACTTTCTGTTTGTTTTAGTGCAGCAGGCGGAATTGATTTTACGGGTTCCGGGGCGCTTTCCTTGTCGCTCACTTGTTTATCAGCTCCATAACGTTATGATGCGGCGCTCTGACATTTTTCATGTAATCCACCGCGTTTTGGGAGAATATCGTGAGCCTAATTGGCTTTG
>DADA01000085.1 GCA_002494895.1 Nitrososphaera sp. UBA210
GAGTTAAGTCACCCTTGAAGTGGGCAGGTGGCAAGCGCTGGCTTGTCAAGCAGATCGAGCATCTATGGAAGCCTTACGAAAAACGCGACTATCGATTCGTGGAACCGCTTTGTGGCGGGCTAGCAGTAACACTCGGACTAATGCCGAGGCATGCGCTTCTCAATGACATCAATCCTCATCTGATTAACTTCTATCTTCAACTAAAGCGTGGACTGGAAGTTGATCTTCCAATGCGGTTCGATAAGGCTGCTTACTACGACTATAGAAACAGATTCAATGGACTAATCAAGGCAGGTAGATGGAAAACGCCTGAAGCCGCACTCTTGTTCTACTATCTGAATCATTCAGGGTATAATGGACTTTGTAGATTCAATCAACAGGGTTACTTTAATGTCCCAGTCGGAGAATACAAGCAAGTCACCTATCTGAGAGAATTTGACCAGTATCGATCGGCCTTCGATAAATGGGATTTCAGTTGCGAAGATTTCGAAAAGCTAAGAATCAACGCAAATGATTTCATATATGTAGATCCGCCTTATGACGTAGAGTTTCGTCAATATTCCGAAGCCGGCTTTGATTGGAAAGATCAAGTTAGACTCGCCAAATGGGTAAGTGAGAAAATAGATCATCGCGTACCGGTCATCATATCCAATCAGGCTACCCAGAGAATAGTGAAGCTTTATGGTAACATGGGCTTTAAGCTAGAGTTTTTGGACGCACCACGAATGATAAGCTGTAAAGGCGATAGGACACGAGCAAGAGAAGTGCTTGCAACAAAGGGCATCTAAATGACTCCGCGCGACACTAGAACAGATGATGTTCTTGAGCATGATCCTGACGTCATTAACAGGGGGAGGATATTCATTTGCCAACACAGGCGGGCTCTAGGCACCATCACTCGGACAGGAATCCTGTAAATTCAACCAAAAACGGTTCCTACAGCATAGATATCCAAATCATAAAATATGCTCTGGTAGACTTATCAGTCCGATGCAGCTGCCTAGCAGAAAAGTGGTCGAAGGGCCGGCAAGGGCTCCACACAGGGCAATGTACAAGGCGATGGGTCTTACCAATGATGACCTTGACAAGCCCATGATTGGGGTGTCTTCCACCTGCAACGAGGCGACACCTTGCAATATTCACCTTGGACAGCTTGCCCAGAGCGCCAAGCGCGGAGTGAGCGACTCGGGATGCACCCCTAGGGAGTTCACCGCTATCGCCGTTTCTGATGGAATAGCAATGGGCCATGAAGGCATGAAGGCCTCCCTCGTGAGCAGGGAGATAATAGCAGATTCCATTGAAGTCATGGTCAGGGCCCACCAGTACGACGGGGTGGTAGGAATTTCAGGATGCGACAAGAGTCTGCCGGGCACTCTAATGGGGATGGCAAGGTTGAACCTCCCGTCGGTATTCGTGTACGGAGGCACCATCATGCCGGGTGTATGGAATGGCAAGCAGGTCACCGTCCAGGACGTCTACGAGGCAGTTGGCTCATACGACGCGGGCAAGATGACGTTACAAGAGCTTGTAAGCCTTGAAAATGTTGCCTGTCCTGCTGCAGGATCATGTGCCGGCATGTATACCGCCAACACGATGGCATCTATCAGCGAAGCCATTGGAATGTCGCTTCCCGGAAGCGCGTCCGCACCAGCGGAAAGCGATAGAAGACGCGACATCTGCTACGACACCGGCAAGGCCATAATGAACTTGCTCGAAAATAACGTTCGTCCGAAAGATATCATGACGTTCGAAGCCTTTGAAAACGCAATAATGATGGCAAACGCGATAGGGGGTTCAACTAATGCCGTTCTCCATCTGCTGGCAATAGCCCGAGAAGTGGGTGTAAAACTTTCGCTGTCAGACTTTGAAAGGATTCGCAAGCGCACTCCGCACATTGCAGACATGCGACCGGGCGGCATGTACGTCATGCTCGACTTGGACAAGGTCGGAGGAGTCCCTGTCATTCTCAAGAGCCTGTTCAAAAGAGGCCTGCTTAACGGAGAAGCAATGACCGTTACTGGAAAAACGATGAGACATAACCTGGAATCGATCTCGTTTGGTTATCAACCGGATGAAAAAGTGGTCAGACATCTTGACAATCCGATTAGCAACGAAGGCACCCTAAAGATACTTAGGGGTTCACTAGCCCCTGACGGCGCAGTTGTAAAAGTGGCTGGAGTCAGCAAGAAAAAGCTGGTTGGCAAGGCAAGAGTGTATGATGCAGAAGAAAAGGCATTTGACGCGATTTCAAAGCGAACCATAGTTGAAGGAGACATAGTCGTAATTAGGTATGAGGGTCCAAAGGGAGGGCCAGGAATGCGAGAGATGCTCGCAGTGACAGCAGCGCTGGTTGGTCAGGGGCTTGGAGAAAAAGTTGCCATGGTTACCGATGGCAGATTCTCTGGAGCAACAAGGGGCTTTATGGTGGGTCACGTCGCCCCTGAAGCCATGCTGGGTGGACCGATAGCCCTTGTGAAGGAAGGCGACCAGATCGCAATCGACACGGAGAAAAACAGAATAGATCTGCTAGTTTCAAAGTCAGAACTGAGAAAGCGGCTCAAGAAATGGAAGCCCATCAAGCCTCACTACAAGACCGGAGCGCTCGCGAAATATGCGTCCCTGGTTCAGTCGGCATCAGAGGGAGCTGTTACCCTTCCAATAAAGGTTTAAATGATATTCGAAGGGCAGAACTGTTGCCAGTAGGAATCGGGGAAAAATGAAAGGTGGCTACTTTTGGCACTCTTGGAAATCTGGATGGTTCTGAGCAGATACGGACAGTAAGACTGGCGACAACTGAAAACCAATTCGAGCTTTTCAAAAGACTTTACGATTCGTATGAGAACGTGTTCATTCTCGAATCACTCGTCGGGCCCGAGGAACTTGCAGAAATGTCTGTCATCGGCTTTGGCCCGGAAATTACCGTTACCTGTGATTCCAAGAAATTCACTGTTCGGGAAAAACGAAATGTGATTCAACAGGCTCCGGTGACAGACCCGCTGGTGCAACTCAGAGAAATCATGCCAAAAGTAAAAGATAACAGGTTCAGGTACATCGGCGGCGCGGTAGGGTACATTGGTTATGACGCCGTGCGCTTTTGGGAGCGTCTGCCGGTGGGCAAGAAGAAGGATGGCAACTATCCGCTGCTAGAGTTTGGCATCTATACCGACGGGATTCTTTACAACCACAAGGAGAATCAGGCATACTACTTTTTTGTCGGTCAGTCCCGTCTGGACGAGCTGGAGCGAAAGTTGGCCGCTTCTTCAAAAAAGCCATCACGTTTTTCATACTCTTCGCCCCGCCGTAACATGACCAAGAGGGAATTCGTGAAGATAGTCAGGAAAGCAAAGCGTTACGTGTACGACGGCCATGTTTTTCAGGTGGTGATAGCAAAAAGCATGAAATTCAGGGTGAAAGGGAATCTCATTAAACTGTACGAAAACCTTCGCAAAGTGAATCCTTCTCCGTATATGTACCTGCTAAAGATGTCAGACAGATGCATCGTGGGCTCTAGCCCCGAAATGCTGGTGAGGGTCACCGGCGATCGCGTCGAAACGTTTCCTATCGCCGGAACGAGGCCTGTGGTGCGAAATGAAGCAAAGAACGAGAAGCTCCGACAGGAATTGCTCAGAAACGAGAAGGAGCTTGCGGAACACACTATGCTCGTGGATTTGGCAAGAAACGACATAGGAAGGGTTTGCGAGTTTGGGACGGTGAGGGTAAAGGAGCTCATGACGGTGAAGCGTTTCAGCCACGTTCAGCACATTGTTTCGCATGTAACCGGCCAGCTGCAAGAAAAGTATGACTGCTATGATGCGCTGAGGGGTGTTTTCCCCGCGGGTACTGTCTCTGGTGCGCCAAAGGTCCGCGCAATGGAGGTCATTGACGAGCTCGAGCCGACTCTCCGCGGTCCATA
>DADA01000010.1 GCA_002494895.1 Nitrososphaera sp. UBA210
ACGGCATAATCATCCACCTCTTCCTTTGCCAGCCTGCCGCACGCAAGAGCAACGGCATTTGAAACGGCACTGGAGCTCTTTAGCCCGTAGCCTATTGGGATCTCGGACCTGACCCGTATCGATATCATGTTATTGTCAAGGATCTCCTGTGGCATGATGTTACGGACGATGTTGCTGACGAGCTTGTCATCGTTCTTGCCTGTTAGGAAACGCACTCCCCGGCCGGTTCCGAGCTCGGCCTCCGCTGTGACCCTGAGCGATATGCCAAGTGACGACCCGTTGCCCGTGGCTATCGCGTTTACGATCGAGATCGCTCCGTGCATCGTGGCTCGCGCTCTTGTTGCCGTCACGCGGGTTCACCAAATGCGCCCAGCAAGCTCTTTTTCATCGCATCCCGGGGAGCAGGTATTCCGGTCAATATTTCAAAAGCCTTGGCGCCCTGCTCCACAAGCATTTCATAGCCGTACACAACTACGGCCTGAGCGTGCCTGGCGTTCTCCAAAAGATCGGTGGTTATCGGACGATATACGATGTCGTAGACGATGCTCCCCTTCTTGATATGCTCCTGGTCAATGGGGCTGGCCTCACCGTTCATGCCCATGGAAGTCGCGTTAACTATCAAGTCGGATTCCGCTGAAAAACGCGCTGCGTCGCCGAGCGGGACCGGTTCGCATTTCAATCCTAGATTTGACGCCATGCCGCAAAGCTCTTTTGCCTTTGCTTGGTCGCGGTTTGCGACAACCAGCCCTGCTGGTCGGGGCTCTTCGGAAAGTGCTGCGACAACTGCCCTTGCGGCTCCTCCGGCTCCAAGAAGCAATACCTGCATTCCGCCCAGGTCTATCCCGCGTCTGCGAAGCGGCTCGATGAAGCCGGCGATGTCTGTATTGTATCCCTTAAAGATGCCCTCGATGTTGTTAACCGTGTTCACGGCGTTGGCTCTTTTTGCGGTCGAATCCAGCTCGTCCAAGTGTTTCATTACCGCTACCTTGTGCGGCACAGTCACGTTGAAACCTGATATCTTTATCGTACGCAAAGACTCGATAGACTCCTTGAGCTCACCTAGAGTCACCTTGAAGGCAATGTAGGTGCAGTTCAGGCCCAAAGCCAGAAACGCGGCGTTCTGCATGCTAGGTGACAGGGAATGATTTATCGGGTCACCTATTATGCAATACGTTTTTACCGAGCTCTGCATCAGGGGCGATTTGCAGCCATCCTGTCATATAACTTTCGCATCTGCCCAACGGTAAGCTGTCCAGGAGCAACTGCATCGTCCACGCTCGCGTAGGTAAACGGCGCGTTCCCAACTATGGTGCATAGGACTCTGGACACCACACCTGCCTCTCCCATCGCAAATATCACGGGATAAAGTCCCAGTGTGTCCTGATATATGTCAAGCAATCGCATGGAATCCTCAGCCTTCTGTGCCATGGTTACCACCTTTACATAGTTGCCATAGACCCTCATCTCGGCAAGTACGTCGGCGATATCCTCTGTCGGAGGAGTTTTCTGAAAATCGTGCCAAGACACGAGGACCGCTGTCTTGTGGTTCTCGAGAAAGTCAGCCAGATCATCGTTGTTCTTGAGCGTGTCCAGCTCGACATCAAGCAGCATCGGCCTCAGTTCTGCTAGCCTGCGGAGCCAGTCTACCCGCTCCTGCTCGCTTCCTGCAAAGTTGCCTCCCTGAGCATTAGAACGGAGTGTGAAAACTGACTTGTCTCTGAATTCTTTAGTTGCCTCTATTGCTCTTGGCATTGACTCAGGCCTGATGAAATCAAATCTAATTTCGACAAAATCTGCGCCTGCAGAGAACGCTCTGCGCGCATGATCCTTTAGCAGTTCGGCATCTTTCACAGCAATCGAGGCGCAAATCTTGGCGACCAAAGCGCCAGTCATAATGCGCCAGTCAAATTAATTTTTTATCCAACACCTGCGGGCGGAGAACTGTGCTTTCCGTGTTCCATTCTCTTGTGGGCCTCCAGCGATTCTGCGGTATCGAAATCCCTGCCGCAGACGCTGCAGTGGTGTGGTCTCGATTGTTTGGGCTGTTTGGAACCTGATGCTGCTGACATGCGATTATCTTATAGCAAATCACGCCTTATTAAGCGTGATAGGAATCGAATCAGAAGCGTAGAAGAGGACGAGTTCCGTGCTCTGGTCCAATCCCAGCATGCACATCATTCCTTTCATCCCCCTGTCCATAGAGTCGATGAGCGAGGTGGAATTTCCGGACGACTCGTAAGCGCCACATCTGTTGAACGTGTCCTGCGAGCATCCAAGCGACGACGCGCAGTTGCTCGCATTTGAAACGCTGAAGAAACTCGGTATTATCACAGTAGGAATAAGAGAAGCAAGTCCGATGATGCCAAGCGATACAGCCATCAATACCACAACCTTCTTTTTTTGTGGCTGCATTTTTGATTGTCTCTGACAAAAGAAAACTGTTAAGATCGTGTATGTCACAATCAACTACACATGCTTACAGATTATTAATCCCCGTAGTCCTCTAGAGGCTGACTCATGACTTCGAAGGACGAACATCTTTCGAGATTGCGTTCTCTTGGCCTTGACGGTGTCATCCTGGATTCCTTCTCGAAGCAGTGGGACCTGCTTCAACAGGAAGGATACGAAATGTATGCGATGTATACGGGTGCTGGCGGGTCTATCTTAGAAAACAAAGTTGCATGCACTATCTGTTCGAAAAGCGCAGAAGGACTGCACTGGGAGAAAGTCGTTACTCCCAGCCAGGACAGCGCGGCCATCTATCTCGTCTGTACGACTTGCGACGCACAGTATGTTGAGGTTGCTATCAGGCAGAAGGCACTAGGCCGGCTGTTGAAAGAACGAAACACCAGGCCGACCTGATCAGCCCGGCTTTTGATGAAAAACTTTGTCCGGCTTTACCTTCAATATCACTCGTTTCTCTCCAGGTTGGCGAAAAGGATACTTGTCAAGCCCCAGGTATTTCTTTGCCATCTTGTTGATGTGATCGTCGGCACCATTGGTCGACTGTTCCACTACTCGTCCTCGAACTGTCACCATTTCGTACGGGTTGGAATGATCCACAACAGATATGGCAACCCTAGGATCGCGGGACACGTTGCGCTGCTTGACCCGTCCGTCTGCCGTATTGACTAGGAGATAGTCCCCTTCGATGTCTATCCAGGTCGGTGTCACCTGTGGAGAGCCGTCCTCCATCAACGTTGCCAGGTATGCGAAATTCTTGCATTCAAAGAGCTTTGTTACCGGTGCGGTCTTTATGCCATTGTTCATGTCTACTGGTAAGCAACTGGAGAATAAAAACAGCTACTCTTGATTCCTGCAATGCGAGGGAATTTTTTTCCAGTTTGCTATTAGCGCTTCGTCGCGTATGTGAAGGGGCTCTCGGGCAATTCGCAGTTTCGCCAGCTCCACATATTCCTTCACGAGATCGATTCCAATGTATCGGCGCCCAAAGTGATGTGCCACCTTCGTTGTCTGCCCGCTCCCGTTGAACGGATCGAGGATAACGTCATCCTCATAAGAATATAGTTTCATGAGCCTGTAAGGGATTTCCTCCGGAAACGGACATGGATGGTCGATGTATCCTGGAGGCACGGGCGCAATGTGCCAGACAGAATTGGCAATCTCTTTAGTCCATTCCTCATGTGTTGCTGGCAGTGTTTCCTTGCGCCTAATTCTGCCAGTGTTGACATCTCCCTTTCTCAAAATGAGAATAAATTCATGCATTATGTTCGCCCTGTAGTACTTTGGGTACGGGTTGATAACAAAAGACCCGTAGCGATTCGTTCCGCCGGTAACTTTGTGCCAGATTATTTCTTCGTGCAGCTGCCACTTTCCATTTGGTTGCACTAGCCGCGAAAGGAGCATGTGCGGAAGAGGCATTATCGTTCCGCTGACCACTTCGTTGGCTATGACTATGCAGCAGTAGCCGCCTTCCTTGGTTACGCGGTAGACCCTATCGCCGAAAATGTCCTCCATGTCGTTCAGATAGTCGGTTGTATCGAGATTGAGCTTGCCCCTGTAGTACCCTCCTTTTCCTGAAGCATGCATGTCATAGTCAATAGCGTTACGATATGGTGGCGAGGTAATGGTGAGCTGAACCGAATTCGCAGGCATTTTTCGAAGAATGTCCCTGCAGTTTCCCACAAAGAGGTGGTTCGTTAGCTCTTCCTGACGGGCAAGCATTGTTTTCGTGCATGCTCGTTTATTGCGTCCATATCAGAGATACTCTAAAGTAGTGAACCAGCTGATAAAGAAATTTTATTTGCCACTATTTTTCGACGATATACTCGTCAACTTCCATGCCAAAGTGCCGGCCAGTCGCCGGCTTGGCATACCCGAGGACCTGATCGCCCACCTTGATGTCAGTAACAGACACCAGCTTGCCGCTCCGGTCAATCAGCCTGATGGTCTCGGCGTTTTGCAGTATGACCGTTCCCGCATGTCCTTCGATTTCGGCGCGAAGCAACCTGAGCGGGCGAGTTTCGATTTTTGATCTTCCTACGACAGCCCGCCTTGCGAGACCTTCCTTGTTCACTATCCAGACCTCGCTTCCAGATTCTATTTCGGATAGGTATCGGGTATTTCCGTCTGGCGCCATGGTATAGCAATACACCGCTCCGGCGTTGACCCTGAATGGGCGTGGGGAAGTAAATGAAGATCCCACCGATTCGTTGTGAACCAGGAGCATAAAGTTTGATCTGCTGCCAACAAGCATGCCTTCTCCCATACTCATCATCGAGGCAGTATCCACGCACACGCGCTCCCCCGCTCCAACGTCTTTCACCTCTATGATCTTGGCAGCCTGAATTGGGAACTTTATTGTTGAAAGATGCTGGCTAGCCTTCTCCACCTCGTCTGCGCTATCGGTTGAAAGAATGACGCCGTCCACTCCGAGCTCCAGAACAGAGAACATTGTTGTCACTTCACGGGCGCTCTTGGCGGTGGTAAAGACCTTGGTCTT
>DADA01000038.1 GCA_002494895.1 Nitrososphaera sp. UBA210
TCGGAACTGCTTCGAAAAGGACAGCTGGACACAAGGCTGAGGAACGAGAACTACTGCAAGACAAACTTTGGCATCCATGCCGCTCAGGCAATAATGGACGCAATTGACAGCTCGAATTTGTGATGCACTAGGTGCGACTCGTAGGCCTTTGCATCCTGCTGTTTCTGCAAGGTCGATAACGATCCGTGATATCAAAGCCGGCCGGCTTCCTCTGGGAATTGCGAACCTTAAAGTATACATATGCGTTGAGTACAGCGATATAGAATCTGTCATCGCCATCACCGCCGCAGTCATCGCCGCAGCCCGACAACCTGGAGGTGCACCTTCCTGACGAAGGAGAGATCGTTATCGCAACCGTCAGGGACATCAAGGGCCACGGAGCCTATGTAACGCTGGACGAGTACAACGGAGTAACAAGTTTTCTCTCAATAAGGGAGATAGCGACTGGATACGTGCGCAATATCCAGCGTTTTGTAAGGCCAAAGCAGAGGGTAGTGCTGAAAGTAATAAAGGTCAACAAGATGCGAAAAGAGGTTGACACATCGCTCAAACAGATCTCTGGCGAGGAGAAAAAATCAAAGCTCATTGAAGTAAAGCGCAGTGAAAAAGCCAGAGGCTTTCTGGACTCTATCAAGGCAAAAGCGAATCTTGGCGCGGCCCAGATGAAGACGATCCAGGACAGCATTCTAAACGAGTATGACGATCTCTACGAGTTCTTCGAGTCGGTTGCAAAGGAGGGAGCTGAAGACGAAATGAAGCAGTTTGGTTTTTCAGAGGAGGTCATCAAAGCGATACAGGAAGAAAGCAGCAAGATACGAATTCCGCAGAACGAGATTACAGGAATCCTGGAAATTGCTTCAAGGAAGCCGAATGGAATCGAACTCATCAAGGATGTTCTTGTTGACGCAGCCGAAGGCACCAAGAGCAACCCGAGCAAAATAGATATCGCGTACATCGGTGCTCCAAGATATCGCATAACAGTCAAGGCGGAGAATTTCAAAATAGCTGAAAAAGCAATGTCTCATGCCATAGAAAAGATACAGAAGGGGATAGGAAAGAGCGAAGGCACTTTTGCCTTCACAAGGGCAGAGTCAAAAAAGAAAGTCTATTGACGCCGCACTATTTCGTAGCCTGGGAAAGTTTTTTTTCAACATATATCTGATCCTTGTACTCAAAGAACTTTACCTCCATAGTAACTTCCCATTTGCTCTTCGAATCATGGACCTCTTTCTGTCGCTTGTTTTCGTCATTCTCGTAGCCGTACGATGACGCATAGTATGCTCCTTTCATTTCTGGATGCGCATTTTTCAAATCTGCCGCGGCGTTTCGGAATTCGCGAAGTGGCTTGCGACCTGATGCCTGCCGTCGTGTATTGTTGTTTTGCATCCCTACTGCAACCAGTTCTTCAGTTTGCCTTGAGTATATGCAGACGTCAAAAAGGTACTCCAGTCCAGATTTGCCAGCAATCTTGCGATCCATTACAAACTTGTGAATCATCGGACTGTATCTGGAAGAGAGAAATACAGCGAACCTGAAATTTGAATGCGAGTCTTGGCAGTCTATGAATATCTGCTGGAGCATCATTATCGACCTGTCATTCAGCCGGGCGAGCAGGACTGGAAGTTTGGGTTTTCGTGCAAAGTCTCTGCCCGAAATGCGGGAATCAAATGTGCAACCGCATCGTTCTGCAACCATCTGCAGGATCTGAAGCGGAATGTTGTAGTTGCATAGGTGAGATTCTATCTCGCTCCTTTGCTTAAGAGGCAGTTGCTGCAGCTCATTTCCAGACAAGATATAGCCGTCATATTGTTTGGTGGCACTATTAAACCCAGCTTGCACTAGTCAGGCTAAACCGGCGTCAAGTCATATAGGCCGATAATCCTGTCAGGACCAGTCCATATAGTCTTCAGTAGCATAGTTGTTCTGGTGCCCCCTCGAGCAAGTACGGGAAATCCCAGACTTTGTAGCGGCCGCTTTGAAATCATTGTTGTTTTCCTCAGGTACGTATGTGCCGGGAAAAACCTCGCCACAGCTCTTGCATTTCAACATGAGCATCGGCATGAAAACTAGGACTTCCCGCTATTCTGCTTGAGGCCTACCCTGCGCGATATTTCCTTACCGATTTCCTCGTGTTTGATCTGTTCGCCCCTGCGCCCTGGTGTGATCTGTTCCTGCTGCTTCACCCGCCTCAGCTCCTCTGCCATTTCATCTGTCCCAAAGTGTGGGTTGTCAGAAGTGCGCGTCTTCTTTTTGCGTAGTTCCACGGCGTACCTCTCCCTGAAATCCCTTTCCAGTTCAGTGTCTTCTACCATGTAAATTCTCACTTTCCTCCAATGTCAGGTTTCTCGGCCACTATCATTGTCAGACAGGATCTGATATTCGCAAGAGACCTGAACTTTCTCACGGTCTTGGCCAAACCTTCATCAGAGTCTGAACTAACATCTGCAACTATGTCGTAAATGCCCGATACCCCTATGGCCCGTGAGACGCCTGAGATGTCTTTTAACTCAGAGATAATGCCCTGGTCTTTTCCGACATCACAATTCAAAAAAACAAAAGCTCTTGACATGATTACCATATACAACACTGATATAAAAGGTAGCGTCAGACTGTGATTTTTCGGGCAAACCGAGCGTGGGAAGGTGAAGAAATGAGTTGAACTATCAGGAAAATCTCGTCTTGCAGTAACGAAACTAAGGAAAATCAAGTTGTAAGACATTTTTCGCGAAACACGGCGTGATTCCATGTACGCGAGAACGCTATCCGTAAAAATCTGTGGGGCCCTCGAGATTGTCGTGTCGTATTGCTCGATTTATATTGCTAGTCGATGCGATGTCTACTGACTAATGTCATACGAAAGATATGGAGGAAGCGGCAACCGCTTTGGCGGCACAGGCAGCTTCGGTCCGAAACCTGTAGAAGCAGGTAAAGAATACGACGTAAGCATTACCGAAATAAGCAGACAAGGTGACGGAATTGCCCGAGTTCAAGGGTTCGTAATTTTTGTAAAGAATGCAAAAGTTGGACAGAACATAAAGGTAAAAGTCACAAATGTAGGTGCAAGGTTTGCTACTGCAGAAGTAGCGCAGCCGGCGACAGCAGAACAACCACCACAATAACAGAACAAGAATTTCAAACCCAACAAAAGATGTGGCAACTCCAATACGTGTGAAAGTACCACATTCTACTTTTTCTTGATTTTCAATAACATGCTTTGCATGCATAAAGTACACTTGATTACATCACGTTGAAGCGTGAGCGAAAATCGGAAGGGCTAAAGTCATGCTTCATGTTGGACTGATATTCAGTGGCCCGCAGCCTTTACTTGAAGTAGAGCCGGGCAACAATTAGTCTCGGTGACAACGACTAGCTCTTTTCATCAACCGCACTTATCGTAGTCTCTGCATATTTTCCACCGTGGCACAGCGGACAGTCTCGATTGGGCCTATATTGCTTGTCAAAGACAATGCCGCACGTGACACAAACCTGTAGACCTCGAGTCATTGGGACTGTACCAGTAGCATAGTGTCAGTTAAAGGTCTTTAGAAGAGTATGAACCCAATTCGCTTCTACCTTATCTGGTCTCTCGCAAACCAACTATGCACGCCAAGCGATCCAGTGTAGCATGGTCATGATATCCTCGCGTACTATTGAAAATAAATTGGCAGCGCGCATCTCCCTTCCTTACATACCTATAATACTCACCATGCACCACTATGAAAATGGAAGAGATGCCAATGCTTTTGCAAAGATTGCCACCTGAGATTGGTTCTGGTGTGGCTTGAATTCCGCAAAGAAGCCGACTTGCGCGATACTCGTGGGCTACCCGGACAGCTTTAGGCTCGAGGAAGCAAAGAGCTTGGTTGAATCGGCTGACTATACAATTTCAAAAGTCTATACCCAAAAGTATCTCAACCATTCACAATACGGCCTGGGATCAGGCAAGGCTGAAGAGATCAAAGAGTTCGTCAAAGAGTCCAATGAAACGCGAAAAGATAAAGATCGCAAAGCAAAGATCGACCTGATAGTTGTTGACGAGCACCTAACTTCAAAACAGATGCACAACTTGAGCAAGCTAACAGGAGTGCGTGTCATAGACAGAGAGCGATTGATACTAGACATCTTTTATTCCAGAGCCACCACGACAGAGGCAAAGCTCCAGATTCAACTGGCAGAGGTACAGTACGAAATGCCCAGAGTCCGAGAAAATGCAAAGCTGACTTCTGGCGGCGAACGAGCGGGCAAGGGAGGCATGGGAGAATATTCGGTGGATGTAAAGTTCCGCGACCTGAAAAGGCGGATGGGGTTTATCAAAGAAAAACTAGATGAGGCGAAAAGTAAGCGTGATCTGTACCATCAACAGCGACTAAAAACACGAATGCCGGTTGTATCGCTAGTAGGGTATACTAGCGCGGGCAAGACTACTCTCTTTAACCTGCTCACAGCAGAGAACAGAGAGATATCGGCCAGCCTGTTTACAACGCTCTCAACAACCACGCGTTCTTTAGTGCTAGATCAAAATATGACCGTGCTGCTCACTGATACTGTCGGCTTTATCAGCAGGCTGCCTACGTACATGATTGACGCATTCAAATCGACTCTAGAAGAATCACTTGCCGCAGATCTGATTTTGCTTTTGGTAGACTCGTCAGAAGAACTCGATGATATCAGAATAAAACATGTGAGTTGCTGGGACGTTCTAAAGGAGCTCAAAGTTGATGCCGCCAAGGTGCTTGTTCTTCTCACAAAGCACGATGGTGCTGACGCGCAAAAAATAGACACAATTGCAGCAGAACTGCAAGTCGCAAATCCTCTTGTTATATCATCAAAGTCTGGCTATGGGATATCTAGGCTAAAGCAAACAGTTGGCCAGCGCATCAGAACTGGGGCAAGAGCGATAGCGGCAGAGCATGTTAGGACAGGGTAAGAATCAAGGTCCTGTATGCACACTGTGGGCGCTGATCTCTACAGATAGTAACATATTACAGGATGTCGATCCTATAGTGATGATGATTGTAGCTGGAAGCACGAAAGCTTTAGAGAAGGTCGTTCGATAATAGCGACATTAAAGCCGTACAACACACGACCTACCACACTTGGCACAAAAAAAACACCTGGATTTTGCGTGTCATGCGCGGCCATTGCCACAACAGAAGCATTGTTCAAATTGGAAGGAGCAATAATCGTCCAAAGGTACTGTAGTAATTGCTTACCCACTGCAAAGTATTCCACGTGAGTGATAAGTTGACTTTCTAATCCTTGAGGCAGCTGGAAGCTAGATTAAGCCCAATGGTGAAGCAGTTATTTTCATGCGATTGCGGCAATGTGATGGAGTGTATAGCCGAAGACGATGCAGTAAAGCCCAAATACAAGAGTATTTCTGGAAAAGTCCGACTCAAATGTAATGATTGCGGCAAAGAGCATGAAGTGTTCCTGAAACACAAAATTGCAAGATTCGTTGGAGCGTCTCCATCCTTCAAAGAGATTTTCGATTCCGAATGATCATTTGGCCGATTGATGAAACAGATGCGGCGAACTAGACTGCGCAAGATATCGGATTATTATTCCCATAAGCGGCAAAAACGAATGTGGGATCATGAGCTATGCTAAATGCCAGTAATGCATAGCATAGACTGTGAAGATGAGCAATGCAATCTATTGTGGCATCGGCTATGCCAATGATAAACTCGCTGGGAGCGTCCGGCTACCCCGCACTGCAGAGCTTCCTATCTCACATACTGGATAAGAGAAATAGGTTCTTCTTACTTTCCAGCAAGAAGATGTTCTTTGTCCTATTGGCTGCGTTGACAGTCGAAATGTTAGAGGAAGTATTCTGAGAGAAACGCCGTAGTGTGGATGAATGTGTTCCGTGACGTCCACGCCACATTTTTTTCTTAGCCGACCGAGACAAACGCACATGTCCAGCACCCAGTCTGTAGTCCGCCCGCAGGTCATGGCCTTGAAGATGCTTTATTGATTTTGCATCACAATTTCGCTGGCTTTTAGCTACGTCCTAGTGTCTCATATTGTTGTCCGATTTTCTTGCAAGTAATATGATACTGCGAGGCAGAATCAAAGAGAAGAGGACGCTTGAGAGAGAAAAGATGAACGTTTTCCGGTATCCTGATACATCACGGATAACATGCGGTAGATTATATGCAAGTTCGGTGTATATTATACTAGGGATTTTTCATGCAGAACAGTTTTCCAATGAAAGAATGGCACGTTGAACACATGCAAAAGACGGTAGTAAAATACGTCAAGGGGATATCTGAAAACGCTACTGGATGGGAGAAAAGAAATCACAAGAAATACGGCGGCCTGGCAAACGTTTGCAGGCAGATAGAATACGACATCAAGCATGGGGTAACCAACGACCAGGTCGTTTCTATGTTCCAGAAGGTTCGCAAGGATTCGTCATTTTCCCAGCTGAGAAAGGGCAACGGCTCGATGGAGAGACTGGCCGAAGTGGAAGGTCACTTTGTTCAGCCTAAAATAGCGCTTTCACAGTGGAGCTACTAGCAGGGCGGCGTCAAGCCCCAAGGCTTCTGTTACCCGCTGGCATTTTAGAATTCCTACCAAAGTGATTATTGACCGCGACACTAGGATTCCGCTGCCTGCCATGGAGCCTTGCCTGCCCATTCCTGTTTCCAGTGGCAGCTGTAACAGAATCCGCACTTTAGGCAAGTCATCTGGGTCCTTATCTCGCAGGACTTGCATTCGTGATACTTTAGAACCGATGCACCCCGCAAGAATTCATGCATGTGTCACTAATGAATACGTCATCCTCTCATATTAAGGCGCGTACTTTGCTTAAGAGCAGGGAGCAGTCAGGTCATAAGGTCAAGCGTCATTTTCAGCTCATTAATCTCCTTCTCCACTGCCTTCCTGTCGACCTCGTCAGTCGCGTATTTCATCAGCTTATTGCATGCCTCCAGCTGGGCCATGATAAGATCCTTCCGGTCAAGGCATAAACTATGAGATTCGTTCAAGAATGAGTACGTAACTTTCCTCCTGTTCGACTTGCATCCACATGTCTTTGCCATTACTGGTGAATCATACTCCTCAGTAATGATGTTCATAAGATCTAGATGATCTTTGTACTATATACGTGGTGCGGTTCTGCAAGCGGTCCTGTTAAGTTAGCCTCCGTCGTCTAGTTTGTAGCTGCTTGGCCTGGTTGCATTGTGCATGGACACAAACAGACCTAGCCATCTGTAGACATGCGACAGGCTGCATTCCTGTCTGGTACATGGATAATAGTCGTCGAAGCATTCCGTCCTGTCCTTGACATATTCCATCATCCGCTCAATGATGCTCTTCTCAAAAGGCGAATGCAGCCTGTGTTCCAGCCCCAGTGACCTGCATGCGTCCGGGTACCAGGGACCAGCGTCTGAATATACAACGTGCCTGCCATACAGCCTGATTAGCGAACGAAGGAATGTCTCGGCTACCAGTATGTTCCTGTGTCTCGAGACATACACCCCAAGCACTGACATGTGTACAGGCTCTACAGCCACCCAGAGCCATGCTTGCTCATGTCCAACCTGTACCATGGTTTCGTCAATCAGATATGCTGCAACCCTTGTACGCCGGTAGGCTGGACTGAACCTCTGTACCCATTCCCATATGGCGACATGGCTGCGCTTGTCAAACGGCTCTATCGCCCTTGCTGCGTTCCGAAACGACAGTCCTAGAAAGTATAAGTACAGTGCGTACATCACTAATCCGGTGGACGTCCTCTCGCGTTCGAAGGTGATCATTGGATGTGGGAGTACGCCCACAGCTATAGCTTTGTCGCTAACTTAACAGGACCCTGCAAGCTTAGCGCTGGCTTGAATCTACCAGTTATCGAAAACCAATGGCAATCGGATATTTACTTTACAGCAGCAATAATGGTATCCCAATCACCGTAATCCGAGGATCTCTGTTCGCGCGAGCCTGCAAACGTTTCCCCCTTTACAACCCTTAGGCCTGATACCTCTTCCAGTCCTATCAGCCTCCAGTCCGGCACGCTGCCAGTGGACGTCAGGCCTCCTATCTGATAAACAAGGATCTTCCTCTTACCATCTTTGATGCCATATACGTGCGGCTCGGCTATTCTATGATAGCCATGATAGGTGAATTCAACGAGATTTCTGTTTGCTATTGCAGTCCTGATCACGCTGGTATTCAATTGTAGTGATTACTCGCAGTAGTATTTCTCTATCTCTTTTGTAATCGGCTGCGCGAAAGATAGTTGGTAGCCGTCAGGTTCACTCACATGGAAGAACCTTTCTCCCCATGAGGCATCTTCAGGTGGATTTTCAAATGTTGCGGCGCGCGAAATGCTGCTGTCATTAGTCATGAACCGATAAAGCCCATCGACATCCTCGGTGTGAAATATTATGCGACCGCAGGATCTCTTTGGTTTATCAGGAACTGTAGAAATGCTTTGATCCATGCCGTCTTCCAATTCCAGATTAAGATACATCTTGGTTCCTCTTCCAACTTCAAACGTGGTAAATCTCTCATTTGATCCTCCATACACTAGCGTGAATCCAGGCAGCTTTGAGTAGAACGCGCAGGATTCTCCCATGTCTCTGATTTTCAGGGTGACAGCAGAAATCCGATAGACTTCCATAGTTGCGTCAAGTGTAGTCACGAGGAGCCATCTAATAAACAACTTCATGCATGATGTCGAATGAAATATACAACCAAAAACTGCCTTGGGTCTTTTCCCCGCTACAAAGCCGCTTCCAAGCTCTTGGCAATATGAGCCACATCAGCTTCAGTAACGTGGGGGTGGACGGGCAGGGACAGGACATGGTCTGCGCACCAGTCCGTCGACTGGAGGTTCGTATGCTGCATTTGTTTCGTCTAGTAGGGAGTTCGGTGCACAGGAGGATTGTAGTACACCGTCGCGCCGACACCTGCCTTGTTCAATGCATCCTTTATTCGGTCCCTCCCGTCCTCAAACGCTACGGTATAGAGGTACCAGTTGAATTTCTTCTCCATTGTTTCCTGAGGAATTCGCAGCCCGCGCCTTTTTGCTGCGGGGTAGATCATCTTGGAAAGCATTTCCGCGTTGCGTCTTCTAAGCTCTAGCATTTTCTGCAACTTTTGCATCTGAACGGTGGCTACTGCCGCACTGAGCTCAGGCAATCGGAGGTTCATTCCAAGCACTCTGGTATCATAGCCCTCCACCATACCATGGTTCCTTATCATCTTGATCTTGTCGGCCACCTCCCCGTTATCCGTTGCCACGGCGCCGCCTTCCCCCGCGGTAAGCACCTTGCTTGCATACATGCTAAAGCATCCCATCATTCCCAGAGTGCCGGTCTGCTTCTTCTTGTACGTCGAGCCAAGGGACTGGCAGGCATCTTCGATAACATCAATAGAGTGCTTGCTTGCAAGTTCTGAAATCTCGTCCATGTCGGCTGGATGGCCATACAGGTGGACAGGGATAACGGCTTTGGATTTCTTTGTTATCTTTGACTTAAAGTCAGAAACGTCCATCGTATAGTCGTCTTTCTTTACATCGACAAACACAGGTCTAGCTCCCGCCGCAGCCACAGCGTTTGCAGTAGCTACAAAAGTAAATGACGGAA
>DADA01000102.1 GCA_002494895.1 Nitrososphaera sp. UBA210
TACCAGCTGCCTGTCATACATGTCCTTGACAAGGCCATAGCCAACAGCGTGACGACATGCAAGAACCTTGATCCTTCAAAGATTGCCATCGACAGGGGTTCGCTGGTGAGCAAGGTTTCAGAAAACGACAAAGGAGTGGCGGGCAACTACCTTCGCTTCAAGCTATCCGACAACCCGATAAGCCCGAGGGTGGTGCTTGGGACAAAGGACGCTATCTTTTGGAACACCGGCGACGAACACACGGAGGAAGGACACATTACAGAGGATCCGGAGCTTCGTGTGCAGATGATGGACAAAAGAATGAGCAAGCTTGATGTCGCGCTAAGGGAAATCCCTGATGAAGACAAGGCCATTTCCTACGGCAGCGGAGATACTGTCTTGATTAGCTGGGGATCAAACAAGGGAGTGATTCTTGACGCAATGGAAAAACTGGGAGCAGAAGGGATAGACATCAAGTTCATTTATGTAAGGCTGATGCATCCATTCCCGACAGAGCTCGTAAAGTCGATGGTAGGAAATGCGAAAAAGGTGATAGGGATAGAGATGAACTATTCGGGCCAGCTTGGTTCCGTACTGAAACAAAACACAGGCAGGGGATACGACTATCAGATCGTAAAATACAATGGCAGGTCAATGTCGCTCGAGGAGGTTTATAACGGCGTAAAGCGAATAATAAACGAAAAGGATGTTCCAAGGAGACAGGTGCTAAAGCATGGCGCTTAAGCTGGCAGACTACAAGACTGACGTCCACAACGATTGGTGCGCGGGGTGTGTGCTTCCGGATACTATAATTCACTGCAACCCTTCAGTGAAGCAGATACAGCAAATAGCGGTAGGTGAAAGAGTCTTGGGAAGGGATGGCAAATTCCACAAAGTCACCGAAATTATCAGCCACATTCACAGAGGCAAGATTTTCAGGTTCATCACGAAGTGCTTTGGAGAGACGTACGCTACCGAAGAGCACCCCATCCTTGTAGTCAAACGCAGCGACAGGAACAAGAAACCGTACAATGTTGAATATGACGCTGTCTGGAAACGCGCGGATGAATTAGAGGAAAAGGACTATCTTGTCTATCCTATTCAGAAAGAAGAACAGGATTTAGAAGCAGTTGAAATCGACTACCACCTGAGAAAGAAGGACACTGTCAGCAAAAAGCTTCCATCAAAAATAGCCCTTGATCCAGACTTTTTGAGGTTGATGGGCTATTATGTTGCAGAGGGCTACGTTAGTGGCAGACGGGTCAGTTTCACGTTCAACTCAAACGAAGTCGAATTCATTGAAGATGTTAGGCGAACAATGTCAAAGTCATTCGGCTTGAAAGGAGCGATTGCGAGCAAGCGCAATTCGACAACGATATCATTCGCCTCGGCTCCATTGGGCAGGGTTTTCTTGGACTGGTTTGGCCATGGCGCATTGAACAAGAAGCTGCCACATTTTGCCATGCTCCTGCCTGCTGCAAAGCAAACCGAGCTGATAAAGGGGATGTGGCGGGGCGACGGCTGGGTAAGTTCCAGCCAGCTGAGGGCGAATTTCAAAACAATTTCAAAAACGCTTGTAGAGCAGGTGAAAACGCTTCTTCTCAGGCAAGGAATTGTCCCTGTAATATCTATCGCCCAGCCGGCTGGAATACACAGGAAATCATACTCCGTTCAGGTAGTAAACGACCGGGATTTTGTTAGACTATGCAAGGTGATGGGAACAAAACGCAAGATTGGTCGACATGTTGGCAAGCCTCCATCGTCCATAGTGCAACCCGACTATGTCCTCATACCGATCAGGAAGATCGAGAGTTTTGACTACGATGGTGCCGTCTATAACCTAGAAGTTGAAGATGTCAATTCCTATGTAAGTGAGAACGCGATATTGCATAACTGTGGAGATTTCGGGATATTGAACGCGATCCAGTTGTCACTTGCCGATATGCAGGTACCTAACGACAAAGTGACGATATTCTCCGGAATAGGCTGTTCAGGCAAGACTCCGCACTTTATCCGAACCTACGGAATTCACACACTTCACGGACGGGTTCTCCCATTTGCTCAGGGGGCAAAGCTGGCGAACCCGAGTCTGGACGTGATCGCGGTAGGTGGCGATGGTGATGGCCTGGGCATCGGCGCCGGCCACTTTGTTAGCGCCGGCAGGCGCAACGTAGACATGGCATATATCATGTTCAACAATGCTGTCTATGGCCTTACAAAGGGTCAGGCTTCGCCTACGCTAAAGCTCGGAATGAAGACAAAGTCCCTCCCTCAGCCAAATGTCAACAATTCGGTCAACCCAATAGCACTGGCACTAATTTCCGGATTTACGTTTCTCGCCCGCGGATACGCTTACGATGTCAGGCACCTGAAGGACATGATCAAAAAGGCAGTGACCCACAAGGGCCTGGCTTTCGTTGATGTCCTGCAGACGTGCCCGACTTACAACGATATCAACACAAAGGAATGGTATCAGGGCTTTGACAACATTGACAAGAGCACGGGCAAGGCTATGCCACGCATATACAAGCTGGAGGAAACCGGGTACGACGGAGTGGTGCATGACCCGGCAGAGACCGGCGAAAAGACGACACACGCGATTGCAAAGTCAAATGAATGGGACGCGCGGATTCCGATAGGAGTATTCTACCAGAACGAGCACGTGCCGACGTACCAGGAAAGGATATCTGCGAGAATACCAAACTATATGGAGAGCCCTCCGGCATTACAGGAAATTGCGGACGGAAAAGGCAATCCCATCACAAATATTGACAGGCTGCTGGGCGACCTGAAAGTAGAAAGCTGATCGAGACGCCCTTGAAGCAATCTGCGATTTCAGCCAGCGACGAGTGCTTCAACATTCTTTTTTTTGATGATCGTGGGACCATAGTAGTCTGACAGAGTCATCTAATTGGCAAGTCTTAATAGGCAATACTCGCATTATCTCCTGAAGATGAACCGAGAGCCACTGTCGCTGAAAGTGCTCGCAAGTTATGCACGCGACATAGGCACTGGCGCAGTACGAATAGACCACAAATCGATGGACTCCTTGGGCGTCATTGCCGGCGACACCGTGGAGGTCATAGGCAAGAAAGATGGGATCGAGGCAAGGTGCTATCCGCTCCTTCCCTCGGATGAGGGCCAGGGCATCACAAGGCTTGACCCCAACATTAGAAAAATAATAGGTGTTTCGGTCGAAGATGTCGTTACCATAAGAAACATAGCTCCGGTGCCCGCCGAAAATTTTGTAAGGGATGAGCCGTCAGTTGAGAAAGCCGATATTTCGAGAGAAAACGCTGCGCCGGACGGCAACAGTGTAGGAGTCACTGAGGATAAGGCCGATGAAAACACCGCTGGTTCGCCGATATTTACCCTATCAGGCTCTTCTATGGGCTTTGAAAAAGAGAGGCCAAAGCTGATGGCTTTCATCACCATGCTGGAATCCGCAGCCCACGCCAAAAGCAGGTGCAGGTGCTACTCTGATGGCAAGAAAGCGCTGGGTTGGGATTTTTTCCTACTTGAAGTGGATCAAAAGTTTGTGGAAATCCTGCGCGACTTGTATCCGGATATGGATAAGCAAGAAGCTGGTACACTGGAAGAGAGGTTTGCGCTCTGGATCAATAAGCGGCTGAACAAGGCCAAGCTAGATTTTCACCTAAAGTTGAACGACGTTCCGCAAGAAAAGGTCGGAGGCTTCAGACTCAACCCCGAACACTTTAGGGACAAGAACGACCTAGATGGGCTTCGATGAGATGGATACCGAATAGAATCAGTCGCACACAAAAAATCGCGAATGCGGGTCCGTATCATCATCCTGATTTCCCACCCTCCTCTTTGGTATGCTGCTTCAACAAATCAGTCTTCAGGATGCCTCCTAGGACCCTGTAGTCATCCTTCGATACAACCGCAAGTAATGTCAGGTCATGAAGTGCCATGTATTCTACTGCATCATAGACATTATCTTCCAAATAAACGGGTTCCACTTTACGAATGGCAATATCCGCTGCTGGTGTGCTGTGGCGGCCGAATCTCGAGGCGCTGGTAATGCTGTCCCATGAGATCAGGCCATAATAACGGCGGTCGTCACCTGATGTCACGATAAACGTTGGCTCAGGCTTGCTCCCACTGTATTTCTTTATCAACTGCTCCACGGTCGTTTCTTTGTCTATCGCTAGCGCGGATTTGTTATACACGTCGCTTACAGCAAGCCCGTATAGCGTTCTCCTCGCATAAAGTGGAATCAGTGCTTCTGATGCCAGCTCGACTGGAAGGGTCTTCATTATCTCGGCCGCAGTAGACGAAGGCAGTAACATTCTCCTTTTCAGAGCTATAGATGATATCAAGATCATGACCACTGTTCCAAAGATGAGGAGTGAGAATAAGTCTGGATTTACTATGGCTGCCGACAGCAATGAGAGCATGATAGCCAGGTCTACCGTCCCTTTTGACATTACCCCTACAGAAACCGTAAGAATCGGTCTTAGCTTTGATACCAGAGCTGCGGCTATGGCACCTCCGAATTTGCCAAGGGTTATCACCGC
>DADA01000068.1 GCA_002494895.1 Nitrososphaera sp. UBA210
TGGATGCCTTTTCGGTCGGAAGGACGCACTGGATGACGCCCCCCCTGTCGTCGCGCACCAGGATGAAAGAATTTTCCTTTTGCTTCCTGAGCCTGTGAACCCAGCCGCGGATGGTGACCTCCTTGCCTACAAATTCTTGGGATTTGATTTGATTCGCGCGGAGGGACATTATCGGGATTGACGATACTTTTCTAATTCTTAAGTGTATTCGTGCTGCAACGGAAGCTGGACTGCGTAATGCTCAATAGGATGGATCCGATTTATCGAAACTATGGAGTTGCGCTTGCCCAAACTTCTCCAGGCGGGTGCTATTCTAGCCGGAACGCTATCGATGGCCATCGTGGCTGCGCAACAGGGGGCGGCAGTAAGCGTGCAAGCAAACATGTCGGAATACAAGAGCGGTGATACCGTCGTGATTTCCGGAAAAGTCGAACCTGTTGTGGCAGGCGAGCAGGTGATAATTCGAGTCCTCAGTCCATCGGGTGCTCTTACTAGGATAGATCCTGTCAACGTAACTGCTGACGGTTCATACAGTTATTCCTACATCATTGCAGGACCGCTGAACCTGAATAGTGGAGACTACCGAGTTGCCGCGACATACCTCGGGCTGACCAGGGAATCAACGTTCAGGTTTACTTCGCTCGAGCCGTACTGGCAGACGTACATACTGAATGTCGGAGGCAAGAGTTATGAGGTCCAGTATTCAATTTCGGGAGGAAGCGTCCAAATAATCGCAGCGGATGTAGAGCTAGCAACGATAGTAGTGGGCATATCTTCGGATTCGAACGGACGGCTCTTGCTGCGGCTTCCGATCCTTCTGGCATACCCGGAACTGATCGCTTTCGCTGATGGAATAGAGGCCATAGTGGAAACCGAGCATAAAGTATGCCAAATACAAGCCTCCATCGAGTTCAAGCGAGGCACGGAGGAAATAGAGATAGTCAGTTCATGGATGCCGGGCCATTTCGATACAGAGCTCAGTTCACTGCAAAGATCATTCTTGACAACAGTTCCGATCAGGGCGGAAGGCGAAGTATTCGCGTTGCGGGCCAGACTGAACGCAGATAGCTGCAATTTCACCTTCATGCAGCAGGAAAGGAGGCTACACGCAGATCTGAGCGGACACGAATCACCCGGCTACTTTGAAATCATCCTCACTCATAGATTTTTGGGAGGAGATTATGCCGTGCTGCTCAACGGAGTACCCGCGGCCAGCTTTAACATGACTTACAACCCCGGACAGGACGACTCTACTACCATAGCGCTGATGTACGACGCAGAGACTGTGAAATCGATCGACATCATTGGGACAACAGCGATACCAGAATTTGGCTGGCTTGCTGCCGCTATTTTGGCGGCGTCCCTACTGGGCATGACTGTTACTGCAAGGCTAATTCAATACGGTTCTCAGAGGAGCAACCCTTTTCACAGGTCTCGTCCTTAGCCTGGTATTGCAGCACGGACAGCCTCTCCCGTCCCACTTTATGAACACGCTGCAGTAGCAGCACCACTTGTCACCATACGCGTAACGCAGTCTTGATTCTTCCAGCTTGCTTGACTTGTGACGTATGCAGACGCCGTTGCAAGACGCCATGAAAATCACCAAAAAATAGGTGGGAGCTCAGATCGATTTTTCCTGCTGCGCCTTTCTGCCCATTACAAAGAATCCGCCAGCTACTCCGCCAAAGATCGCCCCGATGGCACCAATAAGTATGGCCATCTGTCCTGTCTCAGTAGCAAAGAGGGGTGTTCCAGATCCCTTGTCCTGAACATTCCAGCCTACGCGCTCTTTCTGCAGGACAGTGGCGTCGTTGCACTGTGCCCTTGATATCCCTAGCTCCTGACATCGTTTCAGAGTCTGCTCCGAAACCTCCGATCCTCCACCGCCGTATTGCGCGTACGAAGCCTGTTGCGATGACAGCACGACCAGAAGGCCGGCTGCTATTCCGATGAAAACGGTCTGTTTTTTCATAGAAAGGATAAGCTCTACAGTTCTGATAATCCTAGGTTTCGAACTGGCGAACTCAGCCCTGTTCTATCGATAGAACATCCTTTTCGGAGCGATACTTGACCATGACGTATACAAGGAATCCTGCCACCAGCGCGCCGGCGAAGAGTAGGCCAGTGATGAGGTCGGTGGAAAAGTTGGATACCAGCTTGTAATGGGTTCCCGCCGCGCCCATTTTCTGGCTGGACATCTGTGCTATGTCATTCACTGTGGTACTTTGATCGCCGGGTAACGGAATTTGCTGCTCCGGAGCTATTGGCGGAACGGTACTTGGCGCGATGCCGCTTGGTTCGACATAGTAGAAAAGGTAGAATGAAGCAGCGACAAAGACGGCAAGCGCGGCAAGCCCCGGGACAAGCGAGTGCCAGAAATCGCTATTGTCGTTGTGCTTTTTTCCAGAAAGCGGCCTTTCGAGAAGAGCGAGCTTCCACATCTTTACTGCCTCGTACCAAAAGATGCCAGCTGCTACTGCCGGGACCGCAACACCATACAGGCTGAGAGAATCCAAATTGAAAGCGACATACAGCGGCGTGATTGCGGTAAAGATGCTCGCATAGAACGCAAGCCTAGGCACAGTAAAGTTTCCTAGGCTGACATAGGACTGGAGCGCTTGTACCTTTACGCGCTTTGTTATGGAAACCCTCCCATAAGCATCCCGGCTGGCAAGTCCCATCTCTACCAGCTTTTCCACCTGATAGTCGGCCACGCTGGGACTCGACAGCCCCAGGTCACGCTGGACTTCACGAATGCCCGAGGGCTCGCTCTTCCTTTGCAAGTAGAGGTATACCTTTAGCGTCCTTCCCTGGAGCTTTTGCTCCAGCTCGCTGTTCTGACTTTTGGCCAATGGCAACCTGATGTATTGCATGAACGCTGAATTTAAGGTGCTCTGGCTTGGCGCCCGTTCTGACAACAGAACATGTAATTTTTAGCGCGTTATGCCCAAAATTATCAATAAAGTCAGATCCAAGTTTCTTGCAAACTCTGGCGGCTGGAATTCCTGAATCTGGGATGCCGGCATTTGATTTATTATCGACAGTCATGGTAGAAGGCGCAGAAATGAACAAGGGATGGGAGTGTCTGGAGAGCCGCAGGATCTTGCATGCCGGGGACGGCAGGGCAACATTCATGGAGCTCTACCAGGACAAGGTCCGGACCACCAAGGGCCAGGTCGTCACCTACACTAGGTATAACGCTTCTGACGTGGTGATCGTGGTCCCGTTTCTTGCAAACGACAAGCTGGTCATGATAAGACAGTACCGGTATCCTCTTGGCAAGACCCTCCTAGAGTTTCCCGCCGGCCATGTCGAAGGAGACGAAGATCCTGTCCAGACTGCAAGGAGAGAGCTTGAAGAAGAGACGGGATACAAGGCCAAGAAAATCGAGCGCATCTACAGGTACCACCCGTCGGTGAGCAGGTCAAATCAAAACGTTCATGTCTTCAAGGCAACCGGGCTCGTGAAGGGCAGGACAAGGCACGATGGCGGCGAGGACATCAATGTTCGGGTGATGACAGCAAGAAAAGTGCGGCAGTTGATAAAGCAGGGAAAAGTGGAAAGCGCAGGCACCCTAATTTCATTCCTCCTTTGCTGCACAGTAATGGCTGACAAAAAGGGTGGGCTCACATGACAGAAAAAATGAACGCTATGGTACTGGGCAAGACAGCGCCGATAGAAACCCGCCCGCTGCGGCTAAAGTTAATCGACAAGCCCTCAATAAAAAGGGGGGATGACCTCTTGATTGAAATAGAGGCGTGCGGTGTCTGCCGTTCGAACCTTCATCTGATAGAAGGTGACTGGGAGGAATACGGCTCTCCATCGACGCTCCCTATAGTGCCCGGTCACGAAGTCGTCGGGGTAGTCAGGGATATCGGAAGCCGAGTGAGAAACGTAAAGAAAGGAGACAGGATCGGAATTCAGCCCCTCTTCAGCTCCTGCCTCCGATGTGAGTACTGCAAAGATGGGCGGGAGCACCTGTGCGACAATGCAGAGATAACTGGCGAAACGGTGCAGGGCGGCTACGCCGAATACATTCGCGCGAGCGAGGGTTTTGTCACAGAAATCCCTGACAGCATCGACTCAGAACACGCGGCACCGCTATTTTGCCCCGGCATAACCGCGTACAAGGCGGTCAAGGGAGCTGGACCTGCGACAGGCAAGTCAGTGGGCGTATTTGGGATCGGAGGCGTCGGCCACCTGGCGATCCAGATAGCAAAGATTCACGGCTCCAGGGTGGTCGCTGTATCGCGGGCGAGAAGACACCTTGATCTAGCCAAAAAGCTGGGTGCCGACAACGTCCTCGTCTTTCAAGAGTCTCAGGATCAATTCCTAAAGCAGTTGAAAAAAGAGGAAGGAGGCCTGCTCGACAGCGCCATAGTCTTTGCACCGTCAAACAGCGCGATAGACGCTGCCATCAGCTCTGTAAAAAAGGGCGGCACAGTGGTGATCGGAGTACTGGGCAGCGTAGCCAACTTTCCAACATTTGAGGAAAAAATAGTCAAAGGAAGCGTCATTGGCTCAAGGCAGGACATGAAAGAGCTGGTCGAGCTAGCAAGGACATCTGACCTAAAGGTCGTGATAGAAACGCAAAAGTTGAAGGATGCCAATGAAGTTCTGGCAAGGTTAAAGAACTCGCAGGTAGAAGCCCGCGCGGTTCTGGTTCCCTGAAAACTCGTCTATAATGTTCAATCGAATTTGGGAAAACATTCTAATACTTCATTCGTCGCAGCGTAATGGAAAACTTGGCAAGAAGGCACAGGTCGCGCACCGACATGATTGCTGCAGTGCTTGAAGCCGCTAAGGAAGGTGCGAACTTTACAAGGATCATGTTCACAGCATACATGTCTTACCAACAGTGCTGCGAGTACATCGACCTTGTTACAAAGAATGGACTGCTCCTTTTCGACAAGAAAGAACGGATTTACACAACTGCCGCAAAAGGCAGAGAATTCCTGGGTATTTACGAAAAGATAAAACTGTGAAGGCTTCGTAACGAAAGCACCACAATTTTGTCCTTGCTGTATATGCAGAAATGCAGTGATCGGGGCGCCCGCTTGATACATATGCTATTATTACTAACACTGAACTCTTAGACATCCTTGGATCCTAACCGGCACATCAGAAAGAAGAAACTACGGGACCTGGATTACAGAATATACAAAGTCCGGCTTCGTATGCACAACAGGAAAGCCAAGAGGGATGTTCCTAGGTTGCAGGCTGAACTTAATGCGCTTCAGAAGGCCTACGACGAGGTATCGAGAGGAAACATGGGAAATGTCAAAAAGAAAGTATCGCCTCCGAAGCTCTGTCCCTTATGCAACGGACGTATAAGTAAAGGATATCACATTTGCAAGCCAGGTCCGTGGCGAGAAAGTAAGAAGAAAGTATTCGCATTGTGACAGCAGCCCCACGTGGTTGCCGTTTGTAGCCTGGGAACAGTGGCACGCGTGCAATCACGCAGGAATCACAATGCGAATGATGAATCATGTTTTGATGATTATATAAATTATCATCAAGCCCTAGATAGCCATCGTTCGCCTTTTGCTAAACATAGTGCAAAATCCAAAACGCGGGTATTAACTCAGTTAACACCCCGGTACAGATGTTAATTGCCGCGTCGTAAATCGCAGGATAGAATGCTGCAGTCTCTTCTGTTTTCAGAACTGCTGATAGAGTCCTTCTTCTTCAGTGTAGAAGTACTTGCGGCCGCCCTGCGTCGTCATAACCGCCGTTTCGTTCTTTTGTTTGTAGAAGCTGATTTCATCCAACACGTCTACTTTGTGCAGCTTCCCCGTTCGTTGAAATTGATTCTTCTTATCTAGTCGCACCAGATATTTCTCATGGCACAGATACTCTGTAAGTGCCTTTATCGGTCGCCTGTTGCCTACTATAGTCGGACTTAGCTTGTGAGCTAGATCTGCTTTTTTGAATTTGCTAGTTCCGAAAAGGTTGTCTATTTCTCTCAGAGCTTGGGAAACTAACGATCCGAAATTCGAAGTGCTACCCAAGTGGATCGTCTGAGATAGCAAGCCTTCATTGAACACAAAACAAGTTATGTAATCAGGCTGGTTAACCTTCGAGCAAAACCAATACTCTGACGACCTCTTGTGGATCACTTTTTCGCCTTTTGATTTCAATATCGGTATCTTAGTGTGTTCGGCAGGAATTTGGTCTTCTATCGGACTTTCATTTGACGCCCGAGATCCAGGATACACGACATTAAAGGCGTCAGCGCGCATATAGTTCGGAATCGTCACAATGCAACTAGTCGAAGTCAGGTCCAACACGATATAGCCCAGTTCACGTAGATGGTTGATCGTGCTTGAAATCTTTGAAGGCGACTCTCTTATTCCAGCGACTAGCTGCTTTCTTTCCATCGATCCGTCGTGTTTCAGAAGCTTCCGTAGTATTACCCGAGCTATCTTGTTCAAATGCTCCCCAGTCTTATCCAAAGGCTAGATTAATAAATATATGCATTTTATTGCGTTGCTTGATAAATTGTAGTGCCTGCCTTGTTGCAGGCATTGCAGGCATGCAGGCAGAAATTTGCATACTAATAAATAATAGAACTGTTTCTGGATAGCTGATGGAAGACAAAGTTGAATATGCAGGCGCCCTTGCCCACATTTTTGCTACAGGCGCGACTGCTAAAGTATTGGATTTCTTTTTGGACCATAAAGAGTACGACTATCCAATTGCAGAAATCGTAAATGCCACAGGTCTGTCTTTCCGCACGATCTCCAAAGAAATCCCAAGGCTTGAAAGCTTCGGTTTCATTATCAATCATAGAAAGGTTGTCAACGCTAACATGTACAAACTCAATGAAGCCTCAGAAGCAGTAGCATTAATCGAGAAATTTTCGTTGAGGGCATCGCAGATACCGTCAATTTATGAGCCTATTCGAATGACTCAAGACCTATTGGAACCAGAAGAAAATGCGGAGTTCCAAGATTTTGAACAATCTAAGCTTAAGGTCTGATGCCAATGGCCATACGGAGCGCTCAGACACTTTCTAGTTCAAAACATGAACAAAGAGCCCTAGATGGGATTCGGACCCATGACCTAAGGTTTACGAAACCTTCGCTCTGCCAGGCTGAGCTACTAGGGCGAACAAGCAAAGTTCCAAAGTTCTTTATTTATTCGTTCGTGGAGTGACATTAAATAACGGCGGCAGCAATTTTTCCACAGCTTGAAAGTATCGATCTCGGGCGTCAGGGGAATCTATGGGAAGGATCTTGGCCTTCATGAAGTCGACAACTTTGCCCGGCTATTTGCAACCATGATAAAATCCGGCAAGTGCGTGCTGGCACGAGATACCCGCCCGTCAGGCCGTCTGATTTCACAGGTGGCAGCGGCGGCATTAATGTCCGCCGGCATTGATGTCTATGATATTGGCGTAGCCCCAACGCCTGCGGCATTTCGAGATGCACGCAAGTACGGAGCAGGATTGATAGTCACAGCGTCACATAACCCACTCGAATGGAACGGCCTAAAGTTTGTAATTGACGGCAGGGGCCTCTTTGAAGATGAGCTTCAACAAATGCTAGGTGCCGCTGCCAAATATGGCAGTAAATTTGGAACAGAATTTCACACAGCCTCGAGCTATGTAGACGAGATCGCGGAAATTACATCAAAGAAGTCATCACAAAGTATCAAGGTCGGAATAGATCCCGGAGGAGGGGCTGCCTGCGGATACTCTGAGAGCCTTTTCCAGAAATTGGGCCACCAATACCAAGTCATCAATGGCGTGGCCGGGACTTCTTCAAGGGGTCCCGATCCAACCGCCGATACCCTTGCAGACCTCAGCGCGCTCGTGACTTCCAGCCACCTTGATCAGGGCTTTGCCCTTGACCTTGATGCCGACAGGCTAGTAGTTGTTGATAGTGCGGGCAAGAAACTGAATTCCGATGCCACACTCTTGCTATGCGTGGCCCGCTCGGTGGAAATGGGCATGAGGAATTTCGCGGTGAGCATCGACACGAGCGTCGCCATTGAAAAGTACGTAAAGGAAAGGAACGGCAGAACCGCATATTCCAAGGTGGGAGAGGCCAACGTTGTAAGAAAAATGCTCGAAGTAGGCGCTGAAGCAGGGGGCGAAGGCAGCAGCGCCGGCTTTATCATGCCTGGCTTTAACATGTGCCGCGACGGCCTGCTGGCCGCTGCTACGATTTCTACCCTCGACAAGAAGGTGATCGGCGACACTCTAGAGTTCGCTTCGCTCTATGGGCAGGTAAGATCCAAGATAGCTGCCGACTCTGCATTGCACAGGGCAGTCATTGACAAACTGCCAGAAATGCTGAAAGGCGAATCATCCTCGCTTCTGACAGAAGATGGGGTCAAGGCGATAATAGACGAGGACTCGTGGATCCTGGTGAGGCCCTCAAATACAGAGCACGCCATCAGAGTTTCAGTTGAATCAAGGGCAGACAAAGCGCAGGCGCTCTACAAGAAGGCAAGCGAAAAGGTCCAGGCAGCTTATGACAAGGTTAGATGAAAAAGAGATCATTGGGATCCTTACGCGCAGGCTCGGAATCAAAGATCTAGATGACGTTGCACCAGTAATCAGAAATATCGTGATGAAGTGCGACATGCTGGTCTCAAGCACCGATGTACCACCAGGGATGACGCCAGTTCAGGTCGCAAGAAAGAGCATCGTATCTTGCGCCAGCGATCTGGCAGCAAAGGGGGCCAACCCCTTGGCAGCCATGGTGTCGCTAGGCCTGCCACGAAATTGCACCAGGCCTTATGTCGAGGGGCTTGCCGAGGGGTTTGCTGGCGCGGCAAGCGAGTTTGGAGTCCGGATAGTTGGCGGCGACACCAATGAGTCGGGAGAGCTGGTCATTGACTGCTGCATGATCGGAATTGCAGGCAAAAAGATGCCGACAAGAAGCGGTGCGCGACCTGGAGATTCCGTCGTCGTTTCCGGCCCGTTCGGATTTTCTGCCGCGGGTCTTGCAATACTGTTGCGAAACGCGAGAGCTGCAGGAATGCTCAGAAAGCAATCAGTCGATTCCGTGCTGGAGCCAAAGCCGCGGCAGAACTTTGGCATTACGCTTGCGAAGTTCTTTTCGTCATCTATTGATTCAAGCGACGGTCTCGCGATCTCTCTGTACGAACTTGCTTCAAGCAGCGCCGCAGATATTGTGGTCAACAAAGTGCCCGCAGCGCAAGGACTGGACAGGTTTGGCGAAGAGAACGCAATCGACGTGAACGAGCTTGTATTTCATGGGGGAGAAGAATACGAAATTGTCGCAACGATTCCGAGGTCAAAGCTAAAGCAGGCTGAATCAGGGGCAAGAAAAGCAAAAGTCCAGATGCTCGTTATCGGCAGGGTGCGTAAGGGAACAGGCAAGGTTTTCGTCGGCAAGCGACTGCTTGAGAACCGCGGATACGTCCATTTCCAAAGGCGATAACGTTTTTAACCCTCTGAATGAGCGACTGTAAGTGCATGTCCGAGACGGCAACCGAAGAAGTTACGCAGCTAAAGTGGGGAGTAGCCCACATTTTCAGCAGTTACAATAACACGCTTGTCCATATAACCGACCTGAGCGGGAGCGAGACCATTTCGTTCAGCTCTGGAGGCAGGCACGTTACCGCCGACCGTTATGAATCGTCGCCGTACGCCGCGATGAAATCCGCCGTGGCAGCGGCCGATGTTGCCAAGACCAAGGGGATTAATTCACTCCACATCCGCGTAAGGGCGGTAGGTGGAGTCGGACCAAGAATACCCGGCCCGGGTGCCCAGGCGGCTATCAGGGCACTTGCAAGAGCCGGCTTTCGTATCGGAAGGATAGACGACGTCACTCCAATCCCTCACGATACCACGAGAAAGCCCGGTGGAAGAAGGGGCCGCAGAGTCTAGAGCGACTTCATTTCTCGAGCCATTTTTACCTGGGCTCCGCATCCCTTGTTTTCAAGTTGCGTTCCAAACCAGCTGATAAACCTGTCCTCAAATTTTTTGCCCCTAGTCGCGTCTATCTCAAAGCGGTAGCGCGAGTATATCTTTTCGACAAACTGTCCTGAAAAAAACAGTTTCGCAAAGGACCAGCCGGCACGTGCCACTGGCTCGTCAAGGGCAAACGAATTTTCCAGCTGGCAATCCTTCTGCAGCTTTTCCAGAACTTCAAGGGCTACTTTGGAATCAGCTTCAAAGTTGATTGTCTGGAAATCCAAGATGAAAGTTCCGACTACAAAGTCAGTCATTTCGTTTTAGCTTCTCAGAAAACGGCACGAGTTTGCCGTCATCCTCCACCTTGATGGTGGTGTCGACTCGGACGCGCAGGCCGACTGACCGAAAGAGCGAAAGAAGCTCGCCTCCTGATATCCTGTCTGTCAGCTCGCCACTCTGGATAAGCTCCGCAATTCTTGCCACTATGGGTTCGGTCTGGGAAGGGTACTGCTCGTATGCCAGCTTTAGAACCTCGTCGGCCCTGTCGTAGAGGTAGCCGGAAACTAGCTCGCGTGGAGTGCGCTGTTTTTTCTGCTGTGCGCTGCTAGCCTTGATCCTTTCAAGCGCCGCTGCCTTTTCCCGCATTTCTTTTAGCTTGCGCGCCTTGATTATCTCAATGTCGGGATCTTCTGAAGTCATCCCTTTATCACCCCTATCGGAACAAGCCTGACCACCTTGGTAGCTATTCCAAGTGAATGAGACACCTCCGCCACGGCGTCAACATCCTTGTAGGCTTCGGGCGTTTCTTCGACCACGCCTTCCCTAGTCATCGCCTTTACGTAGATGCCTTTTGATTCCAGACCGCTTTTGACTCCTTCGGCGGTGTAGCTGCGCTTTGCGGCAGACCGGGACATTGTTCTGCCGGCGCCATGGGCCGTTGACCCAAAGCTGAGCTCCAGCGATTTCTGGCTGCCAAGAAGTATCCAGCTGGCTGTCCCCATCGACCCAGGCAATATCACGGGCTGGCCGATGCTACGGTACCTGTCGGGCACCTGCTGCATTCCCGCAGGAAAGGCCCTTGTCGCTCCCTTTCTGTGGACTACTACGTCTCTAGTGCCTTCGCCGTCAACAGAATGGCGCTCAACCTTGGCAATGTTGTGTGCCACGTCGTAAACCAGCTCCATGTCCAGCCCGCCTTCGCCTGTCTGAAAGACCCGCTCAAATGTCTTGCGAGTCCAGTGGGTAATCATCTGCCTGTTGGCCCAGGCAAAATTTAGAGCAGAGTACATCGCCTTCCTATAGTCAGCTCCTTCTTTGGAATTGTTTGGGACGCAGGCAAGTTCCCTGTCTGGCAGGCTCATGCCATACTTTCGCAAAGCAGATTCCGACACGCGCAAATAGTCTGTGCAGATCTGGTGGCCAAAGCCGCGTGACCCGCAGTGTATCAATACGGTCAGCTGACCGGCGTGGTCCAGCCCCATCGCCTTGGCGGCTGGTTCGTCGTAAATCTTGTCCACCTTTTGCACCTCAAGAAAATGGTTCCCCGAACCCAGGCTGCCGAGCTGGGATGCGCCCCTCTTTCTTGCGGTGTCTGACACGCTGGCCGGGTCGGCGCCGGCCATGCTGCCTCCCTCTTCGCAGACATCGGCGTCGTCATCCGTGCCATAGCCGTGCGTCACCGCCCACCTCACTCCTTCGACAAGCAGCTCATCAAGTTCCGATCGGGATAGTTTGATCGAACCTTGGCTCCCAACCCCTGATGGTATCGAGCGAAATAATTCGTTTACGAGATCCTTTAGTTTCGGCCTCAGGTCGCTCTCTGTCAGGTTGGTGCGCATGAGCCGCACCCCGCAGTTTATGT
>DADA01000124.1 GCA_002494895.1 Nitrososphaera sp. UBA210
TATTGACCAGAGTCTTGTTTTCCGTAACCCTTTTATATCGCTAGCGATATTACTAGTGATATGCTATCAGAATGGATTAGTCGTGTTGGGAGTGCCATACCCAGGGGTTTTTCCAGGCAGTACATCCTTGCGCTATTGCGAGAACAACCCATGACGGGCAAAGAGATCATTGACAGAGCCACGTCACAGAGCGGCGGAAAATGGAAGCCGTCACCAGGTCTAATCTATCCTCTCCTTGGCAGACTCTTGAACGAAGGCCTAGTAGCTGACGCGAAAGACGGCAAGTACAGCATCACAAAAAAAGGCATCGAAATAACTTCGGACCTTGAATCCTTTGGCAACATCCTACATAAACAGCTAGACGTCATGATGCGCGTAGGAAACGTCGGCAAGTTCATGGCAATGGACGTGATTGACAGGATCTCAACTATTGGGTCTGCACTTAGCGCCAACCTGGACTCCATGACCCAGGAAGAACGGAACAAATATCGGGACTTTCTCAGAGGCGAGCTGAGAAAGCTGGAAGACAAGGAAGCCCAAAAAGAAAAGATCGATGTTCAATAGGGCGGCCGCCGGAAAAAGCACTTTTGCCGCAGATTCTTCTAGGGCGTTGGCTGATCCGTTGGGCCATCCCGGAATTGTCTACTAGGTCTTTACTAGAGAAGTATTTATGGAACTTGCGAAGTAATGTATGCCAGTGAAGTACAGAAGTAGGACGGATATTGCGGCTGCGATTCTAGAGATAGCCGTCGACGGGGCGATCAAGACCAAAATAATGTACAAGGCGTTCCTGTCTTTTCCGCAGCTGAAAGAATACCTCGGCTTGTTAATGGCAAAGGGCCTCCTGGAATACATTCCGACTGATCACGAATATCGCACCACGGACAAGGGTAAGCAGTTCATGAGGCTTTACAAAGACGTCGGCCACATGATATTTCCGACCTCTAGCAAGAAAAAGTGATCATAGCCAGGGCCAGAAGGCAAGGCCGCGGATGCTGCACTGCTTTTTAATGATCGCTTTTGCTTTCGCGGCAGCTTCTATGTCTTCCACTCCGCTCTTCAGGTATTGCAGCAAGAGTTCTTCGTAAAGCTTTTTTGCGCGCTCCTCCGTGAATTCCTTGTATTTCTTGCCCGGACCCGCCTGAACATCTGGACCGTCGAGTCCTTTCATGTCAAGGTATTCCTGCTTGCACGCCGGGCAGGAATCGTCAAAAAAGTCGGTGTGAACGGCGCATTTCAACCTACATCACTGGATCCTCCTTTATTTCGAGGCTGCCGTTCGCATTGACCTCGACTCCCATTATGGCAAGAACTGGTCTTGCTGTTTCGATGCCCTCCCTATCGATAATGTTCTGGGCCATCTTTAGCCGGTATGGTCGGCCCCAGTGCTGGCCGATCTTGTACTTGCCGCGCATGTCCGTAGGGACGACCTTGATGACTGCAACTTCATGAACGGACTTCATGTCGGCATCCAGAGACTCGTACCTGCCTTCCTTCTGGTATTTCTCCATCAGCGCGTTTAGCGCAAGGGCCTTTTCCTTGTTATCCTGCACTATGCTGGCGCTTCCCTTGATTACCACGCTGATGTAAAGCGTGTCTGCCTGGGAGGCATCTGTCGGGTGAAAATAGTATGATGGGAGAAAGCATACGTGCTGTTCGACTTCAAAGCCGACGCGCTGGTTATTCCTGATATTATCCAGCTTTTCTCCAAAGGGGTGTGAGTGCATGTAAACGGAATCATTTGCGTAGACAAAATTCATCGGGATCACCTGGGGATACCCGTTGCTGTCAATAGAGGCAATCCTTCCCACGGGCTGGCTGTTGAGAAAATCGATCATCTTTGCCTTTGATCTGATCTCGTATTTCTTGACCAGCTGCATTTCAGGATGGGATAGCATCATACTGCCGTTAAAACGTACTCATTAAGGTTATACGGCACTTGATACAAGTATGGTCGGTTGAACAGCCGCACCATCCACTATGCAAAGATAATCTGCATCGCGGCGCTGGCAGCATCGGCAGGCTATGCGTTTGTAAGGCTGTTCGTGCTTTCGCAGCGCGCGGATATTTCGATACTGCTGGTAAACGTGTTCCTGTTTACTGCGATCGCAGGTGTCCTCATCTATGTCCTAAAGAAGGAAAGAGATCTGCAGCAAAAAAGGCTCTTCAAGGATTGATTTTATTAGCCGCCTCATCAAGTCTATGATATGCAAGACGAATCCATTCGATACAGGATTAACCAGATGACTGACACGGGCTCGAACGTTACTTTGGCATTGAGCTAGGACGTCGAGCTAGAGCCAGTCTCCCAGCAGCAGATGATGCTCGAGGCAATCGACAGGGCAGTCAGCGACAAAGAAGTCAAGGAGCAGATAAGGCCTATTCTCGAAGCGATTCTGCGCTCCCAGCCCCAGACCATTGTCAGGAGTTACTCGCAGACAGTGATACAGATAACGATGCCAAGAAAAAGACATGAAAAAATGGGGAGTCCGCGCGTCGGCGAAAAGCTCTATATCGACATCAGGAAGGCGTCGGAGTAACCCCTAGCTGTTTCGCCAGTTCGTCCCGCGACTTTATCGGCAGCGAGCATGTAAAGTTCCTGCAGACAAACGCAGTTTCTTCTCCATCGCCGGCTCTCCCCTTAAAGTAAGGGTACTCCTGCAGCGACCGGATCTCGTCGCTGGTAATGACTGAGTTTATGCCGTCCGGCAAAAAGTGCCGGTTGAGCCATTTTGCGATCCCAGAATCCGAACCTCCGATTACAGTCACTTCCACCGGCTTTTTCACATAGAGATAGATGGCCATCAGCATCTGCCCAAACCCAAACGGGTTTTCAGCAGCTGGCCGGGCGCCGGCTTTCATGATGCTCTCGGCCTTTTGCAGATATTCCCTGTTCTGAGTATAGTGGTACAGGCGCAGCAGGTTGCCCGCCGCCACAGAGTTTCCGCTTGGAATCGCAAGGTCGTAAAAGTTCTTTGTCCTGAC
>DADA01000083.1 GCA_002494895.1 Nitrososphaera sp. UBA210
ACAGACAATGACGAAGAAAATAGATCCACCATCTCTACGTCTGGAAGTTCAACGACCAAAGTCGATCCTGACAAAGTCACCGTGACGGTTGGCGTGGAAACAAACGGCAGCACAGCCCAAGAGGCTGCTTCTAGCAACGCAAACACCACTGCCCAAATAGTAGCTGCACTGACAGCACTGGGCATATCCGAAGATGATATCAGCACAAGCAGTTACAATGTCTATCCGGTGTACGACTACAAGCAACCAGCAGAAGCATGCATCATGATATATCCACCGCCTCCTGAATGCCAACCAAACCAAGAGATATCTGGCTACAAGGCATCGAGCAGTCTGAGCGTGACCCTGGATGCCAGCGGAACGATTGAAGCTGGAGAGGTAATCGACACTGCCATCGAAGCGGGAGCAAACAGCGTACAAGGAGCATACTTCTTCATATCGCAGGAAAGACAGGAACAAGTCCGCGACGGCATGATACCGGAAGCATTAGAGAACGCCAGGCACAGAGCCGATGTAGCAGCTAGCGCAGCTGGAATGAATGTTTCTGGGATCAAGTCGATAAGCTTGAACGATGTCTACTTCCCGTTCTATTCAAGGGGAATCGAGGCACAAGCCCTGTCGGACACACAGATCCTACCGGGTCAGCAAGAGGTAACGATGACCGTAAACGTGGTCTATTACCTCAGCGATAACTGATTGGCGCAGGGACTCTGCGACCAACCCCTCCTTTTTTCTATTTCTAGTCAAGTCGGTTGATTGAAAGATTGGCTTACCTGGCGCGCCATAACCAGAATTGCAACAGAATGCCAGGCCAGAGTAGATCGATTGCCAGATGGTATTGAGCATTTGTCCTAGTGATAGGTGAAGGTGCGATATCAGCGGCGGTGTCAGCGGGAACCACTTAAGCTGTTTTTGAGGTAGGGTCCGAAACTCCACCACTAATATCGCTAGCGATTTTGTCGTAGTCTAGCTCGTTACAACGTTTGTCAACTTTCCTTCAAAAAGGGTTATTTATCCGGTTGACGCTTATACTATATCCGCTTTCGGGGGTTATGTTGAATGAAATTAAACGAGGCACAAATTGAAGATTTGACGGGTAAGGTTTTCCGGACAATAATTGGCAACGGCAAAGAGGGCATCCTCCAGTCCGAACTATGGAAAGAACTCGACCTGACCAGCCGCGACGGCTCGAGAGTGGCGATACGCCTCGAAAAGCGCTCACTTATCCGGCGCGAAAAGATGCTCGAAAACGGCCGGTGGACATACAAGCTTTTCGCGGTAAAGCTCCCTGTCGACACGACCAGCATCGAAAAAGCCCCGTGCCTGACTTGTCCGGTGGAGCACATGTGTTCCCTTGATGGCACCTACAGTCCTACTAGCTGCAGTTTTCTTGAAAGCTGGCTTGTCACTTCCTTTGAAAGCAACGGTTCTTCCTCTTCCAACCAGAAGACTCACCACAAGCATTCAAGGAAATGAGGCTTGCCGACGCGCGAAAGGACCGCTACCGCCGGCTGGCAAAGGACCATGGCTATCGCGCCAGGTCTGCGTACAAGCTCCTGCAGCTGAACGATTCTTATCATATCCTGAGAAAGGGGAGCAGGGTTGTCGATCTGGGGTGCGCCCCCGGGGGATGGCTCCAGGTCGCCACAAAGAATGTGGGTGACTCGGGCAAAGTAATAGGAATCGACATAAAGCCAGTTGATCCGGTTCCAAGTGCTATCGTCATCCAGGGAAGCATCGAGGATCCCACTACGATGGACAAGGTAGCTGTCATGCTGGGAGGCAAGGCAGACGTGGTTCTATCGGACATTGCCCCAAATGTAAGCGGGGTCTGGGACGTGGATCATGCGCGCCAGATCTCTCTGACTGCTGCGGCTCTTCTCTTTGCAAGGAATGTGCTGAGAGCGGGAGGAAGCGCCGTTTTCAAGGTGTTTGAAGGTGAGATGTTAAATGAAATGAGGGCCGAACTGAGGAAGAGTTTTGGCAGGGTCTTGCTCAGCAAGCCTACTGCAAGCAGGCAAGAGAGCAGCGAGCTATATGTCGTCTGTCTCGAGTTCAGACCTCAAAATATCTCACTATGAGTGAGATTCCAGAAGAATATTTCAATCAAACCAAATAACCGTAGATTAAAGTTGATTAAATTAATTAAGCTGAACACGGCTCTAAGGACTAGAGTAAATGTCGCACCCCAACTTGGCAAGTAAGCCGGCCAGCCCGAAAACTGCGGCCCCCTCAAAGGACATTGCGCACGAAAAGGTGCTGGTCCTCTGCATAGACAGAGACGACGACATTGGCACAAAGGGGGGCATCGAGACACCGATAGTCGGGCGGGATGCGTGCATCAATGCTGCCACAAGGCTCGCCATTGAAGACCCCGAGGACGCGGATTCAAACGCGATATTCGGCGCAGTAAAGCATTATGAAGAACTCGTAAGCAAGGGCTACACGGCAGAAGTTGCAGTAGTTGCCGGCAAATTCAACAGGGGCGTCGAGGCAGACGAAAAGATAAGCCTTGAAGTAAAGAGCATACTGGAACGGTACAATGCCGACGGGGCCGTCATAGTTTCTGATGGAGAGGACGACGAGACCGTAATGCCGGTGATTCAATCAAGAGTACCGGTGATCTCTGTGCAGCGCGTGATAATCCGGCACAGCCGAAGCGTAGAGTACTCCTACGCCGTCCTTGGCAGGTACCTAAAGATGGCTGCCTACGATCCCCAATACTCAAAGTTCTTCCTTGGCGTTCCAGGAGTGCTACTTGCAGCCGGCGCGCTGGCTCTGGTTTTTGATGCGGCAAAATGGGTCGCAGTAATAGTCCTTGCCGTCCTTGGCGGGGCATTCATCGTGAGGGCATTTGACATAGACAAGGCTGTAGGCTCGCTTGGGAGGCTCACGCCCACCAGCTTTATCAGGATATTCTCTGTCATTGCTGGAACCCTCATCATCCTTGCGTCCATTGCCAACGGGCTCTCTAGCATACCGCCGGAAATGATGGACCCCAGCGTGGGCGCGCTCGAAATTCTGACGAACAGGGTGCTTGTAGGAAGTTTTGTCGGTGGCACGATTACGCTGCTCTGGATAGGCATCGCGACCATACTTGCCGGCGATCTGCTCAGCAGCTGGTTCAGAGGAAGCGCGCGGACAATGTCTGACGTATTGAGGCTCGCGGTTCTTGCACTGCTCTACATCCCGATGCTGCAGTTCACTGCCGTCCTGACAGAAGGGACAAATCCGTTCACGCTAATTTCGTCGCTTCTGATAGGTCTTGCAGTGTCGCTTGTGGCAGCCACTTTCGCCTACCAGTACTTTAGGAACAGAAAGGGCGGCGAAGACCTGAAACATTAGGTAGCTGATCATTGCCACAGCACGGAGAACATGATTTCCAGCAGCAAAAGTGGTTCTGCGGCTACTGGATGTCGCAGGAAGAATGGCTCGACGTGCATGATTACGCGCCCACTATCTACAGCAAAGAGGCGGAAGGCGACTCTGACGAAGATTGATAGACGCAGCGCAACTCTGAATTCATGCCGATAGTGTCAGCCTGGGCTGCTTTTCCCTTGCGACAGAGTTCTCCAAAAAAAGGCATAACACGCGATCGGGCTACCAATAAGGTCAACTGTTCCACAAAAAACTTACAAAGAACCATATCAACTTGAGGGCATGGTAGATGAGCGCTCTGCCGGCGCCGTTGTTTTCTACTCTGAAACTGGACGCGACGATCCGGAATATCTTTTGCTGCACTACACCGCGGGCCATTGGGATTTTCCAAAAGGCAACATCGAAGCCGGAGAAGGCGAAGAACAGGCCGCTGCCAGAGAGATCCGCGAAGAAACGGGTATTACTGAGGTAAAGTTCATCGATGGGTTCAGGATGAAGATAAACTACAGGTACAGGCGTGGAAGAAGGCCGGTGCAAAAGGAAGTAGTGCTCTTTCTTGGCCAAACAAAGACAAAAGATGTGGTGCTCTCGCACGAGCACATTGGCTTTGCGTGGAAAGAATACGAAAGTGCTATGGAACAGCTCACTTACCAAAACGCCAGGAGCCTCCTGAAAGCGGCCAGGCAGCATCTGCAGCGCCCAACATCACAGTAAGAGCGTCCCTACAGCGTGATCCTAGTCCGTGGGCTCTATTTTCCGCGTCTGACTTGCAGGATTCGCTCCTTGATTTCCCTTGCACCCCTCGCGGGGTCTTTTGCCTCCATGATCGAACGCCCGACTATCAGATAGCTAGAGCCGTTTCTGATTGCACGCTCCAGATCTCCCCCCTGTGAGCCAACACCGGGGGAATAGATCTTTATTTCGGGCGTTTCCCTAGCGATCTCTTTGATTATCGCGGGCCGCGTAGCCCCTACCACTACACCGTCGGCATCTGCTCGAGATGCTCGCTCGAGAAATATCCTGTATAACTTTTGCTTTTTTCTCGATGCCACGGCAAGGCCAAAGCCTTCTGCTGCCCCGGGATTGCTCATGTAGACAAGCGCGATAACGCCGGCGCCCCTGCTGCGCGCCTTTTCGACAAGAGATGCCAGCGCAGCCTGGCCGATGAATGGATTGGCAATCACCGCGTCAAAACCCATCTTGCCGGTCAGATGATCTACCGCAACGTCATTGGTGCTCTCTATGTCATTGAGCTTGATGTCAGCAATCGACTGCAGGCCATGGGAATGTGCAAGGCGGTTCAAACGAGCGATCTCTGATCCAGAAAGCGGCAACATCAGATGGAAATTGATCTTTATCCCGCAGATATCTTCATGCACCGTGCTGATCGTCTCTTCGGCGAGCTTGAGCGGATCCGCCATGCTGGGCGGGGCGTCAAGGGCCAGAATTACGCTGCTTTTCTTTTGCGCTGCCGCCAGGGAAATCCTTTCACGGAAAAGCCTAGTCATAGGTCTTGACCAGCGGATGATCTGCCTGCAGCCTCACTACCTTGAGGTAGACGTAGCCGTGCTCGTCAATCCTTGCCGAAAATACAGGCTTCTCTGATTTCATGCTGGAATAGCGCAGGAACGACTCCTTTGGCGCCTCGTCCAGCGCCACGTAGTAAAAGTATGAAACCGATTCGTTGTCATTGGTGCTCATCGGAGCCCCGAGGATCACCTTGCCCCCGTGCTCGCTGAACATGAACAATGGCAGTGGCGGCTCGTCAAACATGGTCTTGTATGCGGCGACCTTGGCAAGGCTGGCCAGGTCCTTGAGCTTGATAACGGTATAGCCGGACTTTTTGTCCACCCGAGCCGACCTCGCGAGGATCGGCGGGAAAGTGTCGACATTGAGTATGGGAGAATATACAAAGGTCGGGTTGCCAACCGAATCCGTCAGCAGCACTTCTTCTGCGCCGCCGGTGATCCTGTACGCCAGGTACTGGCCATTGCCGATATCGGCCTTTGAATAATAGATTACCGCCCTTCCGTTGATGATGTCGGTCTGCACCGCAAGCACGTTCTCCTTGTTAAAGACGAGAGAGAAGGCAGGCATCGGAGTCCGCTCAAGCGCGCAGACGAGCCTGCCAAAATCTTTGAGGCCGCCAAGCGCGATGTAGCAAGGAGCTTTGAGCGCCAACTCGCAATAGTGTGAAATGTTACATTATTAAAGTCATGCGTCGGCGCTAAATCAACCGTTGAACCGGGGCGACAGAACAGAAGAGCTGGTTGGCCGCGCGCGAGCGATTCTTTTTTCCGGCAACGACAAGCTGGACGGCTCTGCACTGTGGCGCGCATACGTTTCGATAGAATACGCCATTTTGGATCTAAAGCTGCGCTACGGCCTGGAAGGTGAAACACCGCCAAAAAAGCTGCCGCGAAAAGCTATAGCGGACATTGCGGCGATAAAGTCCATGGTGGCGGCCCTGGACACTTCGGCTGACAAGAAAAAGCTGCTTTATGATTTGCGAGCGTGCAGAGACATGCTCAAGGCAGCTGTAGTAGCCTACGAGCGTCGATCAACAACGTCGTAAAGGTCAGGCCCCGTTCCAATGAGCGTTACTCCGAGTCCGGTCTCTCCCTCTATTTCTTCAATAAACTTTCTTGCCTCAGCTGGCAGGCCGGAATATTCCCTCATACCCGCGGACTGGGGGTAGAGCACATCGAGCTTTGTTACAGCGAGCTCGGTGGCGCTGTTTATCCTGATGGACTTTTTTGCCAGGTCCATATCAAAGGGAGAAGCGCGCCTCTGCCTACCGGTGACGCTTCCGTATTCTATCCATCCGCGCTTTTTCGCTTCGTCCTCGCCAAGCTCGTTCTGGAGAGGGCCGCCGCCGACGCGCGTCACGTACGCCTTGAAAACTACCAGGACATCGTCAACCCTCTTGGGGCCTATGCCAACATCGGAACAGATCCCTGACGCGGTGACATCTTTGGAAGTTACGTAGGGATAGCCGCCATGAAAGAGGGAAAGATATGTGCCCTGGGTTCCTTCGACTATTACGCGCTCTTTGTTATCCAGAGCATAGTTGACCGAATTGCTCACGTCCTCGATGTAAAGCGACAATTCGGGGACATCCCTGGCGAGCTTTAGTATCCTGAGGGCCCTGTCAGAGTTTGCCGGGCCGGTCCCAGTCCCGGTCGTTCCCACCTTGGTCTTCAGATGGTCCTCGCTCTTGTCCCTTTCAATATGGGACTGCTCGATTATTCCGCACTGTCCGTCGACAAAAGTGCGGTCATCCGCGCCAAACATCGCGATCTCGCTGACCAGCACCTGCGGATTCACAAGGACACCGGCGCCGATCAACAGCCTGGTTCCGGGATTGAGCGCTGCGCTTGGCAGCATCCGGACCTTGTATGTCTTGCCCTCCAGAGAAAAGGTGTGGCCCGCATTCGGCCCGACCCCGCCCCTCACCGCTATTGCAGCGTTGTCCTTTCTGGCAAGGTAGGCGATAATCTTGCCTTTACCCTCGTCACCATAGAATCCGCCCACAGCCACAAGACAGGGCAACACGTGTTGTCTTGATGGGTGGATATTTAATCGTGATGCGCAACGGATTAAATTCCCCTGCAGCCAGAATTACTCGCGTGGTCAGCAACCAGGACGCGGCCGGCAGCATAATACAGATCCTAGCAAACCTTCCTGACTTTTTGCGCAAGCCCATGCTTCAGGGCCGGCTTTACGAGTTTTTTGCCATGAGCGAGCAGGACAGGCAGGAGATGATCAGTATGGCGCTAGCTGCCGCACCGGGAATTGATCCAGAAAAGCTTGCAGTCCTTGTGCGGACATGGCTCGAAGTGCTTTGCGAGTTCGAGCCAGAAAAGAGGATGATAATCTTTGGGACGTATGCGAATCAAGCACTGAAAAGCCCGGAGCTGGTAGCAAAGCTGGACTTTGCTTCACTTACGCGGACCTTTCTGTCGCTGCATGAAAAAGAGAAAGAGAAAATAACCGACTCGCTGCATGAAGTCCTTTTCGCTATTCCAGAAAGGGCTAGAGTCCTAAAGCTGATACCCGAGGATTCGCGCCGCGCCTTGAAATTAACGCGCTAGTGCATGTGGTCGGGCTTTGTTTCAGGCTTCTTTTGGAGCTCGCCTTCGGACTTTTCCAGACCAAAGAATATCCTCTCGTACTTGCGCAGAGCCTTCCTGTGCTCAAGCAGGGACATGTCAAGCCTCATCTCGTTCATTACCATCACTGCATAAGTGGTCCATTCCTTCCAGCATGCGCCGCATGCGGGATATTTTTCTGCAGCAGGATCATCGACTACTTCCTCGATCGTCTTGCCACACTTTAGGCATGTCTTGGCCATGGTGGTATCAGTGTGCGCCCGATCTAATAAACCGTCAAGATCGCTGCAAGTCTTGAGCATAACATGAATACAATATTCGCAAATTAGTTCGTAAATAGCAAATCTGCTTTGGTGGTTACATCTTTGTCCGTGAAAGATGAGAATGTATTGTCGTAGACGAGATAGAGCGTTTCTCCGGCGGGCACGCTTGCGTCTATTCTGCCGGTAGTGAGCTGCCCGCTGTTGTAGTATACGTTGACCTGATGTCCGTTCTTCCAGTTCGTAAAGGCAGTTTCATCCATGATTGCTATGTTAATGTCGTTGCCGCTGCCCCCACTAGCCGTATACGTCCCTTCTACTCGTGCATTGGAAGCGTCGTTTGGTGCGCTAAAGGAGTAGAACTGGTAACCACCAGAGGGGACACCGATTATCCCGTTAACTAGATTTACTCTTTGCTCAGTTGGGACAAATGTGGGCACGTTGGTATTGCTAGGGTTACTGCTTCTAGCGCCCATGCTAGCAAGCACCACCACGATAATTGCCACTACACCAATTCCGACCCCGATGCCAATGTATTTCCCCTTAGAGCTTTTCCCCTTTGGTTGAGCGTCAGCCAATGCTTACTTCTAGAGGTGAAAACTATAAAACCTTTTCATGTTTTGGTGCATTGGCACGGCTATTATGCTGATCGCGTATTGTTGGTGGGCGCCGCCCCCGTTGGGACCTGAGGTAGACCTGTATTTGTTTATCCATCGCATTTAATGAAGACGACTCGTCAAGTCCACTTCCGCGTGAATGGTAAGCAAAATGTCGTAGACCTATCACCATACCTGATCCACAAGCAGCATCTATTCCAACGACGATGACAATAAGAATAGAGGGATCTGGTTCTCAAACGCGGAGAAACTAAGATAGCCTAGAATAGCGGCTTTTTCATGTTCGAGCCGCACTTGCCGCATCTTGTCCCCTTGACCTCTGACCCGCAGGACAGGCAGACATACTTTATCTTTACGCCAGCGTTTGAATAGCCAGCGCCCATGGTCTCGTTGCCAAATCCAAATGACCGCAGTGCGCGGAGCTGCCTCCTCCTTATGTAGAACATTAGGCCAATTAGCACCGCAAGGTTTGCCGCGAGGCCGATCATAAAACCGAAAAAGTAGCTGACTACAAGACCCGTTCCAAGGCTGGCGCCTATGAACAATATCTGCCTCCTTAGAACCGGCTTTAGGCTGCTGTCCATCACATTATGTAGCAACCTCTTTGCTTATGAACCTATTTCCAGATCAAGCCCTACTGACAACCTTATTATAGTTTCAAGGCACACTCTCAACCTGTGAAGGTGCACTGCCCCGACTGCAAGGCAATAGCAGAGCTCGCAGACGATTTTTCCTATGTAAAGTGCTCCAGCTGTTCCTTTGACATGACCTACGGCGAATACGTAAAGTACATCGCCTACAAAGACGCGCGCTATCGTGACATCCTGAGCGACTACAAATAGACTTTTATCAGAAAAACCACGAGAATTTGAACGTGGCAGTAGACGCATTCGAGCTGGCGATGAACGTGCTTGGGCTGGCGGTCTCGGCCATCATCGGGCGGTTTGCCTTTGCCGGATACAGCACGATAGCAAGTCCGAACCTGCTGCGCCTCATGTTTGCCTTTATCTTCATAGCGATAGGCTTTGTTCTGCTGACAGGTGCCCTTTTTATCGAGCCGAGGGACAGCTCCAGGGGCCTGGCCACGGTGGGCCTGGGGGCACAGGCCGTTGGCTACTTTTTCATAGCTTTCTCCCACAGCATCAAGAGCTTTGACTTTGCGCCGCCCCGCTACTTTGCCCTCGTTCCACTCACACTCACGCCTTTTATCATACCGGGAAATTCAATAGAACATCTTGTAAGGTCAATTTCTTTTATTCTATTAGTATATGTGTCCATCGAAACGATGGCATCATATGTGCAGACCAGGAGGACCAGTACACTCATGATAGGTTCGGGTCTTGGTATGCTCGCAGTCGCGGAGTTAATGGCGTGGTACAACTTTGTCTACCCCGGCCTGTTCTTCCATCTCGCTATTGGTCTCAAGGTGGGAGGCTTTGGCATGATGTTTGTGCCTTTCTCAAAGTTTGGTCTTGCAAGCGGTTTGAACAGTGGGAAGTTGAATCAAGTTGGCGGGGTATAGAACACACGTAAGCATCATTGCGGACATTCTCTCCACCGCAAAAAAGTACAGCTACGAAGGTTATGAAAACGGGGCCACCGTAACGCACCTGATACGCAGGGCAAACGTGCCCCACCAGAGGCTCAGCTCGATGGTCTCTGTTCTAAAGGAGTCAGGCCTGCTGTATGAAGACTCGGCCAAATACCGCATCAGCGACAAGGGAATACTTTTTCTGAACGCCTACACCGAATTCAAAGACTTTGCGCAAAGCTTTGGTCTAAAGGTCTAGCCTTTACTCGCCGCCCGTATCGTCGTCGCTATCGTCATCATCAAAATCGTCCTCAAAGCCGTCGTCCTCAAAATCATCGGCTTCGGACATATTCTACGGCATAATCCGAATGGAAAGTTCGTTATAAATTTTGCCGGCTAGCCCGGCTTTGGTTTTTTCTTTTCATCATCCTGATGCCAAGTTACCATGCAGGCGCATATCGACACGGTGCATCTCCTTATCTCACCATCATTTGGGATTCTGGCGACGATGTCTGTATGGAGGCTTTCTGCATGCAGGCACTTTTTACATAAAGGCTCGCTGTAAAGCGGCAACCGTCGATAGTTGTATCGTTCAGGGTATAAACTAACCTAGTCAGCTTTTTATAGCGAGCCCCTGTCCTCTCATGCAATATGGGCCGCGTCGACAAGGGCGTCAAGTGCAGCGCAGGCGGCTGCGAGAACCCGGCTGAGCGCTCTATGAGCGGCAGCAAGGCGAGCATGGCGCCCGACATGGGACTTTCTGGCAGCAAGCGAGTTTATCTCTGCAGGGAACATTACAAGGAGTGGAAAAAGCTCACAAAGGAAGACAGGGACAACGAGCGGGCGCGATGGGGTTAAATTGGCTCACATGATCGTGATGTAACATGCGCCTGCTGCAGCTGCATTCAGATTTTATCGAGTACGAGCCTATAGCAAAAGAGATCCGCGATGCCGAGGAAATAAAATCAAAGGCCAAAGTCCGGCTCGAAGATCTGGTCGTTGCGTTTGTCGCTGTTGAAAGCGCTGACGATGAAAACGTCGCCAAAGAAGCGGCCGGTGAAATAATAAAGTACCTTGCCACCGTCAAGTGCAACAGGCTGCTCGTATATCCCTATGCGCATCTGAGCTCCGACCTGGCGCCGCCTGGAGTCGCTGCGGGGCTTGTCAGGTCTGTCGAGGCAGCGGCCAAAGAGTCGGCCGGGGAGGTCCATCGGGCGCCCTTTGGCTGGACAAAGGCGTTGCAGATCAAGGTAAAGGGCCACCCGCTTGCGGAAAATGCCAAAGAGATATCAAAGCAGGCAGACCACGAGCACGCCGGACACTCGCATGGGCCGGGAGAAAAAGAGTCGAGCGCGCTAAAGGCGGAGGAAAAATTGCAGTCATTCTGGTATATCCTCCAGCCCGGCGGAACAATGACTCCTGTAAAGGAATACAGGTTCAAGAAGCAAGAACAGAACCTGCAGATACTTGCGAATTATGAAACAGCAAAGAACAGGGCGGTCAACCAGCAGCCCGAGCACGTCCGGCTAATGAAAAAATTGGCCATAGCCGACTACGAGCCCGCATCTGACGCCGGCAACATGCGCTACTACCCAAAAGGCAGGCTGATAAAGTCGCTCATCGAGCAGTACGTGACTAGGCGTGTTATGGAGTACGGTGGCATAGAAGTCGAGACTCCGATCATGTACGACACAAAGCATCCCTCGCTAGCGAGTTACTTCAACAGGTTCCCGGCCAGGCAGTACAGCATCACTTCTGATAACAAGCAGCTGTTCCTGCGCTTTGCAGCCTGCTTTGGTCAATTCCTAATGGCGAAGGACTTTAGCATATCATACAGGCACCTCCCGGTCAAACTCTATGAGCTAACCCGATATTCGTTCAGGCGGGAAAAAAGCGGCGAGCTAGTCGGACTCCGCCGGCTGCGCGCGTTTACAATGCCAGACTGTCACGCGTTATGCAGGGACCTGGAGCAGGCAAAGGCGGAATTCCGCAAGCGCTTTGAGCTCTCGATAAGCGTTATCAACAACCTTGGGCTTGCCATCGAGGACGTGGAGATGGCGATCAGGTTTACCGAAGAATTCTACAACGAGAACAAGGAGTTCATCACAGAGCTCATCAGCAGGTTCGGCCGGCCGGTGCTAGTCGAAATGTGGAAGGAGCGCTTCTTTTACTTTACATTAAAGTGGGAATTCAATTACATCGATGGCCTGGGCAAAGCCTCTGCCCTCTCTACCGATCAGATCGATGTCGAAAATGGAGAGCGCTATGGCATAGAATTCGTAGATGAAGACGGCTCGAAAAAATACCCGATAATCCTGCACAACTCGCCTTCTGGCGCGGTAGAGCGAATAATCTACGCCCTGCTTGAAAAATCTGCAAAGATCTCCAAGACGGGCGGCACACCGTCGCTCCCGCTGTGGCTGTCGCACACGCAGGTCCGCATTGCCCCAGTTGGCAGGGAACACCTTGTTTTTTGCGAAGAATTGCTGGCCGACCTTGAGGCAAGCCAGATAAGGGCAGACATTGACGACAGGGACGAAACCGTCGGCAAGAAAATACGCGAGTCAGAGACAGAGTGGGTTCGCTACACAATAGTCGTGGGCGACAAGGAAATCAACTCTGGCAAACTCATGGTGAGGGACCGAGTCGAGGGCAAGCAGCGCGAAATGGCGCTTCAAGAGCTGGTAGATGAGGTGAAGGCCCAGACAAGGGACAAGCCCTTCCTTCCACTCAACTTGCCAAAGTACCTGTCCGCAAGGCCCCAGATCATGGTCTAATGAACACATCGCATTTGCCCTACCCCCTCTCCCCAAGGTGCTTCAAGGATTAAATAGCAAGATTTCTTCGACTAGTTACCAGCTAATTGCCAACTACCGTCACTAAATCCGTAAGGCAATCCTACTCGCCTACACCCGAGATATTAGAGATACTCGATGTTTTCCGCAAGATGCTCAATAACTGTATTGAAATCGGTCTACAACATAACGTTTCAACCTTGAAGGCACTCTCGAAGCTATGTTATCATGAACTGGATCGATACGGGAGTGTTGCTTCTTATTACAAACTATGTGCCATATCACGCGCCGCTGGTATCTTGGCAACGCGGAAGAAATCAATCAGAAGAGGCTACATACCAAAATCTCCATATGCTGTACAACCTCAGCTTGTTTCTTGTTACGGATTTAAGATCAAGAAGGATGTTCTGAAAATACCACTTGGAAATAGAAAATATTTTGATATTCTTCTTAATAGCTATTCAAAGCAAGCTCTATTCTCGGACTCGTCCTTGACCATACGCTCTTTTACATTGACCGGCAACATAGTCAGTATCGCTATTTCCAAAACAGTAAACGAGATAGACTGTATCAACATTGTAGGCGTTGATCGGAACCTTCGCAATCTGACTGTTGGCGATTCCGTGAAGGTCGTACAATATGACCTTTCAAAAGCCGTTGACATCCTAGAAAACACCAGATCAATATTGCGCTCGTTAAAGCGTAACGACCAAAGGATAAGGAAACGGATCTATTCCAAGTACGGCGCACGGCGCGAAAACAGAATCAACCAGCTGCTCCATCACGTGTCAAAAGTCATAGTGCAAGATGCGAAGAAATCCAAAACAGGTATAGCTTTTGAAGATATTGCTAATATCCGCAGATTGTACCGGCGCGGGAACGGCCAAGGAAAAGTCTACCGAGGAATAATGAATTCATGGTCTTTTGCTGAGGTAAAGCGGCTCGTCACGTACAAAGCAGAATGGGTAGGCGTACCAGTGATTCAGCTATCAAAGTCAGAAACCAAGGGTACATCCTCTCTTTGTCCAAGATGCGGGGAGAGACTCCAAGTTGGACAGCTAAAGAGATGCCTTCGGTGCGACAGGTGTAGGAGGGAATTTGACCGCGATGTGGTTGCGGCCATGAACATCTCCTATAAAGGGCGTGCTTTCCTTTCCGGCAGCGGGAAGGGTGTGTTCAAGCGTCCAAAAGGCGATGCAAGTGAAGCAATGAAGGGGAACCCGACGACGCCGGTAATCCTCAGAGTCGATGCATCGAAGTTAACGCATCGTTATCGACGATAGTTAACGGAACCGTCTAGCGAACTTGCGCGCAAGTATCCGATAGATAGTCTGGGTCGCAAGCGCGCCTTCCCTGTAATCGTCATTTCTGAGTCCCACCTCTACCATGTCCATGCCGATAAGGCGCGCGGAGGGCGGGATCGCCTTGACCATTTTCAGGACCTGGAACGGATCAAGCCCGAATGGCTCCGGGGTGCCGGTGCAGGGCACAAAAGGAAGGTCGTACGCATCGATGTCAAAGGAAATATAGATCTTTTTTCCGGCAGTCGCCTTTTGCAGGTGTGCAACGACACCATCAAGATCGTCGTGCACCTTCCAAGCATCAAATGTCGTGACGCCATTTGTCGCTGCGGTATCGTTCTCCTCCCTGTCAGTCTGCCTGATCCCTATTTGGATAATGTTCTCGCCGGGTATGTACTCGAGCAGGTGGTAGAACGGAGTGGTGTGGGAAATTTTCTGCCCTTCGTACTCCTGCTTCATGTCGCGGTGCGCGTCAAAGTGTATCACAACAGGCTTTTCGTCGGCAAGGGCCTTTAGCTGGAAATAGGTCAGCGTATGCTCGCCGCCCAGCATGACCGGGATCTTGTCATCGGCGCGGAGCTCCTTGACTATCTTTGGAATAGCAGAATCCAGAAACTTTACTACTTTGCTGACGCTCTTTGTCTTTGGCAACTTCAAGTCCCCCAGGTCGAATATGCCGACAAAGTCGTAAATGTCGTCCTTCTCGTCAAGCACAAATGTTTCTATCTGGCGCGCGGATGCCAGCCTTATCGCCTCCGGCCCCCTCGCCGTCCCCTTGCCAAAGCTGGTCGTTATGTCGAGCGGCACGCCATAGAAGACAACTTCTGACTCCTTGAACGAGATCCTGACCGGCGTGTCAGCAAAGCTGTAGCCAGCTTTTGTCTTTTCCGGAACGGTGAACAGTTTCTGGATGTTCACGATGGAGAGTCAAAGCGGGCCGATAATAAACTATGCAGGTCTGCTCCAGAACAATTCATCAAGGCTCTGCTGCCGCGGCTTGCCGAGCACCGAGTTGAAGTCAAAGTTCAGGGAAGAAAGTATCTGTTCAAATGTCGACTCCATCGTCTCGAGGTACTTTTCGGTGTCTATCTCTTCGGGCTTGGCCAGCTCTACCGGCTTGACGCCCTCGCCGGTCTTTATCTTTACATATGAAATCACGTCGCCAGCCCTGAGCTCCCGCTTGCCTTCGAGCATCTTGGCCGCCTTGATGTGCTGCGGCAGGCCCTTGTACGTGTCCCTGCCGTCCATTGTCTTGCCGTCTTTTTTCCCATAAGTCAACAGAGATTTGTTTATCATGACGTTAAAGCTGAGGTCCGCAAGCGGTATCTTGTGTGCTTCGAGATCATGAGCGCTTTGCACCACCACTTTTTTGATGCTCTCTTTTGCGGATTCAAAATCCTTCTGGGAGCCGACCTTGCCCAGAATCGCGAGGATGTCGTAGAACGCGTTTCTGATGAAAGGCGGCGTATGTGATTTCTTGCCTGTCAGGCCCTTCACATCTACGGTGCCATCGGGCTTTACCCCGAGGTAGTTCTTTTTCAGATCGCTAAAGACCACATATCTGTATTCTTTGTCGACTTCAAGGTCTACCCCAAGGGCGTTAGTCGCCCAGCTCAGCATTTCATCGACAACGGTTGACGACGGCTCCTTGACGAAAATTGAATCGGTATCCGAGTAAATTACTTCGATTCCCAATTCCCTGCACTTGTCTATGGCCTTGTGTATTGTATTCCTGCCAATAGCCGCGATAGAGTCCGCGACTGGCAGACAGTAAAGCGGAAAAATATCCGCGCCCATAACTCCGTACGAGGCGTTTAAGATCACCTTAGTAGCCTGACTTACCACATTGTATAGCTGCCTTTCCTCAGGCGGCAGCGTCTTGTCTTTTGCAAGATTCTTGTAATAGTTGACCCGAAGGTCCCTGAGTGAGCCGATGAGCAGCGATGTGAGCCCCTTGCGCTGCTCGCAGACCCAGTGAGTCGTTCCTTCTATCTTTCTCTCCTTGCACAACTCGTGGGGGCAGTTAATCGTTTCATATGACAAATTGTGGACCTTGATTATGCTAGGATAGAGGCTAGAAAAGTCCAAAACCACCACATTGAAATGGATTCCCGGAGTCGGCTCTATGACTTCGCCTCCGCGGTATTTTTTTTCCTTTATCACTGCTGTAGTCGATGCGGTTCCTTTCTCTTCGAGTTCTTTTCTGCTGGGAATGAGCTCATTCCGCTGCCTGTGTTCGTAATACAGTATACCCCTGATCCACTGGTTGACGCCAAACCGTGCAATGTCGTCTACAGACAGCCTTCCAATCCTAGCAATGACTACCAGCAGCTTCATCAACAGGTTGTCGTTAAAGTTGGTCAGCCGAAAAGTCAGGTCGGCGTCCTTGAGGCAATACTCGGCCAGCTTTTGGATAGGGAGGTCAGAAATGTCGCCGTCGAATTCGACCTTTGTATCCCCAAGAAGAGCCTCGCTTATCGCGTTTAGCGTGTGCTCAGTGTATGCGCGGCTGAACGCATAGATCTGGATGGACCTGTTGTCAAAAGTCCTGTAAAGATCAATGTGGATCCCGTGCCTTATGCCCACCGGCTCTGCCTGCATCCCGCGCTTTACAAACGACTCCCTCTTCACCATTATCGGGACTTTTTCCTTTGGGATTGCTATGCCGCCCGGGTCGATCCTTGAATCCTGCGACCGTGCATATAGGTACGGCAGGTCAAAGTCATCGCCGTTGAAAGTCAGGACAATAGGATACTGGTTTATTATCGCAAAGGTTTTTTCCAGCAGCTCTTTCTCCGTCTTGCACGGCTCAGCTTCTGGTATCAGGGGCTCGCCAGTCGTCAGAGGGCTATCGACAAGAACTAGCACCTTTCTGAATCCGTCGGAACCGACGCAGCCTACCGCAGTAACCCGCCTGTCGTGTTCGCGGGGGTTGGGCATCCTACCTTCTTCGGTCTCTACTTCGATGTCTATCGCGACCCTCCTTAGCTCCGGTATTGGCTGGTTGAGGAGGTTTGCCCAGTTTGTAATGTATTGTCTGTTTTCCTTGCCGCCCTCTCCTGTTTCCTTTATCTTGTCCCAGAGGAGGCTTTTGAGAGCGGACTGGACTTTATCTGAAATGGGATATTCAAACGTCGTTATCTGGTCGCCCTTTCTGACATAGTAGGCGCCAGGTATCAGCGCCCTGTCGTAGAGGTAGTTCTCGTGATATTTTATGTCGCTTTCCCATGATCGGACTTTTTCACGAAAGCTGCTGTCTGTTCCTCCGATAGAAAGCGGGTCGGGTGCGAGCACCTTCAGCACCTCTATTTCCTTGTCCAGTATGATGTCTTTTTTTCTTGCATGCTCTATGGTGTACTTTGGTTCCTTCTTCGCGATCTCCTCGGCATCAGCAGCGTACTCTACCTTTGTGTAGCAGTAGGGCCTGTGTTCTGTCCTGTCGCGCCAGTGGTAGATGACATTATCCTTTGGATCGTAAAACTTTAGGTAGACTTTTTTCTCTTCGCCTGAATAGACGGCAGACATCAGTAGCGCCGGCCGGCCCTCCGGGAGTTCGGGCAGATCATCCAGCCTCCTCCTCCTGTCCGGTCCGAAATCCTGCTGCATCAAAGTCTATTTTCTCTCTTGGACAATCAATATTAAACGTTTTACACGGCGTCTGAAAAAAAGAAAAAGGGCATCATGGAAGTATTTTCTTCCATGAGTCGTACGCTCTACAGGCTGCCCTTCATTAATTTTGTTCTTCCGAGAACAACTATCGTTCCAATCATCGCGGCGACGATGCCAATGATTGCGACCGGGAATTCAGGAACGACCTGCGTACCGGTTACAGTAACATCATGGGCACCTGACGAGTGGGGGATGACAAGAGTGTTTACACCATCTACCTGACTCTCTTCAGCGCGGGTGGCCTGGCCGTCTACCAGAACAGTGTACGGGCCTTCAAGTACCGAGCCTACCATGACCGTCGTCTCTGCTCCTGTCCCGTCGGTCTCGAATGACAGCGTCTTGCTTGCCTCATCCAGCGCAAACGCGCTTATCGTGGAGGCGCTCTCTACTGATACGTTAACAGACTCTCCTGCGACCATCACCGGCATCATGCTGGGCGTCGTACCGCCGTCATCAGGTGTGCCTGATGGGATTGTCGAATCTACTGCTCCTGTCAACGTCAGAGAATCAACAGCAGTGTCAAACGCTCCAACGTCGGCATCAAACTCTGCAGATGCGGACGAATACATCGCAGATATCCACCTTGTCTCACTTTCGGCAGAGACGATCTTCATCTTCGTCATCTCGCCATCCTCGTCGGTGCATTCAATGACAGCTTCGACTCCCCTTACACCGCTCACAGTGGTCGGCTGGAATGATGGCGTCGTACATTCGATTCCACTCTCCTCTTGCGAAACGTCAGACGGATCCGTGGGGGCTTCGTCAACCTGTGACTTGTCCGCGATAACCAGCATCATTGCCTTGCCTTCTTCAGCCATCCCTCCCGGGGATACGGTTACGAGGACGCTTTCGTCAGTGCCAATAGAGGCGCCTGTCCATCCGTCCGGAAAAGTAATCGAGACACCAGCTTCTTCGTTAGTGTATGTTCCGCTCACTTCTGCAAAGTCGGGCATTGTCTGCGCGTATGCAGTCGCTGCTGTCGTTGAAACTAGCAGGGCAAACGCTGCAACAAAAGCTTCTGGAAGGTATTTTCTCATTTCCACGCTACGGAGCAGATGTATAAAAGCATATACGGCAAATGATACGCTGTTGTTACGTGTCTGACTTCCAGGTAGCTGTAGTCGGAGGCGGAGTGCTTGGAACTTCCATAGCCTATTTCCTGTCCGCTCATGCTAATGATCCCGAATCGGTGGTGCTTATAGAACAGGAGAAGAATATCGCGCAGCACACCAGCAGCAGGAACACCGGCAAGGTCCATGCCCCCTTTCTGTACGACCCTGCCACAAGAAAGACCCTCGCAAAGGCGGCCGCGCTCGGGTACGAAATGTGGCAAGAGTTTGCAGAGAACAAAAAGCTCGTGTTCAAGCGCGACGGGGTGCTCGAGGTCGCGCTGGACGACAAAGGGGTTGCCAGATTGCACAAATATGTTGAATGGGGTCAGGCAAACGGACTGAAAAAGAGCGAGCTGAAATTGCTCGACAGAAAGGAAGTTGCAGAGTTTGAACCCAATGTCCGGTGCTCGTCGGCATTGTATTGCTCCAAGGACGCGTCTGTTGACTATGGATCGTTATCAATGGCGCTGATGGAAGATCTAAGGTCGTTTGGCTGCAGGCTTGCTCTGGGCACGAAAGTCGCAAGTGTGTCCCCGGCAGATGGCCGCTATCTGATAGGGACAGGACATGGCAAAACGATCAGCGCCAGATACGTCGTCAACGCCGCGGGCGGCAACTCGATGGACATTGCGCATTCAATGGGCGTCGCTAATGAATATACGGACATACATTTTCGCGGCGAGTACTGGGAATCGCCGCCACAGTACCACGACCTTACAAGACTGTCGATATATTCCGTTCCAAGGCATCCAGAGTACCCGTTCCTGGATCCCCATTGGATAGTCAGAGCCGACGGCAGGAGAGAAGTCGGGCCAAACGCGGTTCCTGTCTTTGGGCCCTATGCTTACAGCTGGCGCAGGAACCTTGCAGACATGGTCCCAAAGCTGGTAGAGTCCTCAAAGACTGGCGCCCGCCGGACCGTCTTTGACAGGCAGTTCCTCGCTCTCGCCACCACGGAGCTAAAGAGCTCGCTTTCAAAGACCGCGATGATAAACAGGGTAAGGGAATTCCTGCCTGGCCTGCGCGCGCCGGCATTTACAAAGAGAGGGACTTCGGGTATCAGGTCTTCAGTCATTGACAGAACCGGCAGGTTTGTTCCCGACACGCTGGTTCTCTGGAAGGACTCTTCTGTGCACGTGCTCAACTACAATTCCCCGGGGGCCACGGGCGCCCTTCCCATGGCTGCAAAGGTTGCGAGCAAGATGATATCGGAAGGGCTGATTTCTGTGCGCGACAGGCCGAGATCGCTCTGGGACGCCACGGCGATAGCCGAAAGGATTGGAGAGTAATCTTTTAAGCTAGGTGAATTCAGGATACCTGAACTTGCTGAGAGAAATCTACCTTGATGCCCTAAAGAACAGGGAACAAAAAATATCAAAGGTAAGAGATTCCAATTTCGATTCGATCCTAAAGGAGGCGGCATCCCGCTGGATTCATTGCGAGCCGTCGCCTGTTCCTTGCATTACTGCAGGAGTCGACAGCAGCTGGAACAAGCGTGCGTACCAAGGGCTCAACCTCTATGCCATTGACGCCGTCGCAGTCTCCAGCACAAATGATATCCTGGCATCGGAATACGAAGACGAAATAGCAGATTCTGCGAGGAATGAATCCCTTGAAACAAAGGCAATGAAAATGGAGGCGAATGTCGCGCAAAAAGCCGCGGCAACTGAAAAGGCAGACACCATCTGCATCGACGGCTCGATAATCGCCCGGCTGAACAATACAGGCTCTCCATCCGCGCAGGAATCGGCAAAGAAATACGGCGACTCGATATTTGTCGCAAAGAGCTCTGAAAGCAGATCCCAGTTCGCGCCACTGGGGTCAAAGGCCGGCGACATTTACTATTACAGCCACGCAAGCAAGAAATCTCCGGGCTTTAGCAGGCCCGAGGAAGTCCAGACAAGCTATGGCAGGATCTTTGAAGTCTACGCGAGGCTGCGCGAGAGTACGCCCATGATCCGGATCGAGATACCAAAGAGTACAGCCGCGGATGATGTCAAGGTCCTGCTGGATGGTCTGGCGTACCACAGCGTCGGGGGCTACCCATACTGCCTAAAGCTTGCTCACAATGCCTGCAAGATAAGCAATGAAGATATAGACAGGATTGCGAGCATCTTTCGGTTGCAGAATGAGACCGGGGCAAGGGACGCGCTAAATGAGTAATCCGCAGCTCGGCATCCTTGTCGGCGAAACGCGCCCGGACAGGGTTCATTTCGAATCCAAGAGACCGATTAGCATCGGCGAATACGTCATACTGAACTATGGCAAGGGCAAGGTCCTGGGGCTGATAGAGCGCTCGCAGGTGACAAGCGACGCACTTCGCGCAGGCGTCAGGAACTATGACGAAGCGTACGAAAGCAGGCAGGTGGCTCTGGAAAACAAGCGCGACAAGAGCTATCGAGCTGTCGCCCACATACTTGGATATGTGGAAGACCTAAAGCATTGCAAGTCCGTAATCCCTGCACTTCCCCCGGAGCCCGGGACAGAAGTGTACGAAGCCACTTCAGAGGACCTGGGCTCGATCTTTTCCTCGACCAGCGCAGAGTGGATAAGGCTCGGCAATCTCCTTCGCAACCCCGCGGTCGGAGTCCGGGTCAATACGAACAAGGTAGTTTCCAGGCACCTGGCCGTCCTCGCTATGACTGGCATGGGCAAGAGCAACCTCGTCTCACTGATCGCAAAGGAACTGGCAAGGATAGACGGGACGATGGTTATTTTTGACTATCATGACGACTACTCTACCCTTGACATGGGGTCCAAGGGCAACCTTACGGATGCCAAGATAAATCCAAGGTTTCTCAACGCCGACAAGCTGGCAGAAGTAATCGAGGTCCACGAAAATGCCAGTAACCAGCTACACGTGCTAAGGACGGCGTTTACAGAGGATGTAAAGAGCCGGAGCGGCGATGACTTTTGGGACGCACTTGAAACTGCGGCCGCAGCTGTCGGCGCAGACAGGGCCTACCGCGAGGCGTCGGAAAAAATAGTCGACAAGATAGACGACGCCAGGAGAAGGTTCCACGCAATCCTGGACCCCGGGCTGTCAGATCCCCTTGCCATGATAAAGAACGGCAAGATCAACGTGGTCAGCCTGATAGAGCTGACAGAAAAGCAGGCAAACATCGCCGTGTCGTTCTACCTCCAGGAACTGCTCGACGACAGAAAAAAGGCAAAGGGCAGAACGGTCGGGACGAGGAGTGGTTCAAGAACCGAGCCGCGGTTCCCGGCGCCGGTCCTTGTGGTCCTGGAAGAAGCGCATGTCTTTATCCCAAAGGACGAAAAGACGGAGACGAAATATTTTGCCTCCAAGGTGGCGCGTGAAGGCAGAAAGTTCGGGCTCGGGTTGGTGATTGTTTCGCAAAGGCCCAGGGCCATCGACACAAACATCCTGAGCCAGATGGGCTCCTTTGCCATCATGCGAATGATCCAGCCAGACGACCAGGCGCAGATATCTGCGGCAAGCGAATCGCTCAGCAGGGACCTTATGGAGCAGCTTGCTTCGCTCAATCCCGGCGAGGCTATACTTACGGGCCAGTGGGTCAACCTGCCGACATTCGCAAAGGTGGACGAGATCAGGGAACACAGGACGGGAAGCGACCAGAACGCGGTGGAGGAGTGGAAAAAGCTATCGGGCCTGAAGCAGCTGGCAAAGGAAACGGAGGACTCGTACGTTCCTCCGGGCTACATACAGGATTAGCGTTTGGGGCAAGGGCGACATGCTGATCGCACACATTTCTGACCTGCACTTGGGATATGCGCAGTTCGGTCTTGAAGAGCGCGAAGAAGATGTCTACGAGACGTTCAAGGAAGCAATAGACATCTCGATAAGGGAAGGTGTCAGGGGAGTGATACTTGCCGGGGATCTTTTCCACAGCCCGCGTCCTTCGGGCAAGGCGATCATTACTCTTGGCAATGCGCTAAAAAAGCTAAAGGAAAACAATATCTCTGCAGCATTCGTGCTGGGCGAGCACGACATCAGCAGACTCCGCGATGTGCCCTTTGCCTACCTCTTTAACAACCTGGGGCTCGCCAAGAGGCTCAGGCTCGACGAGCCGCTTGCAATTGACGACTGCGTGATCTTCGGAGAGAACAAGGAACGCCGCGGCAACATCGATTCGCTGATCGACAGACTCAAAAACGCAGGCAGGGCCGCACGACAGCACGAAGGCAGGAAAAAGATTCTGGTGCTGCACCAGGGTCTCACCGACCTTAACAAGTTCGCGGGGGAAATGAACTCGACAGACCTTCCGCCCGGTTTTGACTATTACGCGATGGGCCACTACCACGACCATGTCGAAAAGCGCTACGATTCTCTTGGGGGACTGCTCGCATATCCCGGCTCGCTCGATCTCACCCCAAGCGAAGGCATCAAGGAGACGGAAAAGGGATTCATCATTGCCGACCTTTCCGGACAAGAAACAACCACCCATTGGATACGGCTAGAGCAGGTGAGGCAGCAGTTCTCTATCAGGATAAACTATGCAGAGATGGCCAATGAAATACCCAGGATTTTTGAGAAGGTCCGGACTGTGAGCAACAATGGAAAAAAGCCAGTCGCCAGGATAGAGGTATCGGGACTCGACATAGATCCGAGGACTGTTGCCGCCAGCCTTGTCAGGCTAAACGACTATTGCCTGCACTATGTCTGGCAGCCAATAGAGGAGGGAAGGCCCGGGGCGACTGCCTACGATTCTCGCCCGGCGGATATAGACAGCGAGCTCTACCGGCTTTCTACAAGGGCCCTGGAATCCGATGAACTCGCCCAGTTTGCGATAGGAGAAATCCTCCCACTTTCAACCGACAGTAATGCCAGCGCGGTCCTTGACCTCGTGTGGGAAGCTTACAAGTCCAGACGATTCGGGAAGGACACAAGATGATAAAGGACATCAGGCTGCAGGACTTTATCGCGCACAAAGACACCCGGCTGGAATTTGGAAAGGGGATAACCATCTTTGTGGGGCATAACGGTTCGGGCAAGTCCTCGGTAATAGACGCAATAACGTTCGCGCTCTTTGGCGAGCACACAAGAAAGTCTGGAAAGAACCTTGTCCGAAGGGGTGCGGGCCAGTGCACCGTGCAGATGCGCTTTGAAATAAATTCAAGGGAATACCAGGCGACGCGCATTTCCGGCGCCCAGCCCTTTTCGCAGCTGACACTTGTTTCGGAAGGAGGCAAGGAGGTAAGCAGGCACCTGGTCGGTGGGGAGCGAAAGCAGTTTGGCGAGTCCGTGAGCTTCGAGGTAGCTCGGGTCCTAGGGCTAGACTACGACAAGATGCGCGTCGCCGCAGTAGTCCAGCAGGGAGAGCTCTTGAGGATCGTCGACGCGCCGCCCAAGGAATTCAAGGAGCTACTTAATGGCCTGATAGGGATTGACAGGCTGGACCGGGCGTCCAGCGTCATGCTCGAAGTAGTCAGGGGCTTTCGCGAAAGGCTGCGGGACGAAAACGGCTACACCGACTTGGAGATACCCAGGGTAGAAGATCTGGTAACACAAAAGGAACATGAAAAAAAGCAGGCAGAGTCGATGCTGCAGGAATTCGAGGATGAAAAAGTGATGCTTGAAGAGAAAATAGTCAGACTCGAAAGTGAAATTTTGCAGCTTGAACCCGTAATCCAGAGGACGCAGGAGCTCGGCAGCCGCGAGAAATTGCTCATCAGGCATGTTGCAGAAAAACGGGCCTCCATCGAAGGCGAAGTGGTGCGGCTTGGAAGGCTGGTGAAGGAGGCAACAGGTTCGCTTGCTGCACTTCAGAAAAGAGACGAGGTGCGCATGCGGCTCAGGATGGTGAGGGCAGAGTCCGAGGAAATGCAGAAAAAGGCGGAGGAAAACGAACGGGCCTATGGCGAGCTCAGGGGATTGCTAGAATTTTCTGGCAGGCTCCAGCTTGCCGACGGCAAGTGCCCAGTCTGCAATTCTCCTGTCGCCAGGCTGAACGACATGTTCGATGTATCGCACCTGCAAACGGAAATCAGGGCCCAGGAGCAGGAAAAGTTCAGGCTCCAGCGCGCAAAAGTAGAGCTGAGAAAGGAAGAGCAGGAATTGCTAGAGCATGACAAGAGAATAGCCGCGGCTGAAAAGTTTCTTTCACACAGCTCTATCAGTACGCATGATGAAGTGCAAGGACTGGAATCTGATCTGGAAGCAAAGAAAAGGGACCTTGAAAAGCTCCCGGAAGAGATTGTCAAAGTTGGCGCGGATCCCTTCGGGCTTGCAATAGATGGAATATCGACATCACTTGCGGAAGAAATCGTTGTACTGAGGCAGCAGACAAGCGGCATCACCCATCAAAAGTATACGGATGCAAAGCTGGAGAAGGACATGGTTTCCAGAAAGCTGCAGGACGCCAACAGAAAGATAGGGGGATACCAAAAGACGATAGGCGATGCAGAGGTCGCAATAGACTCTGCGAAAAAGACTATAGTGCAACTCCAGGAGGCAGCAGGGTTCACCAAGATTTTGGAAAATATCCGGTCGCAAATTTTCAACAGGGATGGGCCCATCGGAACGAGCCTGCGATCGTGGGCAATCAAGGTCATTTCAGAAAAGGCGTCAGACTATGCATCTCTATTCAACATCGGGATCTCTAGGATCCAGCTCGCAGAAAAGGCACGAGATGTCTCGATAACCTGCTATGGAAGGCAGGGCGAGATCGACATTGATTCACTGTCCGGCGGCGAAAAGGTCGCTGTAGCACTGGCACTCAGGCTAGGGATAGCGTTCATGATGGGCTCTAGCAAGCTAGATTTCGTGATCCTTGACGAGCCGACAACCCATCTGGACGAAGACAGGAGGAAGGCACTTGTCAGGATAATATCGGATGCGTTCAGGGAGGGCGCGGGTCCGCTGTCGCAGCTGATAATAATAACGCACGATTCAGACATTTTCGAGGATTCAGAGGTGGACAGGATATTCCGGTTCACAATGACGACGGATGGATCAAAGGTATCACAGGAAGGCTAAACCCAAGGTCTTCCCACACATTTCCCATTGTATTTCAACCATGATCTTAATTTTCTGGTTTATAAACTTAATAGAGTTTATCAACCAATATAGGTTTATACACCAAAATATGAAGGCTCAAGTTGATATCGGCTCCAGAAGTCAAATTAAACGATACTCATTGACCGAGGTCCCGAGTTTTCGTCCGCGAAAATCATTCTTTCGATTTTGGTGCATAACAGTAGGCGGTCAGATCCGGGGGTAATTTCAGGCGTTAGCGCTTGTAGTCGTCCTCTAGCCTGGTGATGTCTGACTCATCAAACTCGCCAGTTGATATTTCCAGAACCACGGCATCGCTCCCCGCGCCTATGAGCCGGTGGACCGCTTTTTTCGGTATCGTTGCAGAATCACCGGTCTGAAGTAGTTTCGTTTCATCTCCTATCTGTACCTTGACTGGCCCCTTGACGACCTTCCAGAATTCAGATCGGTTGTCATGGTACTGGAGGGAGAGCCTCTTGTCGCCGTCGACGTATACGAGCTTTACCGTGCATGGCTCGTTCAGGGTATACCGCTCAAAGTGGCCCCAGGGGCGTTTTTCAGATATCACTTCCAATAATCTAGTGCGAAACTTTTTAAACGTATGTAGGAACGAGCGCCATCAAACGTCCGGGATACTAGAGGCTTGGCGGAAGGGGCAGGCAGGGCAAATAAAAGCGACCAGAGCTACCAACAGCCAGGATTCTATTTATGAATAGAACTCTGAGCCCAGCTGAATGAGCGAGCTATTCGCGCTTTCTAGAGAAAGCGCTGCATCATAATATTGGCCATCAGCTACCAAAGTCTTGGAATTTTCTATGACACCGGCGATCTCTACTAGTTTTGCCTCCGTCTTCTCAATTTTATCCGTCTCGACCCATGGATAATCGGCATCAGGACCGTCATCTGAAATTTCGGCCGCATGGTCGAAAATCTGCTTTTGTTCTTCGAGATAGGCAGCCATTTCTTGCTCAAAGTCATGTACCGCTAGTCCCATCCATTCAGCCCTTTCAAGGACTGCCAAAGTCGCCCCCTCGCAATAGATTGTTGCATATTCTTGAAGCGATTCCTGCATGTTTGCATCGCCTATTTTGCCTGACGCAGAGTCACATCCATAAGAGATCAGACCCACGCTCGGAAAAGCCATGGCGCTTATCTCGGTTATCAGTTCTGGCCTGCTGCAATATTCATTCATAAGCATGGACGCGGCGACGCGCCTGGTTTCATTTCTTCCTTCGCCATCAATGTCTATGACCAAATACTTGATATTTCCGGCTAGAGACGTACAATCGTCCTCTTTTGTCAACTGCTGTGAGGGTGAAGCTGCTAGTGGAAAGGCAAAAGCCACAGATAGACCAATAGCGACGGCTGTGATTAGGACAACAATGAATGCAATTCTTGCCCTCCTTGTTCCGCGAGACATTGACAGCTACTCCTACTTTTCCTGATATATGAGGGATGTTGAATCTGAGTTATAGCAGATCAGTTCCGGAATCCGGCCGCTAGTAGAGGCCACTGTGATCCGCAATGCGGAACAAAAAAGTGAAACGGATCAGGGGACGGCGAGCAAACGCCGTTTCGACACCCCGACCGCAAGACATGAGGTCCGTAGATCTGATCTACGGTATTGCATGAAGATAATTACATTCTATTAAACACGTACGTAACAGTTCGCCGCTATAATGGTATTATGTGGTTAGCTACTATCGCGAGCTTTGTTCCCTACCAACTGCTATATGCCACCTTTAGCATTGGTCATTATCGCGTATGTCATAATGGATTAATATTGTTCCTCTCACCTACACACAAATGAACAGAACTTTAGGAGTCATACTCCTTATTGCAGCGATTGCTTCGATGCTTACAGTAGTAAGGCCAACGATTGCGAATGCAGCGGTAGACTACGACGACGCATGCGCAAACGCGACAATAATAATGACAGGCAACGGTGGCACGAAATATGGCACCGATGGCAACGACATTATTAGAGGGACAAACGGTAACGACATAATATTCGCAAAGAAAGGTAACGACATCGTTTGTGGACTGGATGGCCATGACTTTATAGTCACAGCTGATGGCGATGACATAGTCTACGGCGGTCCTGGAAATGATGACATTTATACCGGCAACCATGACGACACGGTCTATGCAGGTACCGGAACCGACCAAGTTTGGGCCGGCTTTGGAACCGACATCATTTTCGGTGAGGAAGACAACGACGTTCTCTACCTAGGAGACAGCACCAATACCCAAGTAGTAATCCCTCCAGATGAGGGGTACGGCGGTCCGGGAAATGACTTTATCCATGGCGGCGACGGCAACGACGATGCCTTCGGCGGCGACGGCAACGACGTATTATTCGGCGGAGCAGGCGATGGGGACTTGGATGGCGAAGGAGGCAACGACTTCCTGGAAGGCGGCAGAGCGTTTGACCGGTTAATCGGCGGCCCCGGAAACGACAGACTTGTCGGAACCAACGGCAATGACGATATCTTTAGCAACGATGGCGTGTCTTGGAATGACTTTGTGCACGGCGGCGGCGGAACCAACGACGAATGCGTTACTGATCCAGATCGTTCTCTGGGCTGTGAAGTGCTGACGGGAACTGGCAATCCACCACCGGGCCTAACAACCGACATAGTTCCAGATGCGTGCGCAGATCCAACAATAATAGGTACAAGTAATTCAATTCAGGGCACGGGAGGAAACGACGTGATACTTGGCTCCCACCGCAGCGAGAACATCTTTGGCAACGGCGGCGACGACATAATATGTGCCATGGGCGGCGATGACAAGATCTTTGGCGGCGCTGGCGACGACACAATTCACGCAGGTTCGGGAAACGATCTCGTACTCGGCGGCGCGGGGAGTGAGGTAGTATTTGGCCAAGAGGGCAACGACGTTATATTTACTGATGCAAACGGGGGCTTTGCAGAATCCATATCAGGCGGTCCCGGTGATGACTACATCAACGATGGCGCTGGCGACGCGAATATTGCCGGTGATGAAGGCAACGACGTAGTCAGAGGAGGCGCTGGAAACGAGCTAATGAACGGCGGCCCCGGAGATGACTTTTTGGAAGGCGGCATTGGCAGCGAGGACATGTTTGGCGACGAAGGTAATGACATGCTAGTGGGCGCCGGCGGAAATGAAAACATGGAAGGCGGTCCCGGAAACGACTTCCTTCTGGGCGAGGCAGGATTTGACAACATGGTCGGCGGTCCCGGAAGCGACATCTTGAACGGTGGATGGGACGACGACGTGCTGACGGATCAGGATGGGGTTTCTGGCAACGACTTTCTGGATGGCAACGGTGAAGGGACAGGCAATACTGCGGCCCCTGTTACAGCACTACTTGCAGATGTATGTATTAGCGATCCCGGCGATGTCGAAGTGGACTGCGAGCTGGACGCCTCTATTGGCGAAGAAAGTTGTGATGACCCAACCATAACTGGATCTGGGCAAATAAGCGGAACTGCAGGCAACGACATCATAAGAGGAAGCGCGGGGCCTGACACGATCAATGCCGGCGACGGAAACGACATCATATGCGGACTTGACGGCAACGACACGATCAACGGCGGTAACGGAAATGACTTTATCTTCGGCCAGAACGGCAACGACAACCTCAATGGCGGAAACAATGACGATGTCATCTATGGCGGACCTAACAACGACGTTATCCATGGCGACGCTGGAGACGACTCGGTGTTCGGAGACGGCGGGGACGACGATGTCTTTGGTGACGCTGGAGTAGATGGTGTGTTCGGAGGCGGTGGCAACGACATGGTCGATGGCGGACTTAACGACGACAGAGTATACGGCGGAGACGGCAACGATGACTTGTTCGGTGGCACCGATACGGGCGTGGACAAGCTGCTAGCAGGACCCGGCGACGACTTCCTTGACGCAGGACCCGGCGACGACACTCTCTACGGCCTGGATGGCAGCGACGAAATGCACGGCGGCGACGGATCTGACAGGCTTTGGGGCGACGGTCCTGGAGACGAAGGAGATGATCAGCTGTTCGGTGGTCCCGGAAATGACAGTGCCGTGAACTCGCTGGACGGAGTCGTGGGAAATGACTTTGTGGATGGAGGTCCGGGCATCGAAAAATGTGTCACCGACCCAGATCCTAAAGTGAACTGTGAGTAGATAGAATCTACCCACACCTCTTTTTCTTTTTTATCGCGTAATACTATCGACCGACGTGCGTATCTCTTACGGCATTAGTTTGGAATGCGGTATGACTGTTATTCTTTCCACATACTGAAATCTTGAACGAATCAAGGTCTGAATCCGGACAGAAAGTAGTTCTATATCTGTCAGCTTCTTGTTCCCATCAACTTCTATGTGCACTTCTGCCTGCGCCATCATGCCGGCAGGTCTAAGAAATACCGATCTCACTTTTATTGCCTCATCTTTGAACCTACTCTCCACAGTGTTCTTTAGAATATCCGCTAGCGCGGGGTTGTGCCATGCATCAACCAAAATGAGGGACGTCTGTCTTAGTGAAAGGTAGGCGACAGAGAATATGTATCCGGCAATTATGATGCCGCCTATTGCGTCCATTTGCAGAAAACCAAACTGGGTTGCGATAAGAACGCTGATAAAACCGATGACAGATGCGGAACCGTCCTTTATCGAATTCTTGGCATCGATTTTTAGAGAGAGAAGATCGTATTTGTGTGCTATTTTTCTCATCTGAAAAGCTCTCTGTAAAGATATTGCACCTGCGGCTGCCAGAACGACCATCGTGAGTACAGGTTGCCGAATTTCGTGCGGGTCCAATAGTGATTGGTACGACTGATAGAGGATGAACACGCCAATTGCAATCATGCCGATAGCGGCCACCATTGCAGCAAAGCTCTCGACCTTGTAGTATCCAAACGGGAACTTCTTGTTGGCTGGACGGTTCGCTAACCTGAGTCCAAAGAAAACGATTAGCGAAATTAGCGCGTCTGATACAGAATCTATGCCGTCTGCCGTAGCAACGATGCTTCCGCTTATCTGTCCAACAATCAGTTCGGCAATCCCTATCGCAACCAGCGTTACAACAGAAATCTTGGCTATTCGCTGACCAGCTTTCAAACCTTCCGTTAGGACGTCGGTGTTTTTGCCGCCATTCTTTTCATCAGAAGCTGTCAGCGTATCACGTTTTGCGTTATTGCCTTTCGTGATATCTACAGCGAAAGGTTCATCCAACTATAACTAGGCATATCAACTTCTGTATTTATGATATTTAAGACTTGAATGCACTTGTAATATTTGCAAATAGTCGTCTAGGTTTCTTGATCCATTATTAAGGCAAGACCTGAACCTTCGAAAACGATTTCAGGAAACTTTCGTTTCCGGCGCAGCCCCACGGAAAGACTTGATTCTCATTTCGTTAAAGCAATCGATGAATTGCAACAGTTTTGCACCCATTCGCGATATCTTGCATCACCGTAACTCATAGATTGTTGCAACACTTTCTTATAGAGGAACCCGGCAATTACGAAATATCTCAGAATTGATGTCGGGCAGACCCAGCAGCGTTACTACACGCAAAAACCAGATCTTGGTACTGATGGTCATCGCTGCGTCCGCGATTGCCTTAATGAGTTATATTTCCCTTTCATCAGAACTTGGAGGCAAGTCTACGATAATAGAGCAGCAAGGCCTAGAAATCCAGCAGTATGAAAAAGCCGTTGCTGACCAGCAACTAGAGCTCGCAGAAAAGACGACGCGGCTTGCCGAGCTGGACTCTAAGATAGACACACTGTCATCTGATCTGAGTGCAAAGTCGCAGGAGGCTGCAAGCCTGGGCGGCCAGCTGGAATCGGCCAGCGGCGAGCTACAGTCCCTAAAGGATCAGGCCGTCCTGCTTGAATCTCAAATCACGATACTGGAGGACGAGCTCCGGGCAAACGAACAACAGATAGAAGAGTTAAGGCAACAGAACGAACCATCGAAACATCTGACCATGACGCATTATGGTCTTGGTGTTGACCAGGATGAAAAGGGTGTAGTATTCCCGCTGGAAGTTGAAATCGTGAGCGGCGGAACGGGAACTCTGTCGATGGACATTAGCAGTGTTGAATACGAGCCCAGCTTCCAGGAAGCCATCAGGGACGCGGCGGCAGCGGCGTCCGCGCACACCGGCGTTCCAATAGCCGACAAGGACATTACCGTTAGAGTGGCTGGCCACCATCCGCGGGACGGCGGCTTGGTAAAGGTTGACGGTTCTTCCGCAGGAGCCCTCATTGCGGGCATGATAGCCGCCGGTCTTTCTGACAAGGCAATTAACCCATCAGTCCTTGTGACAGGAACCATCAGTCAGGACGGAACCATAGGCAGGATAGGAAGCCTTGAAGAAAAGACCGACGCGGCAGGGACGTTTGGCGTTGAAACAGTGCTCGTTCCGAAGTCTCAGGAGTTTGAGTCTGAGCAGGTACTCGTCATAGGGGTTTCGGATATTGGCGAGTTGATGAAGTACTTTACATCATAGTTTCTAGACTATGATGGTATCCGAGACGGACACACCAGACAGAACTTCTCCGCTTTCTAGACTTGATACAACAAACGTCCTTATCTGGTAGTCTCCGGCCGCCTCGGGAGTCCATGATGTTTCGATGTCTGAAGAGTCATCTGGAGCCAGAGTGCCAGACTGCAAGCCCAGAAAGACGGTTACTCCGTTTTCATCACGGGCTTCAATGATAACGACATACTCCTGTTCATCGAAATTATTTTCAACAGTGGTAGACAATACAAGCTGGGCACCTAGAGGATGGGGTCCTGCAGCGCCATCGCTTGTCCTGACGGAAGGCGTGGATACCAAAATCGAATCGGAGCCCGTGATGACGTCAATCTTTAGGGAAAATTCCTTCTCCGGATTCTGCCCATCTTTTATCTTTTCAGCATAATCGGCGGGGTGCTTGTCTGTATAAGCTATCGCTATCGTGCCATTTTCGATTTTGACGTTGGTACCAGTTATCGCCCCATCGCTTCCTAGTGCAAAGCTGGATTCAAAAATACCCGTGTTCGGGCCTGTCTCCAGAGCCGAAAGTTCCGCGACTCCACTCGATGAGAGTTGGAGAATGATTGTATCCGCCATGTTGGTACTAGTGTTAGCGTCAGCATCCGCGATAGTCACACTGACAGTTTCTCCAAGCGTGTAAGAAGCTTGGCTGGAAGAAAGCTGGGGATCAAAAGTCGCTACTCTTGGCTGGCCGCCGACGTCAATCGATGGGTCGGTGTCGCCCACTGTAAAGCTGACTTCGTCACTACCGTTGGAGTCGTTCTCTGAAGAAGCCAATGATGTCGAATAGTTGGCTTTTTCCAAAAGGGTGAGTACTACCGATTCGCTGGCCGCTGAAATGGAATTGCCCAGCTGGTACCTCCCTTCGAATCTGGCGGTATTGTCACCGGTTTCTCGGAATGTGACAATGCCATCAAGGGTGCCGCCGTTGAGCGAAAAGAGGTCCGCATTTGGCAGGTTGTCTGGATCGACGATGAACTGATCCATGTTTGTTGGGTCAAGGTTGGCGTCCTGATCATTCACAAATACGTAGACAAAGCTGTTGGAGCCATATGAGCTCCGGTCAAGCTCAATTGTTCCTAGCGTCTCTTCGTAATCTACTGTTACTTCTTCATTGCCTCTTATGATGTCAAATGATGCGTCCTCAAATAGTTCTAGTCCTGTAACTGGAAGCTCGTCTAGACCTGCGCCGTCACCGAATTGCAGTATCTGGTCGTCGGTCAGGGCAGCGGTGGTTTCAGGGTCTGCAGGTGTTTGGTCAACAGCATCCACATGTACAATGAAAAACTCGAATCTCTGTGATCCGGGGTTTGTGTCAGGTATTGTGATACTCTGGCTCGTGTCGCCATCTGTGCTGCTTAGGTCAACAGTTAGGGTAATTGAGTCAGTGCTATCATCGTCAGCAGACTCATCTTCAACTATGACTTGGAGCATGCCTTCGCCAAAGAATTTTTCATCTAGGGCATTTGAGTTGATAACCACCTGCTGCCCTGCCGCACCCGGCGATAACGGATAAATCAGGATAGCCAGGATGAGACCTGTCATCACGATCAGATGTATGGTCAACATTACTGTAAGGGTTGTTCAGAAATATAATGCATATGCTCAGAAAGAGCTATTTCCGAACAAGTCTAGAAGGACATTCTAGAAGCCAAACACGTTTCGCCAGGATTTCTTGTTGTAAGTGACAAGAATGGACTAATGTATTAATATCCAATATCTCAACATCTATTGCATGAAAAGGTGGTCGTCCAGTCCGTACTTTACATACGCACTCATGTTGACACTTGTCGGATCGGTATTCTCAGTTGCATCGAATATTCAACCATCGTATGGTTCCCATGAGGATATAGAAGTAAACCTCGACGATATAGAGTATGGACAGGGAGATGACGTAACGATCACTGGCACTATAGATGGTGCTGACGAAGACGAGGATGTAGATATCACAATCCATGAACCTGGCACTGGCAGCGATGACGCTAACACGCAGATCAGCAACGATGATGGTGATTTCGATGAGGTGTATTCGATTCCGAATAGCGCTGAGGACGGAGTGTATCAGGTGGAGGTAGAATTTGGCACAGAGGATCCCGTTTTCACGTTTTTCTATATTGATGAAGATTCCGATAATGTCGATTTCACCACGGACGAGTTGAGCTATGCGCCGGGTGATAACGTGGAGATAACGGGAGATGTTGGAGATACAGATACAGGCATAGATGAGGTCGAGATAACTGTCATCGATCCCACGGGAGAAGAGTTTGTTTCCTCGGCCGATGCGGACCTTGACAATAGCGATGAATTTGAATATGATTTTGACTTAGATGACGATTTCCATGGGAGATATGCCATAATCATAGAGTACAACGATGAAGAATCAGGATGGTTTGTTATCGAAGTAGAAGAGGATGGCGGAAGTAGCGGCAATTCTATTACCGCGAGCCTCTCGAGCACTAGTTACGAGCCAGGAGATGAAGTAGAGATTACTGGCGAGGTCGAAGATATTGAGCCAGGAGATGATGTCGTTATCACGGTGGAAGATCCAGACGGAGCAGAGATTTTTAATGATGCTGAAGCTCCCGATACGGACCGCTCCTTCGCGTTCAGCTTTGATTTGGATGAGGATGCCGAAACAGGAACTTACGAGGTGACCATAGAGTACATCTCTAGCGAGAATCAGGAAGTGCTAACCTTCACCGTTTCCACAGGCTCTTCAGGCGGTGGGGGCGGCACCGGAAGTACCAGCGGTAGCTCGGGAGGGCTTACAGCGAGATTGAACAAAGGAGAGTTCTTGGCTGGAGAAACTGTGACCATAACTGGGGTGGTCCCAACCATACAAGAAGACGATCCTGTGAACATAAGCATCATTGGACCAGACGGAATGTTCGCTGGGGCGGTTTATCCTATTCCAGAATCAGACAAGTCTTACAGTGCGTCACTAAGGCTAAAGTCTTCACTAGAGCCAGACGAGGATTACAGGGCAGTAATAAGCTATGACAACAAGGAAGTGACGTTAAACTTTGACATCACGGGTGTTTCCACCGATGGTGGACCGCTGACAGTAAAGACAGATAAGACAACCTATTCGAAAGGATCCACCGTGAGGATTACCGGTGAAATTTCAGAAGACCTTCCGGCAGGGAAGAAGGTGATCATTCAGGCCGAGAATCCTGATGGCGACGTGTACAGGTACGATGTCGCTACTCCTTCCTCTGACGGATCATATTCCTATTCCATGGTATTGGGGGGCGATCTGGAAGTAAATGGCGAATGGATCGTAACTGCATTCTATGAAGGAGAAGAATCCGAAACTACCTTCCAGCTGGGAAGTGGTGGCACGGGTGGAGGTGGCACCCCAAGTAAGCCGAAGTTCAATCTTGAGGTGGATGGCGAAATTTATCCCATCGAATACGAGGTGACAGGGGGTTCGGTCGAAATCGAAGAGATGATAATAAACTATGTCAAGAAAAAGCTGGTAATATCAGTTAATGCGGACGAGGATGGCGAGCTGATGCTTGTGCTGCCTAGAGAGGTCATCGATGCGGTCGAGGGCGATGGTTCAGATATAGAGTACATCGTAACAACCAGAGATAACGCGGTTGGAGATGACGTCGTCGTGGATGTAAGCGAGAGCGAGACCGACGACGAGGCGAGGACTCTGGTTATCGATGTCGAGGCAGGGACTGACATCATCGAGATCGCAGGGACAACGATTGTTCCAGAGTTCGGTCCTATCTCTATGATAATACTCGCGATCGCCATTGTTGGCATGATAGCTGCGACTGCAAAATTCTCAGGCAGATCCAACTTCTTCAGACACTAAGCGGATCCAGCTTTCTTTAGCCCACTAAGATGGTGGACACGCAAGATACTTCCTATTCGTCAGAGGCGAACATTCGGTGTTACAACGCGCAAGATATTCCGTAACGCCCGCTCTAGATCAAGCATAATCTTAAGCTAGGATCGTTCGATAGCATAGGAATAACACAAAGCCACCTCCATTATGTAATAATTACAGGCATTAATCGAACTTTTCCCCGTTGAATAGACAATTCGTTCATAAATCTTATATACTAAAAGCCATTGACGGTCTGTAACGTAGTATGAACAATCAGAAAGTACTTGCTACATTTGTAGTTGCAGTACTGGCTGCAAGCATTTTTTCGGTGGTCGGACTTGGCTCCGTCCCACTGCAGAAGGCAAGCGCCCAGACTGTGACTATAGAAACATCAGCTGATGCACTTGGAGGTACATTTTTTGGCGGAATACTCCAAGTCATAGTTGAAGATTCGTCTGCGGACGATGATTCTGCTGACACACTAACACTCACTGTTGACCTTAGTAGTAGCGATGGCGACACAAGCCAGAGCATCACAATACCCGACACAAACCCTGGATCACAGAGATTCGAATTCTTCATTGTACATGTCAATGCAACTGACACAGTACCTGACGACCCTGAGACCACAGCCGCCCTAACCGACGACCAGATACTGCTATTCGGGACCGGTGCGGGTGCGGATGAGCTTGCGGTTGCAGGACTAGCGCTGTACGATGATGCGTCATTTGACATCATAAAAGACAATGAAGAAGTCACAATAGATCATGAAGAGGCAGCCGCTTTGATAGAGCTCGATAGGCAAACCTATGGTTCGAACAGCATTGTATACCTGACGATAGTCGACCAGGACGCCAACTTGGATCCAACATCATCGGGTCTGTTTACAGTTCCAGTCGCTGATCTCGATGACCTCTTTGCGCTTAATGGTGCGGTTTTTGACGGCGACACGACATTCGACGAGACCGGAGACAACACAGCCAGGTTTGAAGCCACTTTGACGCTAAATGACACCGCGGGTGGAGTCGATGATGTGCTCGTGTTCACCTCGGAAGCAGTACAGGTAACGCTCAACGATATGGCAAACTACGTAGATGCCGGCTTCGATAACGCTGAAAACGACTCTACTGACACCGACGATGAGAGTTTTGACATCGACGATGTTGACGGCGACCTCACCGGTGTAGGCACAGTAACGTTTAGCAGCGAGCTAAAGCCCTCCGTCAATGACAACGACGCAAACCGCGATTCTGATGATGACGACACGCTTTCAGACGCTCTAAAAGTAGAAGTAGATGTGGCAGGAGGCGATATTGAGTTCATAGACTTGGCAGAAACAGATGACAACACTGGTATATTCGTCCCCGATCTTACGAATGACGAGCTAAAAATCACATTCGTGAATAGCCCCGCACTCATATTTGCAAACAACTCCATACTCGAACTCGCTTCAGGACAATTCACAGAGGACATCATTGTGACGTACCTCGACGCACTTGATGACGACTCAACTCCAAACGCGTTTGAGACTACGATCTCATTGACTCTCGCCAACCCACAGGTTGACCTTCCAGATAGTGCGGGAATCAACGATGACTTCCTGCTGACAGTCACAGATGCAGACCTTAACGACAACCCAAGAACGAAAGACGCATACACCTTCATCCTATCGGATCCTCCAACCGGTTCACCGTTCGAATTGCAGCGTGGTACCCAGGTACTGGACGGGATAATGAACTTTGAAGTCGATATAGAAGGTGACCCCGTTGACTTCTCGACCAACATAACATACACACTAGTAGAGACTGGCATCAGTACGGGCATTTTCACCACATCACTAGACATGGCTGACATCCTAGCTTTTGCGGAACAGATAGGTGGAGGTTCTGTAGATGTTGACGATGGCGATCGCATCGAGATCACACTCAACGACCTCATGGACGACGTAAGCCGTGAGGCAAGCGACGAGCTGTCGATCGGCAAGGCCACCACGGGTGTCGACTTCTCTCGAACAACCGTTCCTATTCCGCCCGATCCAGGTTCGGACTGGGTAACAGCAGGAATTGATACCATAGTGGTCAGTACAATGATCATCACAGACTCTGATCAAAACATTCAGTCATCCACAGAGGACGCATTCCCGTTCGTATTTGAGGACGACTTGGGCACAGGAATGATCGATCCGGATGTCAGTGTCGGCTTTACGGTCGAGCTAGAGACTGGAAGCGGTGACGACGAAGTAATTACCAGCTTTGCAGACTACACTGGCAGCATTCTGGAAGATATTCTCCCTAACCTTGCAGACGACCCCGGAACAGCTGCGGAGGAAGGCCTTAGACTCTCCGAGACGGGCAAGGCAACAGGTGTGTTCGACGACGAGCTTGAATTCGAAAGCGGAGAACTCGATCTCGACGAGCTGCAGGACCTTGAAGTTACCTTCAACTACATCGATGCAGACGATGATGAAGAAAGCGCGGGCATTACGATGAGAGGAAACGACGGCGTTGTCAATGTCGACAGGGATGCAGTGAAGTCCGGCGATATCCTCACAATTACCGTCCAGGATGAAGACCTCAACCTAGACGATGATACCATCGAGGAGTTCTCGTCTGACACCCCAGCATCGTTACCAGGAGGAGGAGAGTTCATTCTCTTGGTTGAAACAGAAGACGAGGAGATAGGCGGCGAAAGCACCGAACAGTTCAGAGAAACAGGATCAGATACAGGCATATTCACAGCCTCATGGACGATAGGAACAGACATTCCTCTGACCATAGGCACCGGCGACTCGATCGAGCAGGCCACCAACATACTAGTGACCTTCAACGACGAAGTCGACTCGACGGGTGGTGGTGGCGACGAGATCGAATTTAACCTGCCAGTCGTGACAGGCACAGGTTCTATCGAAGTAACGCCAACTCTTGTAGGTCCAGGAACTGAAGTCACCGTACTCGTAACGGATCTTGACTTGGACGAAGACCCGAAGGCGACCGAAAACTATGATCCAGAAGATCCCGACGACGATGACTTCTTCATCAGCTTTAGAAGCGACAGAAGGGAAGTAGGCGATGCAAGTCCAGAGATAGAGGAGACGGGTCCAAACACCGGTGTCTTCATGTTCACTATTGAACTGATCACCGATGAAAAAGCGTGTGAAGACGACGACCTGAGCGATGCTAAGTTCGAGGCCGAAGGTGGCAGTTCACCAAGCGCAGGCGCATGTCCCGGAGATCTGATATCCATAAGGTATGAAGACGAGACGACGGGCTCCGGCGGACAGGGATCAGTCTCTGCGATCATTGAGGTCAAGAGCTTTGACCCAGAAATCACCACAGACAAGCCCAGCTATGCAGTAGGCGAGAGAATCACTGCGACGATCAGCGACCCAGACGCTAACCGCAAACCGGACATTGCTGACTCGCTTACAGACATCAGGGTAACCTCGGACAGCGATCGAGTAGGAGAAGAGATCTCTGCGATAGAGACGGGCAAGAACACAGGCGTCTTTAGGCTGTCGTTCAGCACATCATCTGGAACTCAAGGTGGCGCGATAACGGTCAAGTCTGGCGACACGGTAACAATCGAGTACACAGACGACTTCCCGGCCGACTTTGAAGAAGAGGAGAACGACAAGGACTTCACGTTCACCATCCAGATCGGAACACCGAGCAGCGGCGATGTAATCACACCTACCGAGCCTGAACTGAAGGATGTCACGGGCAGAGTGCTGGACGAAGTCTGTACCGGCACGCAGGCAATAATCACGACAACGCTAGTGAACACCGTTGACGACGCACTGCCGTTCGTGCAGATCCTTGAAGTCAGGGACGCTAGCGGAGTAACCCAGAAGCTGGACTTCCAGACCGGAACACTCGCAGCACGTGGCCAATCTGAAGTAGGATCCTCATGGACACCAGACCAGCCAGGCAGCTACACACTGAGAACATTCTCGGTTAGCAACCTCAACAACCCGCAAGTCCTTTCCGAAGTCAAGGAAACGCCTACGACAGTCTGTTAGATAGGTTGACAACAACCTACCTCTCTCTTTTTCTTTTTTTTAAATGACCAAGATAAACGCCAATGAAACAGGTTTTCTAAGAAAGAAACTTCCAGTCATCAACTTTTCAGCCGCATTCATCACGCTATTGCTGCTTTCCGGGCTGTTGTTCGAACCTCAACAGGCAGCCTATTCTCAATCACGACTGGTGCTCCTGACCGAAGAAGATGTCTACAATCCCGGCGAGACGTTAATAATATACGGAGCGTCGGAACCAAACGATTTGCTTGTGATAAGACTGTACGATCCTTCGGGAAAGGCGATCAGGATCGACAACATTGTCGTGGACGACAACGGCTTTTTCAGAGAGAGCATCTACGAATGGCCCGAACCTAGCAGGGATCGTCCTTTCGGCACCTATGCCGTGGAAGCGATCTCCAATTCCGGAAGGGGGACACAGCTTATCGAAGTAATCTTTGCAGAGTCGCTGGAAGCGAGGACCGACGGCTCGAGGATTCCCAAAGTCCATACCCTCGCAGTCAAGCTGGACTCCCCAGACCAGATTACGGCAGGTGCATCTTTCCGAATTTACGTGCAGGTTACCTTTGATGGTGCTCTCGTCAATGCCGATAACCCGGACGCGATTGCGGAGATACTTGGTTCCTCACACATCCATTCAGGAAGGGGGAATACGACCATAATCCTAGCAGACAAATTCGTCAAGCTGCATGAAGGGCTGTACTACGCTGACGTGATGATAGCCACCGAAGGTTCGTACGTCATACACGCAATAGTCTTTAACAGGGGGCTCTTGTCGCATGATTCAAAGGTTGTTTCAGTAAGCCTCAGCACTGTCAGCACCATCCAGGATTCAGTGCGAGAGCTTGACATGCGGCTCAATTCCACTAACCAGGAGCTTGAGCGGCTCCAAGCTGGACTTGATGACACAAATCTTGCTCTAAACGAAACTGAATCTGCGATAACGGATTCCGTCGAAGACGCCCAGCGGTCCATACGACAAGAAATAGTAGCAATGAGGGACGCATCGGGACAGATAAATGCGATTATCCTTCCGGTGCTCGCGCTTATTTCGGTAATTATTGCGCTCCAGATCTCGCTGTTCGCAAGAATAAGGGCCTCATACAAGTAGCCGCGACGATAAGCCCCTCAGTGCGGATATAGGCCTGCGTTCAGACTTGCCGTTTCCTGTCTTTCGCCTTATAATCAACCGGACAGCTGCCTATTCCAGCTCGATGTATATCTTTGACGCGTTCATATTAGGCAGGACCCGCAAAAGTCACGAGTATGACGCCTAAGCAATCGAAGCTATTGCATCAATATCGTGTTGCCGTGACGCCTGAAGAGAAAATCCCAAGTGCCGCGACTAGTTACCTGTTCGACAATTTAAGGCTGTAAAGCAAAGAATCCCAAAGATTTTAAGTGGCTTGTTGCGCTTTGAATAGCCGTATTTAAGGATGGTAACCAATAATCAAATTCTGGAGCTGGTCAAAAAGGCGCGGGAAGGATCTACCAAGCGCAAGTTTACCCAGTCTGCAGAATTGACTCTTGTTCTGAAGGATATCGACGTAAAGAAGGGATTCAACCTGAACGAAGTGGTGGCGCTGCCCCACAAGCCCAGCAAGCAGCCGACAATATGCGTCATAGCGTCCGGCGACATGGGCACCAAAGCCAGGAAGGCCGGAGTAGAAAAAGTAATGGATCCGCAAGAGCTCGACAGGCTTGGGACCAACAAGCGCGAGGCGCGCAAGCTGGTGAGGGCACACGACTTTTTCCTGTCAGACACCGGCCAGATGGCTACAGTCGGTCGCTCGCTCGGGCAGTTCCTTGGGCCAAAGGGCAAGATGCCAACCCCTCTCCCATACGGGGCGCCGGTTGAGACCATAGCCAACCGGTTCCGCAATTCGGTCAGGGTGAAGGCAAAGAACCAGCTCAACCTGTCCGCCAGAATAGGCGACGAAAAAATGGAAGACAGCCAGCTCGTGGAAAACGCAGGCGCCATTATTTCAGCCATAGAGAAAAAGCTGCCGCAGGGCGACAAGAACATCCGAAATGCGATGGTGAAGTTCACTATGGGCAAGACTGCGAAGCTGACGGCGCTTGCCAAGGAGAAGAAGGAGTAGCCATGTCGTCACAGATAGCACAGGGGCAGCGAAAGCATTACCCAAAGAAAAAGAGGGTGATGTACCAGGAGCTCCAGGATCTTCCGGGCAAGTACAGCGTGATAGCGCTTTCCAAGATGACCAAGGTCAGGGCCACCCAGCTCATGGCGATCCGCAAAAAGTTCCGAAACGATATCAAGATCAGGATAATCAAGAACAAGGTTGCGATCAGGGCATTTGAAAAAGTAAAGGGAGTGACCGGAATCGAGAGCCTGAGCAAGCAGCTCGAAGGCCAGTGTGCACTCATGTTCACAGACATCAGCCCGTTCAGGCTTAACCTGATATTTGCACAGAACAAAGTCTTTCTGGCCGCCAAGGGAGGCGACATCGCCAGCAAGGACATTGTGGTTCCTGCGGGCAACACTGGCATTGCACCCGGGCCGGTCCTGTCAGAGTTCAAGGTAGCCAACGTACAGACAAGAATTGACCAGGGCACGATATGGGTGAGCAAGGACACCGTGGTTGCAAAGCCTGGCGACGTGATTTCAATGCCGCTTGCATCACTTCTGAGCAAGCTCAACGTAAAGCCGATAGAAGCCGGAATAGCAGTCAACTTTGCTATAGCTGAAGGGCTGCAGTTCAAGGAACAGGATCTGCGGATCAACCTTGAAGAGTACAGGGACGATCTTGTCAGGTCTTTCCAGCAGGCACTGGCTCTTGCGACAGAAGCAGGATACATGACGCCGGAGACGGTCAAGCCACTTCTGGCAAAGGCACAGCAGCAGGCAAGGTCGCTTGCAGCTGAAGCAGGATATGTCTCACCCGATACCGCCGAGTTTGTTCTGCCAAGGGCACACGCAAAAGCCCAGGCGCTAGCGGGCAAGGCCAAGGAAAAAGGCTACAGCGCGCAATAGCGACTCTATGCTCACTCCGAAATGCTTTGCAACTCGATTGTCAATAACGATTATTAGTTGCATTTGACGAATTAGGAACCATGCTAAAGGTAGCGGTTGTCGGCGCCACCGGTGCGGTAGGTCAAGAGTTCGTTGTGGCCCTTAACAAGCACAAGTGGTTTGAACTAAAGCAGATGGCAGCCTCCGAAAGGTCGGCGGGCAAGAAATACATTGATGCGATCCGGGATCCGAATTCCGGCATCCTGAGATGGCACAACCGGGAGGAAGTGCCAGAGTACGTCAGGGACATGGTCGTCAGCAGTGTAGACGACATCAGGCCCGAAAATTTTGACCTTATCTTTACCGCCCTAGAGTCCGATGATGCCAAGCTTGTCGAGCCCAAGTTCGCCAAAACTACTCCAGTCATTAGTACTGCGGCCGCATTCCGCTACGAAACCGACGTCCCGATATTGATACCCGGCATAAACGACAGCCACGCCGAGCTATTGAGCTCGCAGAGCAAGAACAGAGGGTGGAAGGGATTCATTGCGCCGCTTCCAAACTGCACGACCACTGGAATGGCGATCACGCTAAAACCCATCCAGGACAGATTCGGAATCGAGAAAGTATTCATGACTTCAATGCAAGCAATTTCGGGTGCCGGCCGGTCACCCGGTGTGGTGGCTCTTGACATCATGGACAATGTTATCCCATACATTCCCAAAGAGGAGGAAAAAGTGCAGGTCGAGACAAAAAAGATCCTTGGCAGCATGAACAACGGCTCCATAGCACCCGCGCCGCTCAAGGTCAGCTGCACCTGCACGAGAGTTCCGGTGCTTGACGGGCACACCGAATCGGTCTTTGTGGAAACAAAGCAGCCTGCCGAACCGGAGGACGTAAAAAGAGAGATGCTGAAATTTTCAGAGAACGTGTCAATCAAGAGCCTGCCAACTGCGCCAAAGGACTATATCATCGTGCATGACGACCCGACGAGGCCGCAGCCAAGAATAGACCGCGAAATAAACGACGGCATGACAACCGTGGTGGGAAGGCTTCGCAAAGACACAGCGTTTGACAACGGCATCAAATATGTTTTGCTTTCGCACAACGAAAAGATGGGGTCTGCAAAGGGCGCGGTTCTGCTTGCCGAAATGCTGAAAGGCCTCGGCACGCTCTAGCTTTTCGCCGCCGCAAACAATCAGTCAATTCCAGGTTTGATGATTGTAAGCATTTTCTAGCTCATTCTTGCTAAAAATTGCTAATTGACACGGTCTTTGACTAGACTTCATAGGTTTATTAATCCCCGAAATCATGATCTAGCTGCGATATCCTCAATGGGAAGAATTGACGATCTGGATGTGAAAATCCTGGGCGAGCTCGCAAGGGACGCCAGCATTTCAGTCCCGCGCTTGTCAAAAAAGATCAACGTGAATTCTTCAGTCGTCTACAGCAGGATAAAGCGCCTTGTAAAGCGAGGTCTGATCAAAAAGTTCACGATCATCATCAACGACGAAGCGCTTGGCTTTAGTGTAAAGGCGCTCACCGGAATCAACATGGATTCAAAGCTCAGGGACAACGTGTTAAACGAGCTCTTCAAGATCCCGGAGGTCAGGGAGGTTGCAGAAGTTACCGGAAGGTTCGACGTGCTGGTGACGATGACTGCCCGGTCGCTTGACGAAATGCACCAGCTGATATCCGAAAAGATCGGCCGGATCGAGGGCGTGCAAAAGACAGAGACCTTTATCGAGATGCGAAAGACGACTCGCGAGATGGCCTATCCGACCTCGATCGCTAAGTAGCTAGGTTCCCCCTGGTAAGTACAAAGCAAAATGAATCGCTGATCGCAACAGTGTTTGGCTATTCGCCACAGATGAGGATACTGAACTATCTGCTTGACTTTCCCACAAACGACTTTACAAAGAAGGAGATAATCCAGGCACTGGGCATGAGCAAGCAAACGTTTTACAAGTATTTTGGCAATATTGAAGAGTCAGGAATGATCAAGGTCAACAAGTCGATAGGCAAGGCCAAGCTGTGCAAGATAGATAGGTCGAACCCGATGATAAAGACGATCACAGAATTCGAAAGGAAACTATCGATGCAAATAGCGGATCATGAAGAGAAAAAGACGAAACAGCCCGTCGCTGCTGGGTAACACCTCAAAAGTCCTAATGGTGGGAGATAAGATCAAAAGAACTAACGCTTTTATAACAAACAATGTCACTTTAGACCCGGCCGCTAGGACTTGACGATACCCCACCAGATAACCGCAGGCAGCACGGTCAAGAATTATTACGAGCTTACAAAACCCAAGATCTGGTACCTGCTTGTTTTTACGGCATTTGGCGCGGCCCTCACCGCATCGTTTCTCTTTGACATTCCCATCAGTCCAATTACCTGGATCCTATTGATCGGAGGAGTAGCCGCCGGATCTGCGGCGGCAGACGCGCTGACAGGCTATAACGACCGGGACATTGACGCAATAATGGATCGCACAAAGGACAGGCCGATCCCGTCCGGCAGGATCTCACCCCAAAACGCGCTGGTATTCGGGCTAGTGCTGGCCGGCATTTCGCTGGTCTCTGCATGGTTCATCAACCCGTGGGCGTTCGGGCTTATGGCCTTTGGGCTCTTTGACAATATCATTGTCTACAGTAAATGGCTGAAGCGCCGAAGCCAGTCAAACATTATACTTGGCGGCTTTTCAGGCGGAGCTCCCGCGCTCATTGGCTACGTCGCCGTTACTACCCAGAATATCGAGATTGGACTCGTAATGGCCGCTCTTGTCTTCCTTTGGATCCCTACTCACATCTGGAGCCTTGCGCTGCACGTAAAGAAGGACTATGCAAAAGCCGGAGTCCCAATGCTCCCGGTAGTCTCGAGTGAAAAAACCTCCGTCAGAGTCATAGCAGGGACGACACTGATGATGGTTGTCTTTAGCGTCCTTCCGTTCTTTTTCAACCAGTTCGGAATGATCTACCTTGCCACCGCGGGCGTTTTCGGTGCTGTCATGATTGCGCTGTCAGTCTGGCTCTTGACCAAGCCAAGCGAAAAAGCGTCGTGGACCGTATTCAAGTTTTCAAGCCCCTACCTTACCGCTCTCTTTATTGCCTTCATGGTCGACGCCTTCCTGAAGTAGCTTTTCGCATTCGTAGACCAGCCTTGCGATAACGACATGTGCTTCCAGCCCGATGTCGCTTATCGAATAAATAGGTCCGAGCTGCCTGGTGGTTCTTTCCGCAAAGTGGCTCTTGGGGAAGCCCCCAACAACAAATGCACAATTTTTCACGCTTGTGCAATTGCCGGCAACTTTTTCAGCAGTGCTTCTGACGCCTGCAGTTGACAGACCGATAACTTTCTCTGCTCTTATGCTTCCGAGAAGATCAATGAAGGTGCCGTCAGCTATTTCCATGAGAACCGCTCCTTCGTCGCTTTTCACTGTCCTATCTCTGAAAAGGTTCACCATCAGCCCCTCGAACCGAAAGTAGGATTTCGGGATTCTAAGGTTGTCCGCAATCGCAATTATCTTGTCATTGATGGTATGCACGTAAACCCTCATCTTGTTGCTAAGAAAAAGCGGAGTCGACAGTGCCTCCATAAGTGCGAAATGGATAATGTCGGGCCTTCCACGCTTCGTGCTGTCTTCAAGCTTTTTCATCGCGGCGTAATGGTAGCTTTTGTCCAGCAGAATTTCCGACGACTTTACTCCGAGCCGCCGGGCGTGATTTCTGACTGCGGCGTGGCCAGAAATTTCATCAGGAATAGTTTCGATTGCAGCCTCTGCGATTATGAGCGTTATCGTACCGCCTTTTGCTTCTGTCCTAATATTAAGGGGTATCATCCCTGCTGGCCGTACCGGCTCCTCCTGCCAAGACTTAAGTGGAACAAAAGGAAAGACTACTCCAGCGATTGAAGAAGGCAGAGCACCTCAAGGAACTTGCACATGAGCGTGTAAAGATCCTTGTGGCAAGCGCACTGAAAGAAAGGGACGACGAGCTGTCAGCCAAACAGGCTCTGCTTGCAAAAAAAATAGCAATGCGCTTTCGACTCAGGCTTGCCTATGACATAAAGCAGCTTTATTGCAAGAGATGCAAGCAGTTCATGGTTCCCGGCAGAAACTCTAGGACAAGGCTGGGCAGGTCCGATGCAAAGGCCGTCCGGATAACTTGCCTCAGGTGCGGACATGTCTACCACAAGATCCTTCCGGCGGAATAGGGTTTTATAGGGGATCCGGCGCAATTGGCAAATACATGGCAAAGGTTTACGATGTTCCGGCTGACGAGCTGATATCCAAGCTGGCTGAGCAGCTGCGGAAGGACAAAAAGATAGAACCCCCAGCATGGTCGGCATTTGTCAAGACAGGCTCGCACGCTGAAAGGATGCCACAGAACAAGGACTGGTGGTATCTGAGATGCGCTTCTCTCTTAAGAAAGATTTACCTTCACGGCCCACTTGGCGTTGCCGACTTGAAAACTGCCTATGGCGGCAGAAAGCAGATCGGATACAACTTGTCGCACCACAAAGACGCGGGCGGAGCCATCATCCGAAAAGCGCTTCACCAGCTCGAGGCGTCAGGTTACGCGGTCAAGGTGCAGGGCAAGGGCAGGATCATTTCCAGCGAAGGCATGAAGAAAATGGACAGGCTCGCCACAGAGATCCACAAAGAGCTGATCAAGGTCACACCGCAGCTGCAGCGCTACGCATGACATTATGTCGTACCCACAACCGCAGCAACCAAATGACGACGATGCAAAGCGGCGCGAGACTGAAGCCGCCATGCGACAGCGTGTTCTCCAGGTATTGCTTGACACAGAGGCCCGCCAGCGGCTCATGAATATCAGACTTGTCAAGCCAGAGCTTGCCGCCACGGTGGAGAACTATCTTATCAGTGCAGCATCCTCAGGCAGGCTCAACAAGGCCCTGTCAGACGAAGAGCTAAAGCAGCTGCTCACGCGTATCCAGCAACCAAAGAAAGAGTTCAAGTTCGACCGGCGATAGAGTAGCCATTGCGAGACAGTTAACTATTTAAGGTCAGCAAAGTGTTTCTCGCTTTGTGAAGGCAGCAGTATTTCGTGAGTATAATAAAGATCCGACCAAGGTTGTCAAGATCGAGGATGTCGATGTTCCAAAGATAAAACCAACAGAAGTAATGATAAAAGTAGAATCAGCTTCGTACAACTATAACGACCTCTGGGCCATATGGGGCGATCCGGTAAAGACGCCGCTCCCTCATATTTCTGGCAGCGACGCGGCCGGCACAGTGGTGGAGGTGGGCTCTGACGTCACGAAACTCAAGGCCGGCGACAGGGTTGTCTCTCATTCGAACATGAGCTGCAGGGTCTGCGACATGTGCACTTCGGGCAGGGAATACGACTGCAACGAAAGAACGATCTGGGGCTTCCAGACCGGCCCGCTCTGGGGCGCGTTTGCACAGTATACCCATCTTCCAGAAGTAAACGTGGTAAAAATTCCAGACAACGTGTCTTTCAGTGACGCGGCCGCGACTTCAATGGTGGGCATGACATCATGGCACATGCTGGTTGGCAGGGCCAAGATAAGGCCGGGCCAGACAGTGCTTATCATGGGCGGCGGTAGCGGTGTCGGCATGATCGGCATCCAGATCGCAAAGCTCTACAACTGCACGGTAATCGCGACGGCAGGCAAGCAGGACAAGATGGACAAGTGCATAGAGCTTGGCGCCGACGCTGCCGTCAACCACAGGGAAGCGGACTGGTACAAAAAGGTGCGTGACATCACAAAGAAGCAGGGAGTTGACGTGGTCTTTGAACACATTGGCAAGGCCACATTTCCGCAAGAAGTCGGGCTCTTAAAGATGGGCGGGACACTCGTGGCAACTGGGGCCACCACAGGTTATGATTCGACCATTGACCTCAGATACCTTTTCTTCAAAGGCACCAACCTACTTGGGTCCACTCAGGGAACAAAGGCCGAGCTAGAGGAAGTGGTGTACTGGATGGGCAGGGGCAAGATCAAGCCAATAATCGACACTGTCCTGCCGTTCACAAACATGGTCGAGGGACACGTAATGATGGCCAACGCCCAGCAGTTCGGCAAGATCTTGACCACGCCGCACGCCCTGTAAAGCGACAAGCTTTTACCTCCTCTTTTTGCTCTGGCATACATGTTCCGAAGCCTCATTTTCGTCCCAGGCAACAACCTGCGCTTTGTCGAAAAGGCAAAGTCGCTGCAGGCAGACATCATTTGCCTGGATCTTGAAGATTCAGTCCCGGCCAATGAAAAGGACTCGGCGAGGAAGATAGTTGCAGAAGCGGTTTCACGCAGCCAGGAATATTCAGGTGAGCTTTACGTACGGACGAATTCTCCAGAGTCGGGACTTGTCAATGCGGACCTGAGCGCCGCGGCTCGCAAGGGGGTAGCAGGCGTTGTTGTGCCAAAGGTCAACGACCTGGACGAGGTCATGACGGTGATAAAGCAGCTGGCCGAAATGGAAAAGGAAAGAGGCATAGAGGCGGCAGTAATGCCATCTATCGAGAGCGCGAAAGCGGTTGTGAATGCGTACCATATTGCGAGCGCCGACGACCGAATAAACGCCCTTGTGTTTGGCGTCTTTGACTTTCTTTACGACATGAAGCTTGACTACGACGAACACGACGCGAGCAGCTTTTCCTATGCCCGCGCCAAAATTCCAGTGGATGCCAGGGCAGCTGGCATCCATGCGATTGACGGGATCTGGCAGAAAATTGATGACATGCCGGGACTTGTCAGCGACGCAACAGCTGCAAAAAAGCTCGGGTATTCTGGCAAGAGCATTATCCACCCGAGCCAGATCGAGCCGGTTCACAAGATCTTTCGGCCCGGCAGAAACGAAATAGACTGGGCGAAAAAAGTGGTTCAGGCGCTGGGCGACGCCATGGAAAAGGGGAGCGGCAGGGGAGCCATCAGGCTGGACGGAAAGATGATAGATGCCGTGCACTACAAGCAGGCAAAGGCAATCCTGGAATCTGAAAAGCTGGGCTAGATGCGAATTGTTGGTCTCAGAGCAGACCGCGTTTATTTCATGTCGGTCCCTAGCACGCCGGCGTTTCCCCAGTTTTCCCTGGAAACTTCGTAGACAAGTATGCGGACACTGTCTTCATTCGTGTTCAGAATCCTAGCGGTCTCCCTCGTCAGTATCTTTACAAGCTCGCGTTTTTGTTCGACGGTTCTCCCCTGACTCATCGTTATCTGGATGACTGGCATTGCCAGCTATCACCAGAGCAATTAATATCAATTTTTTGGCATGATCTTCTTGACAGCGAGGATTCCCGCGTAGTAGGGAATGTTGTACAAGGCTGCCAAAGCCGCTACGGGTGAGCCAAAGAACTGGAAGGCAAACACCGCCACGAGCACATTGTTCACATACGTCATGGAGACAAGGCCCGCCGCCTTCTCATGCCGGCCTCCCGGCACAGACAAATACCCAACGAGCGCGTATGCCGCAAAGCAGAGAAATGCAGTCGCCACTATCTGCAGGAGCAGCTGCTGGTCGCTGAAAAAGTATCCTGAAAACTTTGCAAACATTCCAAAGTTGATTAGAACCACGAAAATGAGCGACAGCACAAACGAATTCCTGTCCGCAAACTTTGCTACAGCCGGCCACTGCTTTTTTGTGAACCAGCCGGCCGCAAGCGGAGTGAATAGCGCCGCAGAAAGAAGCAGTATCATGTTCAGGATCGGTATTTCAAATTCCGAGCCCACCAGAAGAAAGACCATTGAGGGGAGGACAAACGGGACCGCAAGCGACGTGGCAATTATCATCCCGACAACTAGTGGTAGCCGCCCTCCGATCAGGTTGATGACAAAAGGTGCCCCGAGGCCGGTAGAAATGCCGGAAAGGAGCAGGACCGGCAGAGCAAGAGGCTCGTAAATTAGGTGCGCGAGGGCGTACATCCCGGCAGGAAGCCCCAGCAGCTTGATTGCAGAGAGCAAAGCGAGTTGCCGGGGCCTTGCAAATGTCGAGACCAAGTCAGAAGTATCGAGCCTTATCAGGTTCAAAAATAATAGCGCACCTAGCCATACCAAGATATACGGTTCGACAACTAGACCTGCCGCCGGAAAGACAACTCCTGCAGTCATGGATCCTGCGATCGCAACTACCAGGAACGTGTCTTCGCTATTCCGACGCAAGTGTTTTCAGCTGCTGTATAGCTTCGCTCACGTAGTCAAATCCCTGCTGCCAGAACTGTTGCCGCGAAATGTCGATGCCCGCCTCCATCAAGAGATCCTCTGGCTTTCTGGAGCCACCGGCTGAAAGTATCTTTAGGTACCGGGGCACGAATGACCTCCCTTCAACCTTGTACTGGCGATAGAGCGAGAGAACCAGCAGGTTACCAAATGAATAGGCATACGTGTAGAAAGGCGTATGGTAAAAGTGCGGAATGTAAATCCACTCCCATTGAAAATCCGGAGAAATCGACACAGAATCACCGAACTGCTCTGCCAGGTTGTCCGAATAGTGCTTGGCAACTGCATCGATCGTTGCGTTATTCTCTGCTATCATTTTGTGTGCATCCACCTCAAAGACCGTAAAGTACGCCTGCCTCATTATCGTGGCATACAGATCGTCAATATGTTCAGCCAAAAGCAAGAGACGTTCCCTCCCTGATAGCCTTTCGGCCAGCTTTTCATTGAGCAGCATCTCCGCAAATACCGACGCGGTTTCAGCCAGCGGCAGCGGAGCATGTGAGACCATGATGGGCATGTTTGACGCGAGCATGCTGTGTATCGCATGCCCGAATTCGTGGGCAATGGTTGACACGTCCCGGGCCCGGCCATCAAAATTAAGGAGGACGTACGGGGTTATTCCAGGCGACACGGTGTAGCAAAACGCTCCTCCGCGCTTTGCCTTTCTTATCTGCGAATCCACATGCCTTTCGCTAAATACCCGCTCGGCCATCGCGCGGAATTGATCTTCAAAATCTCCAAACGTTTCAAGCACCGTGGTTACGGCTTTTCCGTACGTAAAGCGCCTGTCTCCGGATTTCTTTGTAGTTATCGGGGCATAGAGATCAAAGCGCCGCAGCTTTTTCAGCCCAAGGATCTTTGCTTTTATCCTGAAATAATTCTGGAACAGGCCGGCATTCTTTCTGCAGACTGCAAGCAGAGCTTCAACCGTCCCATCTTCCAAATTGTTTGCGATATTGCGGACAGATATTGGAGAACTGTAGCCTCGCATCGATATAGCTTCATCACGCCACTGGATCACTACATTCTGGTATATCTCGCCCAGAACCCCTCTGTTCTTTACGTAGACTTCAAAGAGGGACTTGTAGGCGGCCTCCCTTGTGTTGTAGTCCGGACTCCTTACAAACGAGATCAGCTTTTCTCTGTTGTCGAACTTTTTGACAATAGTCTTGCCCCCGCGGCGAAGCTTCATGGTGAACTCGAATGCACTAGTCATCTTGTCGTATATCTTGACAAGGGCTCGCGTTCCCGTCACTTCAAGAGTGTTGATTATTTTTTCTTCGGGCTCGCTGAGTGCATACCCGGCGACAAGGCGCTTGTGCCTCAGGTATTCGCGATAGACTCCGGGGACCGCGTCTATCAGCCTGCCGGCGTTGCTATCGTCAATACCCTTCTTGAACCAGAGGTCGAAGAACAATGTTCTGTTGCTGACATCAGAAGTCATTTTTTCCATCCTTGTAACGAGCGCAGAAGCCTCGCTTGAAGCAGTATCAGCATAGTAGAGAAGATGCGCGTAACCACTCGCGATGCTCACCTTTTCGGATATGCTTTCTAGTTCGTGGATAAGATTCTCAAAATCCTCGTGCGACATTTCCGAATACAGGCTCTTGCGCTTTGCCTCAAAATCCACAAGTTGGGCTTCAATGGCTTTCAACAGATCCTTAAACTCGGCACCCGTTGGGTCCTCCACCAAGTCGGCCAAATTCCACCGGCCGACCTTCAGCGCAGCGTAGGGGGAAGGGCCAGCCATCAGCGCGACAGGCATAGCGTCTCGCGGGTCAAATATGTGTCTATGTATCCTTATCTATAACATGCGGCTCAAAGTTTGAGCAGCATGTAAACGAGAGCAATCAAGAACAGCTATATCTCAACGCCACCACTGTCGATTGCTTGAAGTATTCGTGGACCGAGTTCGGCCGCGAGGCGGAATATGTCGTGGCGCTCTATCTCAAATCAGCTGGATGGCATGACGTGAAACTCTCTCCTGGGAGCAGAGGTCCGGCAGACATCGTCGCAATTCGATCGACGGAACGGTGGTACATTCAGGTAAAAGCCAGCGCCGGGGTGCCGCGTCTCAAGGGGCGTGAGGTTAGAGGGCTCATTCAATTGGCTGAAAGGAATGGTGGATTTGCAATAATTGCCACATTGCAGCCCTCGGGACCGGGTTCATTCAGGACCGGCAACTATGCCGTGACCTTTTATGATCTTGATGATTGGAAGATCCTGGACCCTGCAATATCATCCAAAATAGCAACTCAGGAAATATTTGAGAGCGGTCCGGAAATCCCGGCTGCCAGAACTTCAGAGCTGGATTCTAGTTCTCACCACAACTCCTGATGCGCGTTTCCGATGTGCCGGAGACTAGTGAAAATAGGTTAACGCATTCAATAGACATTTTAGTCAGCTGCCTTAAATAGTTCGAACTGCCTAAAAGTGGTACTCGCGGATATGCGAGTTTCAGCATGGATGTAAGGTTTAGGCGAACAATATGCGCGTGGATTGCGGCATGATATGGCATGCAATGTCGTCGCATGATAATGCCTACCTCTCCGTGCTGTCTTGTTTTCTTCGAAAGTAAGTGATGGTGTCTTTAAATTCCGCGTTGGCGATTCCGCCATTTTGCATTTGACTTTTGTGGGAGCTCGGTGCCCGGCAACTGCTCAGCGGGATTCAGAATCCACAAAAACTGAATGGGAAGTAGCTTCAAAAATCTCTTCATTTTCACCCTCACTTGCCACGGCGGAAATAGTGTAGACCCCGTCCTCGCTGACGGCCCTGGCAAGATCGAAAGTGATGTGAACGTCATTGTCTTTAGAAACATCCCATCTGTCGGCAACGATCAGGCTGTATCCTTCCGGCTTTTCGTAATAGTACCCCGGCGGAAGTGGCTTGACAACATTTGCCACTAGCTGGCCGGCAGAATACGAAAGCGATCTCTTGTTCTGCTCGTAGATTGTCGGATCTGGCGGCGGGTCGTAAAGAACAGAAACATAGCGAATATTACCTTCCATCAATTGTCCGGAAATCATGACTTGGTTGCCTCTCATCTCTATGTCAAGTCCATAATTGTTCTCAAAGTTCTGCACGAATGCAAGATAATACTCATCGTAAACGATCCCTATGCTGACATGCGTGTGATACTCGTTCAGGATGTTGTTCCTGTGGCCATCATCGCAACATTCCTTATCTTCATACATCATTTCATACTGCAGTTCTTCTGTGGTAGTTACCGGATCGATTCTTTCGCAGTCATAGAGGATATTGTTGACGCACTCTTCGTACTGTGCCTTGCTAAATCCCGCGATGGCAACATTCTGACTTACGGCACCCGTCCCGTCGTACCTTGTATAGGTCATGTACGGCTTTTCTCCGTTTGACATCCAATGCGAGATCTGTTTGTTCCTGAATACGTCCTCTGCATGAATCTGCGCCGCCTGGTTCGAGCTGAGAGCGACGGGAGATACGCCAAAAGTTTCTCTGTCCTTGTTAATCGCTAAAAGTGCGCTTTGTATCAGCTCTTCTTGGGGAACGATCCTTGGCTCCTGGCCCGTGGGTGGAAGAACAGAGATGTTTGGAATGTCTGGTTCGGGTGACAGCGGCAGGACTGACGAGAGTGATGGGACCAACAAGACGACGGCAGCGAGTGCCATGGCAATACCCGCGCCAAGCGCCACCTTGCGGCCAATTCCACTATTCTTCTCAGGCCGCGATTCGCTCATGAACCGATTGACCGCACCACAGCGGGGGCAGGCAGAAAAATAGGCATCATACCTGTTTGCGCATTCCGCACAGTCCACCCACGACTCTACCATGTGAGAGAAATCTCAGTGAGACCATTAGATGCACTATAGAATAGACTTTGCACTATGTCTGCGCATACATACAACCGCTCAAATATCCTCATCGCTTGCACTAGAGGGCTGATACCGAACGCCCTTGAACTAGTCCTCTCTAATGGCCTTTAACACAGGCTCCCGTGGCATTCTGTGAAGGACCATCGGTTCCATCTCAGCACGCGCACATTGGTATGCTTAAAAAGGAAACCTATCGATATGTAGGCGAAAGCTACGTGCTTACCCTTATTATAATTCTCAGAGAAATCTGCACTTAAAGATATGATGATACTGAGCAGGCCGATGGAAGTAATGATTATCGTCGGGCTCAACGGCGCGATCGGCGCCATCCTGTTGATGAACGGGCTTACATCGGCAGGTGGGTTTCCGGAAGTATCGTTTAACACTCCGGGTTCTTTGCCGGGAGTATCCGTGTTGTTTGGCATCCTGTCAATTGCCGGCCTGCTGAAAATTCCCATCGGAATTGGATTCCTTGGCTCCGCTGCAGGCCTGTTCTTGGGAAAAGGCTGGGGATGGAGTCTGGCACGCACGCTCCAGTTCGCAGGAATAGCACTGGGATTTGCATTCTTGTACACTTCCGGCGGTGATGTTGGCATGATGCTAATGTACGTTCTGGGCATGGCCCTGAGCGGAGTGATTTTGGGATTCCTTCATACCGCAGAAATGCGCGAATTCTATGGCAAGCAGATGACGGCCATAGTACCGCAGAGAAAGCTTCCAAGAAAGAAGCGGAAGAGTCTCCCGGCGGAAATAGATGACGAAACCTCTACCGCAGAAGTAGAATAGTAAAAAACGAAATCATATTCTTGCGAACATCCGCAGATTATATGGATCCAATCTCGGATTTGGGTCGGTGTATCAGAGCCATGACGTGTTCGCGTACATCCTTCTGGGTCATTACTCCCCGGTGAGCAATGGTCGTAATAGAGCTGTCATTTCTGACGCCGCGCATTTTCATGCACAGATGCTCTCCTTCAGCGATAACCAGGGCTCCCTTCACTCCCATCCTGTACAGCTCGTCCGCGACCTGCTTTGTGAGCCTCTCCTGAATCTGGAGTCTGCGCGAATATTTTTCGACTAGCCGAACAAGCTTTGACACGCCAAATACCCTTCCTGAGGGGACGTATGCAACATGAATCTTGCCAAAGAACGGGAGCATGTGGTGTTCACACATGCTGTAGAACTGGATATCCTTTGCGATTATTGCTTCGGTCTCTTCGGAAAAGCTCACGTCAAGCTCTGCATCCATCACGTACCCGCCAAAAATCTCTTCGTACATGTCTGCAATGCGATCAGGTGTGCCGGCGAGGCCCTCTCTGTCCGGGTTCTCGCCGAGCTCTTGAAGCAACTGCCGAACGATCTTCGCAACCTTTCTCTTGTTGATTGCTGACCTTCCTGACGATGTCACTGCTTTCTTATCTGGCTCCTATTGCCTTGTGCATCTGTGGCACGATTCGGACCTGTTCGTAAACAGGATAGACTGCGTCATAAAAATCAAAAAGCCTCTCCAATGTGGGCTCGTCAATTTTATCGCTCGGCTGTATTATAAATCCTGCTATATCAGCCGGCTTTACGATGTTGAACACCCTGTGAACCAGGTCCCTGAACTCCTTGATGCTCGACGAATTTGTAACGACTATCTTGATGTAAGTTGTCTTTTTGCTCCGGACTGCCAGCTCTAGACATTCAAGCTCGTTATTCAAGAGATTGTCATGATTTCTTTCGTCAACCACTTTGGAGTCTTTCAGCTTGAATTCTATCTTGCAGATATCGAAAAATGGCATAACTTTTGCGAACCTGCCTGAATCATAGCATGCGGATTCCAGGTATGTCCGCAGATGCCGTTCTTCCTTTACGAACCTGGCAAGCTCGATCAAGGCTTCGTGCTGGGCGAGCGGCTCTCCCCCCGTAAAATTGACCTTGTAGGTGTTTGGTTGAAGGCTTTCTGAAATGAATGACTTTGCATCTTCGACAGAGTACTCTTTCCCGCTGTCAATAGGCAGGGAATTCGGAGTGTCACACCAGTGGCATTTGAGCGGGCAGCCGGCCATCCTGACGAACATCGTCTTGGTCCCGAACAGTATGCCCTCGCCCTCAATGCTAGTGAATATTTCGCTGAGCCTTACTGCTTTTTCGCCTACTGTTCTCTGTCGCATATTTGGTCCTGTCCCTTATCCGTGCACTGATGAATGCATTTTTCCTATTTATACACGATTCGCAAGAGCCGCAGTGTATGCGCTCCCCGCCTGACAAGACCCCGTCAGAATAGCAGCTCCAGGTACGGAATGTCCTGTCGCCCAGTATATCATGGCCAGCTTTCAGGAGCGCTGATTTGTCCAAGTTAATCATTGCTGGCGAGATGACAGAAACCTGCTTGCGCTGACCGCGCGATTCTGCCAGATTGAGTGCTTCATTAATAGCCTTCACAAAAGCCGGCCTGCAGTCGGGATAGTTGGCGGCGTCTCCGGTGTGTGCGCCGTACGCGACTGTCCTTGCCCCGATACTCATCGCCCATGCAGTTGCAATCGCAATAAATACAGCATTTCGCACAGGTACAACCAAGCTCTGTGTGAACGCCGGAGAAATCCTCTGCCTGGAATCGGTAAGCGCGTTGCTCTTGCCGTACAGTGACTTCATAAAGCTAATGTCGACGACCTCGTGGCCACTGGCCTTTAGGACTTTGGCAAAATAACGCGCTCGTTCGATTTCTCTCATGGCGCGCTGCCCGTACGCAAAAGTCATAAGGTAGATGTCGTAGTCTTTGGCCAGCAGGGCAGCATAGCAAGTAGAATCGAGACCTCCGCTTACGATACAGACTGCGCGGGGCTTTGGGGCCAACTCGATACACTGAAAGTTCAGCTGCTATTAAACAGTGGTGTGGCGCTCGATGATATTCTTGTGTTTCGGGTACAACCTGACTAGATCCGTTCTGCCTCCCAGCTCCCAGTCGCGGTAGTCAAAACCCGGCGAGACGGTGCAACCAGCAAGGCAGTACGATCTTTGGTTCTGCAGCGACGCAGAAAACCAGGATCCTGCCTCTACTGCGGCCTGCCTTCCGCTCTCTTTTCCAATACTTGTCTTTGACAAAATCCCGTCCCTTATCACGTACAGGTTCAGCGATCCTCCAGAGTAATGGTGCCAGATCTCGTCTGACTTGATCCTGTGAAACGCAGAGAACTGGTCACCAACCAGCATGTAATAGATGGCGGTGGAGGCATGTCGCTTCCCGGAGAATCCGTCTGCACTGACCATCGTCTTTGACTTGTAGGTCTGTGCAAAATATCCACCTTCGGGGTGTTTCTGTAGATGAAGCCTCTTTATCCACAAGAGCGCCTGCTTTTGCAACTTTCAAAGCAGGGACTCGGATTGTATTAAACCTGTGGGGCTATGGAGTCCTTGAAAGACATTAATGCGGGCTGGAAGCGATTACGCTAATATCTTGTCATGATCATCGGCTTGATAGGCAAGGCCAACGTAGGCAAGTCAACGTTCTTTAACGCCGCAACCGAGCTCGCAGTCCCTGCCGCGAATTATCCCTTTACAACCATAGAGCCAAACGTCGGAGTGGCGTATGCCAGGGTAAAATGCGTCTGCCGCGATTTCGGCGTCCAGGATAACCCTGTCCACTCGATGTGCATTGATGGCAACCGGTTTATCCCGGTAAAGCTCGTGGACATTGCAGGCCTTGTTCCTGGCGCTCATGCCGGCAAGGGTCTTGGCAACAAATTCCTGGACGATGCAAGGCAGGCCGATGCTCTGATACACATAGTCGACGCGTCGGGCTCTACCGACAGCAATGGGAAGACTGTTCCTGCCGGGGCTGGAGACCCAGCGAATGACATAGAGTTTGTTGAAGAGGAATTTGATCTCTGGCTTGCTTCGATCGTTGGACGCGACTGGTCCAAGACGGCAAGGGAAACTGAAAGCCAGGGACAAAAACTGGAACAGATGCTTGCCAAGAGGTTGTCGGGGCTTGCGATCTCTGAACAGTCCATAGCGGCCGCCCTGCACGCTTCAGGCCTTGCGTCAAAGAAACCTGTGGCGTGGACCGAGCAGGACATACTTGCGTTTTGCAAGCTGCTGCGTTCGCAGGCCAAACCGTTCATGATCGCAGCCAACAAGGCGGACCTTCCTTCTGCCGACGCGAACATTGAAAAGATGAGGGCAAACGGACTCGCGCTGGTGCCCTGCGCATCAGAGGCTGAAGTCCTTCTGCGCAAGGCCTCAAAGAAGGGGGTGCTGCATTACCTACCCGGCGACGGATCGTTTGAAATCAGGAAAGGTGTCGAGCTGAACGCGCTGCAGCAAAAGGCACTGGACATCGTAAAGTCGTTGATGGCGAAATACGGTTCTACAGGCGTCCAGGAAGTCATCAACATGGCCTGCTTCAAGCTTCTTAAAATGGTGGCAGTCTATCCAGTCGAAGACGAATTCAAGCTTACGGACAAGAAGGGCAACGTGCTTCCTGATGTCAGGTTGCTGCCGGACGGCTCCACCACAAAGGACTTGGCTGGAACTATACACGCGGATCTTGCCAAGGGTTTTCTCTATGCTATTGATGCGCGGACAAAGCAGAGGATCGGTGCGGACCACCGGCTAAAGAACAGCGACGTGATAAAAATTGTCTCTGCAGCAAGCAGGGGCTGATATGATGCTCTGTCTCGGAGTAGAAAGCACTGCTCACACGTTCGCGTGCTCTGTGGTCGATTCTAGTGGCAGGATTCGTTCCGACGTTCGAGACATCCACAGGCCGCATGAAGGCAAGGGGATCCACCCAAGGGACGCGTCAAGGCACCACATGGAAGCATCATCCAAAGTGTTGCATGACGCGCTTGATTCCGCAGCCGTTTCAATGAAAGATATCGACATTATCGGATATTCTGCCGGGCCGGGACTTGGGCCATGCCTTCGGGTAGGTGCAGTTGTGGCAAGGGCGCTGGCCGGCTATTATAGCAAGCCTCTTGTGCCCGTCAACCATGCACTCGGGCACATCGAGCTAGGTGCGCTATTGACTGGTGCATCTGATCCACTGGTTCTGCTCGTCTCAGGGGGTCATACGATGCTGCTCGCATTTTCTCATGGCCGCTGGCGGGTATTTGGTGAGACGCTGGATATAACGGTCGGACAGCTGCTGGACCAGTTCGGAAGGTCACTCGGGTTTTCTTCTCCGTGCGGTGGACGAATAGAAGAGATCTCGGAAAAATCGTCTGGGGAATACCTGCAGCTTCCCTATGCCATCAAGGGAAATGATGTCTCATTTTCCGGTCTTCTTACAGCGGCGATAAGGATGGCATCAGAGAATAGGACCAAGCTTGCAGACGTCTGTTCTTCTCTGCAAGAGACTTCATTTGCAATGATTGCAGAGGCCGTAGAGCGGGCACTCTCTTTCACCGGAAAAAAGCAGGCAATGATAGTTGGCGGGGTGGCCGCGAACAAAAAGCTTGGCCAGATGCTTCAGCAGGCCTGTGAAAGGCATGGAGCCACGCTATTTGCGTGCCCGACAGAGTTCGCAGGCGACAACGGGGCGCAGATTTCCTGGACTGCTCTACAGCAGTACAGGGCTGAAAAAAAGCAGGTCAGCATAGAGAAATCATACGTCAGTCAGTCGTGGCGGCTCGACACGGTTGACGTCAGCTGGCGCCTGCCTTGAGCGCCTTTATCTGCCGTTCCCACTGTCCATTGCTAAAGACTCCAAACTTGTAGTTGATATCGCCAGAGCTGACCACGAGCTTCTTTACTAGAAAGCCCTCCGACCTGACGGAGGATATCTTTTCAAGTGGGATGTCAAGTGCGATCTCGCCTTCCTTCTTTGACAGAGTCGCCATCCTTCCCTGTGTTTTTTGGAACACGAGCCGGTTGTTGGTCAGTATCAATATCCCGCTTCTAAGCTTGTCCTCGGCACAATCCTCGTCCAGGACGATCTTTTCTCCGGGCGCCGGCTCAAAGTTCACCACGTTTTTATCTCCTAGCCAGAGGCTATATTATGATTGCAGCCGCGGCTCATGAAAAAGGGCGCAGAGGCGGACATTTATCTTGTCGACTGGTTCGGCAGAAAAGCAGTATCAAAGATCCGCTCGCCAAAGCCGTACCGGCACAAAGAGCTTGACGCGGTACTTCGGAAGCGAAGAACGATACACGAGGCAGCCTTGATGTCCGCTGCAAAGGCCACCGGAGTGGTCTGTCCTTTCATTTTCTTTGTGGACCCATCAAGGGCCGAGATAATAATGGAGTTTGTGAAGGGAAGCAATGCCCGCGATGCATTAACTCCTGCTCTCTGCGAAAAACTCGGCCGGTGCGCCGCAATGCTTCACTCTGGCAACATTATCCACGGAGACCTTACAACTTCAAACTTTATCGTCGACGGGAAAAAGCTGGTCCTGCTGGACTTTGGGCTTGCCTACTATTCAGAGCGAGCTGAGGATGCGGCAACTGATCTGCGGCTGATAAAAGAAGTGTTTACTAGTGCGCACGTGGAGGTCAAAGGGAGCTTCCAGCGTTTTATGAAAGGCTATTCAAGCATAGCGGGAAAGAAAAGGGCTCAGAAGATACGAAAGAATGTCCGCGAGATCGAGCAACGTGGTAGGTACGCGCGCTTCACCTAGTTTTTATCTTTGGCCATTCTGGATTGTGTAGTTGCATCCGGTAACTTTTGCAAGCACCAATCAGAACAAGTTCCTTGAGGTCCAATCCATCCTCTCCGCTTTTGACATCACTGTGCAGTTCGCGAAGCTCAACCTTGTTGAAGTGCAGTCGGACTCACTTGAAGATATAGCAAGGGAAAAGGCGAGAAGCGCCTTTGCAGAGTTGCAGAGACCAGTAATAGTAGAAGACGACGGACTCTTCATCGATTCACTGAATGGCTTTCCGGGCCCTTATTCTTCCTTTGTTTTCAGGACAATAGGAAACGAGGGAATTCTGAAGTTGCTTTCGGGGACAGGGCAGAGATCCGCTTCGTTTCACTCGCTTGTCGCATATCATGACGGACGGGACACATCGATCTTCGAGGGTATTGTAGAAGGCAATATTTCCGATGAAATCGCTGAAGGGGGATGGGGATACGATCCCATCTTTGTACCTTCCGGCGCCGGATTGACCTTTGCGCAGCTAAAGGACAGAAAGAACGAATACTCGCATCGAAGGAAGGCCCTTGAGAAATTTGCGCACTTTATGTCGTCGCGAAAGGGCTAGCATTTAGCGGAGCTTGAAAATTCTTGTTCTTGTGGCTACGGCGATGATGCCTATCACACCAGCGAGCGCGCCTAGCGCGGGCAACGGAAATTCAGGGATCTCTGATTCAGAGGTGGTCAGGACGCCCCATGATCTCGGCGATGCTACCCTCAGGTATTCCGGAGACCCGGTTTCAGGCCAGGAATAATAGTAGGTAAAGTTGGTTCCCTCTTTGATAGTGTCAAAGGAAACATAGAATCCGTAGTAGATTCGCTCGGATCCGATATAGTCGGCGTCAAGCCTGAACTCATAGGTCACATGATCCCTATCCGAAGAATACGGGCTGTTTGAGCCCGATAGCCCTCTCTCTGCGATCACGTTCGGGCTCTTGGGCGCCTGCTGCATCAACGTGGTCCGCCCGTCGCCGTGATACTCCCTCAGGGTTTCTCCACGGACATAGCAGATATCGTCAGGATTCATGTACGGCCCTCCATCGCTCAGAGTGTCAAAGCAAATAGCAGCGTGACCGTCAACAATGAAATCCTGAGGCATTTCCAACAGGACATAGACGAAGTCTGCGTCACGCATGGCCCATATCACCAGGTTGGTACTATCCGTATAGTTGTGAACGGTTTCGCTGGCCCTGTCCCATTCCGTAGAACTGGTCCATGTGCCATCAATTGTTGGCATCCTGGAATCTTCAACTAGAGGCATAAAGATTACCTGCTGTTGAGCGCTTGCAGCTACCGGAAAGGCAGCTAGCACTGCAAGCGAAAATACAACCGGAAGTATTGCATGTCGATTCAACGTCGTTTCTGGACGGATCGTAAATCCTCGAGTAATTATATAATGACTAGTATGACGTTGGGCAAGCCATACTATCGCTCTAGTAGAGGATCACTAAAGTCGAACTTCAGGCGGATTATCCTCGCAATAGGTCTTGATCCACCTGTCGGTGTAACGCGTCCTGTTCTGCAGAACCACTATTCTGGATATCTCGCTCTCATCCATTACCGCAAAGGAAGGCATCATGCGGCAAAGAGAGCCTGCAAATCCTCTCACCTCGTCCATCTCCAGCATGCGATCCTTCTCCAGGCGCTGGGTGGACATGCCTATGTGCATATACGACTTTAGCTCGATAAAGTGCGGGTTTCCCGCCTGCATCATCTCAGCAAACTCGCTCACGAAACCGGGACTGTCATTGTATCCTCTTATCAGTGTCATCCTAAGAACTGTGCGGGTGTCCACAGTCGACATGAACCGCAGGCTTTCCCACCACCGCTCCCACGCGTCCCTGTGACGCGGCCTGTTGATCTGGTAAAACATTTTTCGATTCGATGCATTCGCTGAAAGATAGATCTGAGTGGGGAGGGCGTCTTCAGCCGCCAGCCTGCGCAGCATGTCCGGCTCCTGACCGTTAGTCACGAGAAATACCGATTTTGTGGCCTTTAGCGATCTCAGGTACTTTATCAGCTGGGGGAGTTTAGGGTACATCGTGGGCTCGCCCGAGAGCGAAATTGCATAGTGGGCTGGAAAAAGAGACTCATCTAATTTCACTTTATCGTTCTTGGCGTGGCCATAGAATCCGTTGATGAGCTTTTTGCGCTCAGCCATTAATTGTTCGACTATTACATCTGGCTCGTCGACGAGCTCTTCAGGCATCTGGAGGGTGTCATAGAATTCTGTAGGGCGCCAGCAGTAAATGCACCTGTTTTCACAGTTCATCGCGGTCGGAGTCATTTCCATGCACCGGTGGGTAGAGATCCCGTAGAACTTGTGCTTGTAACAGCTGCCCTCGTTTGCGAAGGACTTTTTCGTCCAGTGGCAGAGCTCGACAGCTGAATGGTTGTACACACCATACTTTGCCTTTTTGAGCCTGGACTGCAGCTGAGGAGTGATTCTGATCAGATCCTCTCCCGTCGAATGCGATACATGCTCGTCCGAGCAGCTCATCATTCTCTTGAAACTCCGGATCAGATTTAAATTTTGCACCATTCTCTGAGCGGTGTAGTTGGTCGCAGTCGACACCGAGAGAATCATGAAGATAGGTCTCGAGCTTGCGGGCTGGAAAAAATTGCCTGCGGACAGCGCGGTTCACGTCAGGGGGAAAGGCATACACAAGGTCATGATAGCGATTGATGTGGGTACTGCAGAGCTGATGCTCGCCAAAAGCCTTGGCTGCGATTGCGTGATCGCGCACCACCCGATAGGTGTAGCTGCAGTGAATTTTTACAGGGTTTTTGGCAGGCATGTCGACTACATGCTGGATAATGGCGTGCCGGAGCGAGTTGCGAGAGAGGCTGTACGGAAACTGGCAGAGCGCGTAGAGACCCGAACCCATGCAGATATCTACAGCGATGTGGTCGGAGCTGCCAAGGTAATGGGAATGCCTCTGGTAAACATACACCAGCCATGTGACGAGTTCATGCGCCAGGTCATCCTGAAGAGAATCAGATCCGGCAGCACAAGGTACGTTTCAGATATTGTCAAGTCAGTCAGTGCGATTCCAGAATTCCGGCACGCTGTAACAAAGGTGCGTGTAAGACTCGGAAGCGAAAAGAACAAGGCAGGCCGCTGGGCGCTGGTGGTGGCAGCCGGAACCAATGGAGGATACCACGTCGCCCGGGCATACTTTGATCACGGCGTCTCCACGGTAATTTACCTGCATGTGGATTATGGTGACCTGACGAAAATGCGCGAAGAAAAATTAAAGAGCAATCTGGTCGTTCTCGGGCATCTTGCGGGCGACTCCGTTGGGCTCAATGGCCTTGCGGACCGGCTCGAAGAGATTGGAGTGGAGACCGTGCGACTGGGCATTCTTCAAGGATGATCTAACGATTATATACAGAAGCTAGTTCAAATTTTCTGGCTGGCCTTCGTAGTATAGCCTGGTTAGTATAGGCGGCTGTGGACGGCTTGATCGTTTTCGGCAGTGACCGCTTGAGGAGGGTTCAAATCCCTCCGAAGGCCCCATTTTCTTTTTGACAATACCTTGCGGTGGATCCTGACTAAAAAAGAAAAAGGAAAAAGGGGAAGGCTTAGAGCCTTGGAAGGAAGCTGTTGAGCTTGCCGTATCTTGCAGTCGCTACGATGATTCCGACGATTGCCACAGCAAGGACGATTGCAGCTATTGCACCAAACTCTGGCACGATCCACGTTCCGACGACTTCGATTTCTTCAGTTCCCGCATCAAAGTCGATAGATAGTTCTCTTGTGCCGGTCGCTGGCGAAGTAGCTTCCACAACATCTTCATCCTCAATGCCGTCCTCGAATACGATGTATGCGACATCTGTTCCACCTGTTGGAACGTTCTCCTCAGTCAGTGCCTGCATGACAGTCCTTGGCAGCTGGAGTTTGAGGTTTCCGGTGCCGGTCGTAGAGATTCCGAATGTCATTATTGACAGCTCGACATCTGCCGCCACTGTTTGTAGCGAGCCTCCGGTGATCTGGTATCTTATCACATATGGATTGCCTCCAATGTTTACGGTCCAGGGTTTCCATACGGTGCCCGGATCAAAGTCGAATGTCGTTTCTTCGCTTATGCCTCTGTAGCCTGCGATAACTCTATACTCTCCGGGTTCTGCCATTAGTGGACCGCCTGATGGGTATGTGTACGTCCAAGATCCATCAGCTGCCACAGGAACGGGGTCCGTTCTCGCAAGAGCGTTCAGCGGGTTAAACACCCTGATGAGCACTTGCTGTCCCGTCTGAACGTTGGTTACCGTGCCCGAGATCGTTATATCTTCACCTGCCATGTAGCTGTCTTTGTCGGTGCCTACTGTCACAGAGCTTGTCTGCGCATACGCAGTTCCTACGAACGCGACAGACGCAACTGATGCCAGCAATATTGCCATTAGTGCATACGCTTTATAGTCCATTATCCCTCATGCACACCTACCTCGCCTATATTTCTATTACTATTTATCCTTTTTGTGAAGAAACTCTAACGACTTAGCTCATTTCAGGCAACCGATTAAATACGCTCCGGAAAATTTCAAAAGAAAATCAAGATTGCTGACAATATATTGCGAATACTTATATATGCTCATTTTTATTTTAATAAATTTGGCTTTGATGTTTTCTCTCGAGCACAAGCTACTTTCGAGTTTGGAGGCGCTTTTGAATTTTGTCTGAAAAAAAAGCAGCCGCTGTAAAGATAACGAACCACATCTACCAGCCCAAGCATGAGATCCTGCCCAGAAAAGAAGCCGAGGAAATTATGAAGAAGTACAACGCAAAACCGAGTCAACTGCCGTACGTAATGTCGAGCGACAAGGCGATCGAGGATCTTGATGTAAGACCCGGTGACATCATCAAGATCACAAGAAAAAGTCCGACCGCAGGTGAAAGTGTATATTACCGATATGTCGTAGAGGGTTGAGTAAAACGAGATGATAGAGAATTCTGTCGAGATGTGGCCTATAATTAATGACATTTTGAGAAGGGAAGGCGTTGCAAGACAGCATCTGAACTCTTATAACGAATTCATGGAGCGCGGACTCCAGAGCATCATAGATGAAGTCGGCGAGATCGAAATAGAGACCGCCGAATACCCGTACAAGATAAAGCTCGGCAAGATAAAGCTGCAACAGCCAAGGATAATGGAACTGGACGGCTCGATAACTCACGTCGCGCCGATGGAAGGAAGACTTCGCAACCTGACCTACGCTTCGCCGGTGATGCTCGAGTGCAGCGTAGTTGAAGACGGCAAGATCCTGGAATCTCGATTTATCCACATCGGCGACATGCCGGTCATGGTAAAGTCAAATACCTGCATCCTTCACAACCTCCCAGAGTCAAAGCTGGTAGAGTTTGGCGAGGACCCCCGCGACCCAGGCGGCTATTTCGTCATAAACGGATCAGAGCGCGTCATAGTAGGACTTGAAGACCTTTCGTACAACAAGATAATTGTGGACGCGGAGGAGACCACGGGCACGCTACTGTTCAAGGCCAAAGTATACTCTTCAATAGTCGGCTACAGGGCAAAACTCGAACTGGTAATGCGGCCTGACGGGTCGATAGTGACCAAGATTCCAGGATCGCCTGTTGACATTCCACTTATCACGCTCATCAGGGCGCTTGGCTTGGAATCTGACAAAGACATCGCAGATGCGGTCTCGCTCAACAACACTATCCAGGACGAGCTAGAGCCTTCATTTGAAAAGGCAGGCGACGTGGCCAGCAGCCGAGACGCCATCGTTTACATCAGCAAGAGAATTGCGCCGGGCATGCTGGAGGAATTCCAGATAAAGCGCGCGGAAACGCTTCTTGACTGGGGGCTTCTTCCGCACATTGGCAAGAACCCTGACAACAGGCATGAAAAGGCGCTGTTCCTGGGCGAAGCGGCATCCAAGCTCATTGAGCTAAAACTTGGCTGGATAGATTCAGACGACAAGGACCATTATGGCAACAAGGTGATCAAGTTTGCCGGACAGATGCTTGCAGACCTTTTCAGGACCGCGTTCCGCAACCTGATAAGGGACATGAAATACCAGCTTGAGCGTTCCGGCCAAAAGCGCGGCATCAACGCGGTTGCTGCCGCAGTAAGACCCGGCATAGTTTCTGACAAGCTCAACAATGCAATCGCGACAGGAAACTGGGGCAGGGGCAGAGTAGGCGTTACACAGCTCCTTGACAGGACCAACTACATGTCCACCATCAGCCACCTGAGAAGGATCCAGTCGCCACTGAGCAGAAGCCAGCCCAACTTTGAAGCAAGGGATCTCCACGCAAC